>JAJQBO010000024.1 GCA_021203245.1 Planctomycetaceae bacterium
CCTCGGAGGGGCGCGGCCTGGCGGTGCGATGGGTTTACTTGGACTTGTCCAGTTGCGCCTGGGCGTTTTCCTTGGTGATGAGTTCGGCTGGCAGCTTGGTGATGGCGGGCAGCGATTCGCCGTTCATCAGCTTCACCGCGGCTTCGACCGCGCCCCGGCCCTGGGCGACGGGGTCCTGCAGGACGGTGGCGGTCATGCGGTCGGCGAGGATGGCCTGCAGCGCGTCGGTGGTGGCGTCGATGCCGATGGTGTAGACATCCTTCATGCCGGCGGCTTCGAGGGCGTTGATGGCGCCCAGGACCATGTTGTCGTTGTTCGAGACGACGGCGTTGATCTGGTCGCCGTAGGCGGTGATCCAGTTTTCCATGACGGTCATGCCCTGGTCCTGCTGCCAGTTGCCCGTCTCTTCGGCCAGCACCTTGATGTCGGGGTACTTGGCCGTGATGACGTTGTGGACGCCCTGGGTGCGGTTGATGGAGGCCTCGTTCGAGAGGATGCCCATCAGGATGACGATGTTGCCTTTGCCGCCCATCTTTTCGCCGATGTATTCCATCTGCGTCTCGCCTTCGAGGATGGAGTTCGCGCCGATGAAATAGACGTTCTCGGGGGCGTTTTCGTTCGGATAGGGGTTGCGGTTGACGTAGATGAGCGGCAGGTTGGCGTTCTTCGCCAGGGTCTCGATGCCCGATACCGCCGAGGTGTCGACCGGCACCACCACCAGGACGTCGATGCCGGACTGGATCATGGTCATGACCTGGTCCTGCTGGCGGATGACGTCTTCCTGCGCGTCCATGACGTCGAGGACGACTTCGGGATGTTCGGCGGCGGCGGCCCTGGCGGCGTCAACGACGTAGATCTGGAAGATGTCGTTGAAGTTGGAGCAGGAGTAGCCGATGCGGATCTGGCCGGCCTGGACGGCGGCGGTGGCGAGGATGCCGACGGCGAGGCACAGCGTTGCAAAGCGGAACAGTTTTTTCATGATGTTCTCCGTAGCGTGCGTGGTAGAGAAATTCCCGGCCACTATGGCCTGGTTCGAATTGTTACGGGTATTACTTCTTGCTGGCGTTGGTGCGCATGTCGATGATGACGGCGACGACGATGATGACGCCTTCGGCGACCTGCTGCCAGTAGGGGTGGACGCCCAGCAGGGTCAGGCCGTTACGGAGCACGCCGAGGATGAGCGCGCCGATGACCGCGCCCGTCACCGTGCCGATGCCGCCCGAGTGCGAGGTGCCGCCGATGGTGGTCGCGGCGATGGCGGTGAGTTCGTAGCCGACGGCCGCGCCCGGGTGCATGGACTGCACGCGGCCGGCGAAGACGACCGCGGCCAGGCCGCACATGAGGCCGCCGAACGAGTAGATGAGGATAAGGTTGCGGGCGACCGGAATGCCCGAGACCTCGGCCGCCTTGATGTTGCCGCCGATGGCGTAAATCGACTTGCCGAACGACGTATATCCCAGGAGCACCCAGGTGACGGCGATGGCGCAGAACCACACCACCACCGGCATGGGGATGATGCCCACCTTGCCGCCGAAGAAGGTGAAGCCGGAGGAGAGCGAACTGATGGGCCGGCCGCCGGTGTAGATGAGGGCCAGGCCGCGGGCGACGGTGGTCATGCCCAGGGTGGCGATAAAGGCGGGGATGCCGGTCTTGGCGACGAGGGAGCCGTTGATGAAGCCGCACAGGGTGCCGATGCAGAGGGCGACCACGACCGGGATAATCCACGGCAGTTGGCCCAGGTTCGGGAAGTACTTGCCCATCGCGCCATCCGTTTGCGCGAGCGAGGCGGCGACGACGCCCGAGAAGGCGAGGACCGAACCGGCGCCGAGGTCGATGCCTTTCGAGATGATGATGAGGGTCAGGCCCAGCGCCATGATGCCGAAGATGGAGCTCTGGGTCAGGACGTTGAAGATGTTGTTGGCGGTGAGGAAATTCGGCCTCAGGACGCTGACCGCCAGGACCATCAGGAGCAGGATGACGAAAATGCCGTATTCCTTGAAAAATGCAGCCCAGTCGAGTGTGTTCTCATTAGCCATGCTCATTCTCCTCCGGTGCGTTTGCGAATGCGGTTGATAAAGTGGATGTTGTCAAAACGGCCGTTACACCAGCTTGCCGGCCGCCTCGAGTTCGACGGCGCCGGAGGCGTAGCGCATGACTTCCTCCTGGGTCAGCTTCTGGTTGGTGTTGTCGAGGATGCCGGTGACCTTGCCTTCGTACATCACCACCACCCGGTCGGACATGCCCAGCACCTCGGGCAGTTCCGACGAAATCATCACGACGCACTTCCCCTGGCCGGCGAGGAAGGTGACCAGCTTGTGGATTTCTGCCTTGGCGCCGACGTCGATGCCGCGGGTCGGTTCGTCGAGGAAGAGGATCTCCGGCTCGGTCATGAGCCAGCGCGCGACCAGCACCTTCTGCTGGTTGCCGCCCGAGAGGTTTTCGATCTTCTGGTATTGCGACGGGGTCTTGACGTTGATGGTGTCGATGAAGTAGGTGACCTCCTCCTTGATGCGCTTGAAGGAGAGGAGGCGCACGCTCGACTTGGAGGTGAACTTGCGCATGTTGGCGATGTACATGTTGAACTGGATGTCCAGCATGGGGAAGATGCCGGTCTCGCGCCGGTCTTCGGTGAGGAACGCCATGCCGTGGCCGATGGCGTCGGCCGGGCTGCGGATGGTGACCGGCTTGCCGTCGATGAAGATTTCGCCCTTGTCGAGGTGGCGGAGGCCGAAGATGGATTCGACCACTTCGCTGCGGCCTGCGCCGACGAGGCCGGCCAGGCCGAGGATTTCCCCTTTGCGGACGGTGAAGGACACGTCCTTGAAGGCGCGTCCGGACGACAGCCCCTTGACTTCGAGGTGGACGGCGCCGATCTCGCAGTCGACCTTCGGGAACATTTCGTCGATGGGCCGGCCGACCATCATGGTGATCATCCTGTCCATGGTCGTATCGTTGGCCCGGTCGGTGCCGACGCGTTCGCCGTCGCGGAAGACGGTGATGCGGTCGGCGATCTGGAAGATTTCGTCTATTTTGTGGGAGATGTAGACGATGCCGCGGCCTTCGCTTTTCAGGCGTTCGATCAGCTTGAAGAGCTGGGTCACCTCGCGGTCGGTGATGGCGGAGGTGGGTTCGTCCATGATGATCAGTTTGGCGTCGAAGGAGAGCGCCTTGGCGATTTCGACCATCTGCATCTTGGCGACGGTCAATTCGCCCATGCGGGTGCGGGGGTCGATGTCGAGGTCGATGAGTTTGAGGACGTCTCGGGTCATATCGGCCATTTTGGCGTGGTCGATCAGGCCGAACCTGTTTTTCGGTTCGCGCCCGAGCCAGATGTTTTCCATGATGGGCCGGTGCGCGACCGGGCTCAGTTCCTGGTGGATCATCGCCAGGCCCATGTCGAGGGCTTCGGCCGGGTTGTATTGGGGCGGAAGCTTGCGGCCCTGGAAATAGATGTCGCCCGAGGTTTGCGGGTGAATGCCGATGAGGCACTTCATCAGGGTGGACTTGCCGGCGCCGTTTTCCCCCATGAGCGCGTGGACCTCGCCGGCGACGACTTCGAGATCGACGCCCTTGAGCGCCTTGACGCCGGGGAAGTTTTTCACGATGTTGACCATTCTCAACAGTGGAGCGTCGTCGGGCATAGTTTTGCTCCTTGTTTCTATCAGTGGGTAAAATCCGTGGTGTCTGCGTAGGGTCGTCGCAGGGGACAATAACCATGGGTCGCGGCCGCGCTAGGGTGGCCGCTTGGGGAACGGGGAGCAGACGCCGGTTCGCATAGCATACAGACCCAATTCGTCGTGCAGCGCTGGACCGCGTCGGAAAATACCGCGCGCCGGGGCGGGCGGAAACGGGTGAAACCGTGCGGTCAAGACTCTTCGTGCGTTTGCGTAAAGCGTAAGTGTCGTATCGTCGAGGATAAGGGGGGGTACGTCTGCCAACGTAGTCTCTGTGTTATTTAATTCATTTTAATACATAATTTCCGCCTTTACAACTGCGAAAGGGCGAATTTTCAATAAATAAAACTGTCCTTAATGTAACTATATGCGTTTAAATGAGTTAAATAGCAAGATTTTTAGCCGAAACCGACGCCGGAATCGCCGTGAACAGCGAAAAAACGGCCACGCGCGGGCAGTGGTTATGCTAGACCTTAAAAAAGATTTAAAGAGAATGGCCACATTAATACCAGCGGAAAATTTGCTGGCGACGGCCAGAGAGGCGTCCATGGCGCGGCCCTGGGTGAGACGGTTTTTCCCGGGAAAAAGCGCGATCGCGGCTGATGTTTGGCATGGTTTTTAAGGCGGGATTAAGGCGAGGCTGGTTGCAAAGCATTGACGGCCCCGTATTTTTATGAAACAATGTCGATTAGAGGGTATAAATTAAGTGGTACGGCATTTTATGGATTAGCGCTTTTTAAAGAATCTGGTTCCGTCGTGCGTCGTCCGGGTGTGGAGTCGGCCGAATCGCGCGGGCCGACCATACCGGGGGAGCGCCGTCCGAAGCAGCGAGGAGAGAACATGGCCCAGAAGAACAAACAGAAGTATTCGGAAAAGCTTGGCCTGAAAATAAAGCAGATCCGCATGATGAAGGACTTGAAGGTCGTGGATGTCGCGCGCCGGACCGGTCTGACCTCCAGCACCATCTCCCAGGTCGAGCGCTCGAAGATTTCGCCGACCATTGTGACCCTGAAGAAAATCGCCGCCGCGCTTGAGCAGCCGCTGGGCGAGTTTTTCGGCGATCAGGAGGAGGAGGTGCCTGTCATCACCCACCAGCAGTCGCCTGTCGTCCACAAGGAGCATCGCAAGCTGCTGTCGCTGGACAAGGGCGTCACCTATCACCTGCTCAACCCGGACATGTCGGGTCCAATCGAATTTATCTACAACATCTACGAGCTGGGGGCCGGCACCGGCGTCGGTCAGTATTCCCATCCCGGCACCGAGTGCGGCCTGATTCTCCAGGGCCAGCTTCTCGTCACCATCCGCGAGCAGGAATATCTCCTGAAGGAAGGGGACAGCATCACCTTCAGTTCCGCCGAGCCCCATTCGAAGGCCAACACCGGCGAAGAAAACTGCATCTGCGTCTGGGCGAACACGCCGCCCTGGTTCTAAGAAGGGGTGAGCGGAACGTCCCCCCTCCCGCGCCGCCGAACCACGTCACCCCCGCGAACGCGGGGGCCCAGCGGACGGATCACAAAAGGAACGGTGGTCCATACCCGCTTCCCTCTCCATGTGATGCCCGCGCCCGTGGGCATGGCGGCAGTAATTGGAGTGAGCGAGTCA
>JAJQBO010000207.1 GCA_021203245.1 Planctomycetaceae bacterium
GACCAGGGTGGGCGGGCGCGCGGCGGCTGCCGCAGGGGCGGATGCGGCGACTGCCTCCTCGTCCGGCCGGACGGCCGCGAATATCCCCACCGCCGCGACCGCGGCCAGAAGGGTCACAGACCTTACCGCATAACCACCTCGTCGTGAGCGCATGGCGTCCCCTCCACTTTCGGCTCCACATGAATATCGATAAGGGCGAGGAGTTCCTCGACGATCTGGTTTTCCAGTCCCTCGGGAATGACTTCGCCCGCGAACAAATCCATGACCCAGAGGCCGTCCGCCGCCAGGAGCGCCAGGGCGACCTTCTGCGGATGCGGATAGCCCTGGGTAATTTCGGTGAACAGCCGTATCTTCATCTTGCGCACCACTTCCCGCAGTTCGACATCGTCGAGAAGGGTGATGATGTTGGAGATGTTGGCACTGGCGCGTTCCGCATGCTTGGTCGAGGCGAGAATGGTGGCCTTGAGCATGCGGTGCGGGCCTTCGGGGAGGGAGTCGTGAATTTTTTGGCGAAGCGCCTTGAACTGGCGTTCGTAGCGCTCGATCAACTGCATGAGCATGTCTTTTTTGCTGCTGAAATGGTAAAATAGCCCGCCTTTTGACAGACCGGCCTCTGCCGCAACCGCTTCGATGGTGGTCGAGGCCATGCCCTGGCGCTTGATAACCCGTTCCGCAGCATCGAGGAGCTGCTCTTTTGAACTCCGCCTGCCCATGCTTTTCTTCCCTGCGCGAACTGTTCGAAACCGGCCGTTTAGTAAAGTTATCCTGCTAATACTATACCGTCCGTCCGGTAAACTTTCAAGCCGCGGACGCAAAAAAGTGCTTTGACGGCACTTGTTACGAGGGAACGGCACAGGGCGCTGCGCCGCAGCGAAACGGGCGGCTGTCAATTGTTTGCGTAGATAAAGGCCTTCAGGTACGTTGCAAACCCGACCCAGAGGCCGCCCCTCACACCGGCGCGGCGGGGAATCGGTAGACGCTCTATCCCTCCCGGATCGTTCCCCCCGCAGGAGTCGATCCTAGTCCTGCCACACGCACGGGCCGGCCTGTATTTCGGTAAACCGGACGTGGAAGGAGGAGTCGCCGGGGCTGCAGGCATACACGCCCACCCGGGCATGGGTGAGGTCGCCGTGGAGATGGAAGACGCGCATCTGGGTGAATTCGTCGCCGTCGAGGGAGCAGTCGAAACGGAAGTCCGACCCTTTGCGGGAGATGCGGTACCAGATGGGATTGATTATCGGGTCCAGAGTCGTGTCGCCCAATCGGAATAACCGTGCGTCGTGACGACGCTCCCCAGCATCCCCGAGGTGCCGCCGCCGGGGCCGTTTTCCAGCGAAACCTTGGCCCAATTGTCCGCGTCGACCCAGAGCAACAGGCCGCTCTGGTCGAAGAGCGTTTCGTAGACCGAGTCGGCGGCGGCGCTGAAGGAGAAGTCGTCCCACAGCCGGGTCAGGAACGCGTGGCCGTTGGCGCGCTCGAAACCGTAGTGGGTGCGCTGCCAAAAATCGGTGTCGGGCAGGGTGTCGAACTCGACGCTGTACCCGGTGACGGTGGTGTTCTGTGGCTGATTCAGCCAGTGAAATTGGCTCAGATCGACGCTTTCCCTGTGCATGGCTCTCTCCCTTTCGGCAAAGGATTCATGGTGATGGTGCACATTAGGGAGAATACCAGAAACATTTCCACCACGCCATGGCGAAAGCGTCCGGGCCGCGCGGGGCGAAATTTGGAACTTCGCCCTTGCGTCCCGCTGCGTCCGCGGGTATCATAATACCCGTTTGCAGTAGGCATGGCGGAAAGCGGCCAGGCCGCAATGTTTTATTTTATCATCGAACGGGGTTTGTCTCCGATGAGGCTAACCTCTTGCAAAACGCAGAGTTGGATAATACCAATCCCTTGCACAGGAGTAGGTCATGGCAGACGCCGAGGCACATTTTTTAGGTTATGAGAGCGCCGATCTCGCAGAAGCGTATTTTTCGCTCATTCCCGCCCCCCACGACGCGACCGCGAGCTATACCCGGGGCCAGGCCCGCGCGCCCAGAAAAATCATGGACGCATCCAGCCTGATCCAGGACTATGACGAAGAGACCGGTCTCTCCCTCGTCGATATGGTCGGCATCCATACCATCGCGCCCGAACTCGCCCCGGCCGAACCCTTCCAACTCGAACCCTGGGTCAAGGAACAGATCGCAAACGCCCTCGACGCCACCGCCGTGCCGATCATCCTCGGCGGCGACGGCACCGTCTCCCTCTGGGGCATCGAGACCCTTCTCGCCCGGTCGCCCGAACTGACTGTCCTCCACATCGACGCCAACGCCGACCTCGACGACGCCGACGACGACGAGACCCACCACACCGTCATGCGCCGGGTGCTGGAACTGAAGAACGCCCCCGCCGTCGTGCAGGTGGGCGTCCGCTCCCTGTCCCGTGACGGCTTCGAACGGATCATGGACTCCACCGTCCCGGTCGAGACGTTCTTCATGGCCGACATCGACCGCTCGTCCGACGAGGGCTGGCAGGATTCGGTCGTCGACGAACTGCGCTCGCCCGTCTACCTGTCCATCGACCTCACCGGCCTCGACCCCTCCATCGTCCCCTGCGTCAGCGCGGCCGAACCGGGCGGCCTCGGCTGGTGGCAGCTCCTGCGGCTCCTGAAGAAGGTGGCGTCGCGCCGTCGCATCGCCGCCATCGACGTCACGGAACTCTGCCCGACCGATCAGTCCATCCAGAGCGATTTCGCCGCGGCCCGTCTTATCTACAAGGTCATGAACTATATCCAGGCCAGCGGCAAGATGCTCGCCAAGCCGTAACAACAGAAGGATTTTCACCACATGATTAACGCAACCGATATCCGCAAGGGCATGGTCATCCGCATGGACGGCGAACTGTTTATCGTTCTCGACCGCGAACACGTCACGCCCGGCAACTGGCGCGCCATGGTCCAGACCGAAATGCGTTCGCTGCGCTCCGGCAACAAGACCCAGAAGCGCTTCCGCTCCAACGACCAGATCGACGAAGTCTATGTCGAGACGCGGAACTTCGAATACCTGTATCCCGAAGCCGACGCCTATGTCTTCATGGATGCCGAGAACTACGAACAGATCCCCGTCCCCGCCGACGTGGTCGGGAACGACATCAACTACATGCCGGAAAACTGCGTCGTCAAGGGCACGGTCATCGAGGGAAAAATCGTCTCCATCGAACTGCCGTCCAACGTGACCTTGGAAATTATCGAAGCCGAACCCGGTGTCAAGGGCGACTCGCGGACCAACATTTTCAAGAACGCCAAGGTTTCGACCGGCTACAACGTCAAGGTGCCGCTGTTCATGAAGGTCGGCGACAAGATCAAGATCGATACCCGGACCGGGGAGTTTATGGAACGGGTGAACGAGTAATTTGCTGCTTTATGTGCTGTAGAGCTTATGGAAGGCGTCCCTGCATGGGGACGCCTTTTTTACGTATTTTTAGAGAATGGCGAGTGCAACAGCCTCACTCGTTCCACATAGGCTCGTCATCCCTGCGCACGCGGGGATCCAGTGGGCGGATCAACTCGGGAACGAGTTGTATTGCCTTCATCATTTCATCGAGTCATCTAGAGTATGTACCACCGTTCCTATGGTGAACGGTCCGCTGGATCCCCGCGTACGCGGGGATGACGTAGTTTTAGAGACGAGCGGGTTGAAAACACGAGCCCTTTCCACCTTCCCAACCTCCCTCCTGAGCATTGGCGAATGCATGAGGCCCGGTACCGGTCCCACAACCCCGCTTGCACGCCGTGCAAATGCTGGTATAATCGCGAATCGGCCCGGCATGCGCCGGGACCACACGATACCATGATAAAGGAAAACAGATCCCATGGGCCGCATCTACAACTTCTCGTCAGGACCAGCCGTCCTCCCCCTCCCTGTTCTCGAAAAAGCCCGCGACCAGCTCGTCGACTTCGAAGGCTGCGGCATGTCCATCATGGAGATGTCCCACCGTGGCAAGATATTCGACCGGATAATCAAGGAAGCCGAGGCCAATACCCGCGACATCCTCAGCATCTCCGACGACTATTCCATCCTGTTCCTCCCGGGCGGCGCGAGCCAGCAGTTCGCCATGGTGCCCCTGAACCTGCTCACGCCCGGCTCCTCGGCCGACTATGTCCATACCGGCTCGTGGGCCGGCAAGGCGATCAAGGAAGCGCAGATCGTCGGCAAGGTCAACGTCATCTGGGACGGCAAGGACGGGAACTATATGGCCGGACCCGACATCGCCTCGCTCCCGTTCACAAAAGGCGCGGCCTATGTCCACATTACGTCCAACGAGACGATCGGCGGCATGCGCTTCACCGAGTTCCCCCGGACGGAAGCCCCTCTCGTCGCCGACATGTCCTCAGACATCATGTCGCGGCCGCTGGACGTCAGCCAGTTCGGCATCATCTACGCCGGCATGCAGAAGAATCTCGGGCCTTCCGGCAATGCCCTCGTCATTCTGCGGAAAGACCTGGCCGAACGCTGCCCCGACACGGTCAACTACTTCTTCCGCTACAAGACCCACATGCCCGAACCCAGCCTCTACAATACCCCGAACACCTGGGCGGTGTATGTCTACAAGCTGGTGACCGATTGGGTCAAGGAAAACGGCGGCGTCGCGGCGATGGAAAAACGCAACATCGCCAAAGCGCAACGGGTCTACGATGTCCTCGACGCCAGCGCGTTCTGGAAGCCGTGCGCCGACAAAAACAGCCGGTCCATCATGAACATCACCTGGCGGCTGGAGACGGAAGATCTGGAAAAGAAGTTTATCCAGGAAGCGGCCGCGGCCGGCCTCGACGGCCTCAAGGGCCACCGTTCGGTCGGCGGCCTGCGCGCCAGCATCTACAACGCCTTCCCTGAAGACGGGATCACCGCGCTGGTGGAGTTTATGAGGGAGTTTGAGAAAAAGAACGGATAAACTTTACTTGGACCCGAGTACGACCATACAAAGCGGCCCCGGATTTCTGGGGCCGCTTTTCATTTCCGTACTTCCGATGCCTCACCCCACTCGCCCCATAAAAAACGTCATTCCTATGAAGTAGTTGGTCAAGTAACTTATGAAGATTTATTTATCTCGTAAAAGATGACGAATACATCCTCACCATGGCTATCGCCATAGTGGCGCTTGTGCCAATATTCGGGGCTGTTCTCCACATTCCTATTCGTGCTATGACGCAAAAGTTGCCTGTTCGGCAACAATTAAAGCGTTTTAAAAAAGTCCGTGAACGGGGTAGCCTGCATTTTCAAAATATCC
>JAJQBO010000008.1 GCA_021203245.1 Planctomycetaceae bacterium
GTGGGGGTGCCGATATGGACATTCGTAGCTTGAGTGGGTACAATTATTTGGGAGGGTATGCAAAACTCAGAGGTGCAAAATAAACCCACCTCATAAGCAAGTAATATCCCAACTCGAATCCGTTTTAATTGCCTAAGTCAATATTTGATAAGACAGAAAAAGGCCAAACTTGAGAGAGAGGGTCACCGCCATAGCGATGACCCTCTCAAAATCGTTGTAAACAGCCGCCGCCCTATCCGTGCGGCCGCACCAGCACCACCACGCTCCGCGGCTCCACCGGGAACCGGTCCTGCCGCCGTCCCGCATTCGGCGCGGCGTCGATATTTTCCCACACGTCCTCCGGAGACGGCCTGGCCGTATTCACCACCACCCGCCAGTCGCCGCCCCGGTCAGGGATGTGGAAATGCCGCCAGTCCCCGGACGCGTTCATGATGACGTAGATGTCGTCGTCCGGCCTGCCGTCGGGCCGTTTGGCCTGGCCGCCGTCGAGGAGGTAGGCGAGCCAGCGCGCCTCGTCCGACCAGTCCGGCTTGTTTTCTTGTTCGCCCTGCCAGTGGATGCCGTCGCCGCCGTTGAAAAACCAGCGCCGCCTGAATACCGGGTGCGCCTTCCGGAAGGCGATCATCGCCTGACAAAAGCGGACCATGTCCGGGTTGTCGTCCTGTAATTTCCAGTCCACCCAGCTTATTTCGTTGTCCTGGCAGTAGGCGTTGTTGTTGCCCTTCTGGGTGCGGCAGAATTCGTCGCCGCCGAGGAGCATCGGCACGCCCTGCGACAGGAGCAGCGTGGCCAGGAAGTTTTTCATATGGATGCGGCGGCGGCGGTTGATTTCGGCGTCGCCGGTCGGGCCTTCGTGGCCGAAATTCATCGAGTGGTTGTGCCGTTCGCCGTCCTGGTTGTTTTCGCCGTTGTCCTCGTTGTGCTTGTTCTCGTAGGACACGAGGTCGTTCAAGGTAAACCCGTCGTGGGCGGTGACGAAGTTGATGGTATGGCGCGGATTGCCGCCCGATTCGCGGTAGAGATCGTCCGACCCGCAGACGCGGCTGGCGAAACGGCTGACCATGCCGCCGTCGCCGCGCCAGAACATGCGCACGTCGTCGCGGTAATAGCCGTTCCATTCCGACCAGCGGCCGTAGGAGGGGAAATTGCCGACCTGGTTCAGCCCGGCCGCGTCCCACGCCTCGGCGATGAGTTTGGTGCGGGCCAGCACCGGGTCGCGGGAGATCATTTCGAGGATGGGCGGATTCGCCAGCACCTCGCCGTTGACGTCGCGGCCGAGAATCGAGGCGAGGTCGAAGCGGAAGCCGTCGATGTGCATGTGGGCGACCCAGTAGTGGAGCACGTCGACAATGTAGCTGCGCACCACCGGGTGGTTGCAGTTGAAGGTATTGCCGCAGCCCGAAAAGTTTCGGTAGCGGCCGTGGCTGTCGAGCATGTAATAGGTGGGGTTGTCGAGGCCCCGGAAGGAAATCGTCGGCCCGCGCTCGTCCCCTTCGGCGGTGTGGTTGAAGACGACGTCCAGATAGACTTCAAGCCCGGCCTGGTGAAACCGCTTGACCATTTCGCGGAACTCGGTCAGGACGCCCGCGTCGGCGCTGTTGGAGGCATAGCCGGTGTTGGGGCAGAAAAACGCCAGCGGCGAATAGCCCCAGAAGTTGAGGAGCGGCTCGCCGGTGCGGGGGTGTTTACGCATGTTCTCGTTTTCGTCGAATTCGAAAACAGGCATCAGTTCCACCGCCGTGACGCCGAGATTGAGGAGGTAGGGAATCTTTTCCGTCAGCCCGAGAAAAGTGCCCGGCTGGGCCACGCCGGACGACGGGTCGACCGTATAGCCCCGGACGTGGAGTTCGTAAATCACCGTGTCCTCGAGCGGCGTGAGGAGCGGCGCGTCCCCTTCCCAGTCGAACGAGCGGGTGGCGGCGATTCGGCAGCGGCGCGGGTTGATGGCGGGTCCGCCGCCGCCGTAGGAGTGCGGCAGGTCCGGCCTGCCCCACGGCGCGACGCCGGAGAAGGCGCGGGCGTAGGGGTCGAGGAGCGGGACGTTCGGGTCAAAATAGAGGCCCTTGGAGGGGTCCTGCGGCCCGTCCGCCTTCCACAGGTAACGAAGCGACCGCAGCATCTCCGGCTCGTGGTGCAGCACCCGGACATGCCAGATGTCGCCGGTGCGGTTGAGGCGCGGGTCGAGTTCGATAGACGCCTTGACCTCGTCGTCGTCCCCTTCGAACAGTTCAAGAATCATCCGCGTGGCGCGGCTCGAATAGACGGCGAAGTTGACGCCCCGCGCGGTGCGGTCGGGACCGAGCGGCAGCGGGCTGCCCCGGTCGACGCGGAAGCCGTTGACCATGCGCTCGTCCGGACCCAGGGGAGCGTCGCGGAGGGGATAGAAGGCGGTCAGCCCTGATGAGGAAATGCGTGTTTCGTTCAATTGCCCACCTTTCGTAATGGAACAGCCCTCGTTCCAGCCTTCATTATGGGCATTTACGGGGAGAGGTTCAACCGTGCGTCACCAACCCAAACGTTCGCGCCAGTCGCCGGGGCGGAAGGAGATGTCGTTGGACCGGGCCAGCCGCTGCAAGCGCCACAGCACCATGTGGGCCATGCCGACGGGCGGCGTGCCGGGCCGGACCGGCGGAAACTGGCGCTCGTCCTCGAGCAGCATGAGGAGGGCCCGGCGCGCGTCGGCCCGGCCGTCCTGTCCGCCGACGGCGATATCGCGGAGCGCATCCACCACCGCCTCCGCCATCAGCGTGCCGTCGTTGCCGAAGTCGGCCGTGGTGTAGGGCGAGTTGACGAGGCTCGTCAGCGCGACGACAGATTCCGGCGCGCCGACCGAGGCCATGGCGGCGACGACCGAGGCGCGTTTTTCCCGGTCGATGTCCGGGTATAACATCAGCCGTTCCAGCATGCCGACCCCGTCGGCGCGGGAGGCAAGGAGGCGGCCGTCGCCGTCGGGGTAATCGCGCGGGAACGACAACGCCGCACCCAGCGCCCCGGCGGCGGCGACAAACACGCCCGCATCGCCGTGCATGGATTCATGCAAGGTTTTCGTCGCCCCGGCGGCGGTATAGACGGCCAGGTTGACGTTCGATTCGATGCGCCGCCGCCAGTTTTCCGCCTCGACCGCCTCGTCCGATTCGATGGTCATGGCCGCCAGGGCCGGATAGCCGGCGAAGCCTACCCGGCACATCACCGCCATCGTCTCGAAGGCGGCCTGGCGCTGGGTCGCGTCCCCGGTCTCGAACAGGAGGTCGAAGGCGGCCAGCACTTCGGGCAGGCCTTCCGCGCCCATGTCCGAGAGGGAGGTCAGGGCGGCAAGGCGGATTTCCTCGATTTCGCCCGGTACGCGGTATTCGGTGTCCCGTCCCTGCGCCGCCCAGATGCGGCTCCAGCGGCTCGGGTCGTTCCCGAGGGAATCGCCGACGTAGTGGGCGATGGCCGTGCGCGCGGCAGGGCCGTAGCGGACGTCCTCGAGGTGCGGCAAGGCCGCCCCGACCGGGTCGAACTGCGCCGCGATGCTGCGGATGACCCGCCCCTGCAGGCGTTCCAGCGTCGCGTCCAGCCTGCCGCGCCTGGTCAGGGGCGGGCGGCGGAGCGGCTCCAGTACCGCCGGGTTGGGCGACGTCTGGTAGCCGGAGGCGTAATCAATATAGGCAAAGCGCGCGCGTTCGGTCGCGAGGCAGAAGGCGGGCAGCAGGCGCAGCACCACCGCCTTGACTTCCATCTTGTCGGTTGTGGCCAAGAGGATGTCCAGGTTGGCGACGTCGCGGGTGTCGCCCAGCATAGCCATCCCCTCCACCGCGCCCTGGAGGATAAGCGTGTTGGGCCGCGACAACGCCTCGCGGAGCACCCGCTGCATCTCGGTCCCGTCGGGGCCGCGCAGTTCGGAGTAGATCGATTCAAGGACGCGGGCGCGGCCGGTGGACGAGGAATTCAGGCCTTCGATCAGGCCGTCGAAGCGTTCCGCCCGGGCGTTGTCGTCCTCGGCCGGGGCCGGCACGGCAAGGCAGAGCAAAACAATCAGCGCCGCGACGGCCTGGCGGAACAATCCGGAAAAGGCGCTCATCGTGAATGCAGCCTGATGTCCCGGAACAGGGCGACGCCCGGCCCGTTGCCGTCCCGGTACAGGAAGAATCCGGCGCGGCCGGTGCGTTCCCGCCCCGGCAGGGCCGTGCCGCCGCTCCCGCCGGCCGAGAGGGCGCGGAAGGTGCGGTCGCCCAGGTTGAAGCGGATGCGGTTCCACCCCTTCACCAGCGGCAGGGTCGTCGTTTCGTAGTCCTGCCAGCCCTCGGGCCGCTCCACCGTGAATACCATGGAGACGGACGCCTCGCCTTCGCCGTCGTAGTAGGCGTCGAGGGAGACGTAATCCACGGCCGAGAAGTCCTGCGGCGGCGTCAGGGTGCGGTACGCGGCCGCCCTGCCCTTGACCGGAGCGCCGAGGTCGAGCCGCAGCGCCCTGCCGCCCTGGCCGTCGGAGACGGCGGCGATGCGGCCGGTGTCACTCCACGACGGCATGCGCCACGCGGCCGCGGTGTCAGGCCCGAATTCGTCCCACACCTCGCCGTCGCCGCCCACGCCGCCGGCGAGCAGGTCGGGCATGACGTCCCGGACCGGTTCGACGAGGCGGTCGCCGGTCGTCGGCGCGGTATCGAGGACAATCCCCTGGTCGGCGTTGCCGGAAAGGAAATAGTTCAAACTGCGGCGCAGGAAATCGAGGGTGCCGCCGTTCCGGCTGCCGAAGCGCCAGTTCTTGCGCCAGTCCTGGTAGGTGACGATTGCCGCCAGCCGCTCGTCGATGTACAGGGCGTCGACGTTGCCCGTTTCGGCCAATTGGTGCGTGGCGGGAAGGGGGCCGTAATCGCCGCCCGAAGCGGCGGCAAGCTTCTGCATGGGCGGCCGGGCGCGGTCGGGGCTGTCGGCGTCGAGCCACAGGTGGCCGCCTCGGCGCAGGTACTGGGCCACGCCGGCGAGGGCCGCGTCGGACCAGTCGCGCATCTCCTCGGGCGAAACGAGCGCCAGGAGCGTGTCGGAGAGGTTTTCGTCACCGGGCGAGAGGCGGCGATCCTGCACGGTCAGGCCGGCGGGCATGATGCCGGCAAGCGAAGCGAAGAGGTTTTCCGCCGCCGAGTCGGGCAGACGGGCGAAATCGCCCACAACGATGAGCAGGCTGTCCATGTCGACCGAACTGGACGCCACCGCCGCTTGACGACGCCGGTTGCGGCGGTCGCGCATGGTCCAGCCGCTTTCATCGGTCGGCAGGGAAACGAT
>JAJQBO010000004.1 GCA_021203245.1 Planctomycetaceae bacterium
CCCCCGCCCTGCCCGCCTGCTCCCCCTGGATAAAGAAATGCTCCATCGACAAGCGCCAGCGGATACCCTTGTTTTCAATCCCCGGGATGACGGTCCTGCGCCCGGTCCCGGACGAGAGGAACGCGCCGGTGCCTTCGGGATCCCCTATGGTGGCGGACAGGCCGATGCGGCGGGGATTGACGCCGGCCAGGCGGGAGAGGCGTTCGATAAGGCACAGGGTCTGGCCGCCCCGGTCGGCCCGGAGGAGCGAGTGAACTTCGTCGATGACGATAAAACGGCAATCGCCGAAGAGGCGGCCGACGTCGGCGTGCTTGTGCAGGAGCAGCGCTTCCAGCGATTCTGGGGTTATTTGGAGAATGCCGGAGGGGTTTTTCAGCAGGCGGTTTTTGTGGGACTGGGCGACGTCGCCGTGCCAGTGCCAGACCGGAATGTGGGCCTCGCGGCAGAGATCGTTCAGGCGCATGAACTGGTCGTTGATGAGCGCCTTGAGGGGACCGATGTATACCGCGCCGACCGAGCGGGGCATGTCTTCCGTAAACAGGGTGAGGATAGGGAAAAACGCGGCTTCGGTCTTGCCCGACGCGGTGGAGGCGGAGAGGAGGACGTTGTCGTCCGTGTTGAAAACGGCGTCCCCCGCCGCGACCTGGATGGCCCGCAGCGCCTGCCAGTTGTTCGAGTAGATAAAGTCCTGCACAAAGGGGGCGTAGCGGCTGAAGACGTCCATCAGATTTCAAATTCCTCGAAGCCCTTCTCCACCGGCCCCGATTCCAGTTCCGGCTTCGCGAACGCGAACGACTGCTCGGCCAGCAGGTCGGCTGGGGTGACGGACGGGTTTTGCGAGACGATGTTCAGGACTTCGATAAAGTCGCGGATAACCTCGCGCGGGGTGATGTTTCTGTCCGCGCCGATGCGGCTGAACTCAATCGTGATGAACTGAATCATGTCGTCCTGGGTGAGGATGGGCTGATACTCGTAGAGATCGGCGTGGATGGCCGCGAGTTTTTCGATAAGGACCAGCATTTCCTCGTAGGTCAGGGGCGGCAGCTTGATGACGGGCGAGAGCATGTCGGTGACGCCTTCGCGGCTGAAGCGGCCGTCCTGCAGGCGCGAGCGAAGCGCCTCGTAACTATAGACGCCGCGGCGCGGGTCCTCGATGCACTGCGGGGTGCCGCACATGACGATGCCGAGATGGCGCGCTTTCCCCTGCAGGGCGTCGTTGTACATGGTGAGGATTTTTTCGTAATTGTACTGCCGGGTGATGCTGTTCGGAATCTTGTAGATGTTGACGAGTTCGTCGACCAGGATCACCAGGCCGGCATACCCGGCCCCGCGCAAAAACGCGGCGAAAAGCTTGATATACTCGTACCAGTCGTCGTCCGTTATGACGATGTTGACGCCGAGTTCGGCCCTGGCTTCCGTCTTAGTGGCGTATTCGCCCCGGAACCACTTGACAACCGCCGCCTTTTTCTCGTCGTCGCCGTCCAGGGTGGCGCGGTAGTACAGGGAGAGGAGCCGGGAAAAATCGAAGCCGTGGACCATCTCGTTCAGGGAATTGACGACCTCGTGGATGCGCCGTTCGACCTCGCGGGCGAAGGCCGGGTCATCGGGCAACAGGCCGGATGAAGCGGCCGCCTCTGACTGGACGTTGCTGATCCAGCGGTCGAGGATGAGCGTGAGCGCGCCCCCTTCCGGCCGGGTCTTTGTCGACATGTTGCGGACCAGTTCCCGGTACGTCGCCAGGCCCTGGCCGCGCGTCCCCTGCAACCGGCGCTCGGGCGAGAGGTCGGCGTCGACGACGACGAAATTCCGGTCCATCACGTAATTGCGGATGATTTGCAACAGGAAGCTTTTGCCGCTGCCGTATTTGCCGACGATAAAGCGGAACGACGCGCCGCCGTCGGCGACGATGTCGATGTCGTGCAGGAGCGCGCCGATCTCGGCCTCGCGGCCGACGGTGATATAGGGGAGGCCGATACGGGGCACCACCCCGCCCTTCAGTGAATTGACAATCGCCGTCGCTATGCGTTTCGGAACCTTCATTGCCCGATACTTCCTTTCAGGACATCCTGGTAATCATCCAGCACTTCCGGCCCGGCCGCGCCCTCGACGATGGCGGTATCGCCCAATTCGTCGAACAGCTTTTCGTTGATGGCGTCGACGAGGACGGACAGCAGGACCCGGTGTTGCCGAAGCAGGTCATCGTACACTTCGCCCGTGAGCAGGCGGCCCAGGAACGCGGCCTCGACCCCGCTCAGGCGGGAAGCGCCGGAAGCGGGAGCCGATTGCGGTTCCTCCGGCTCGTTTTTCTTACCCGCCCCGGTCGCTTCGACCGCTTCCGTCTCCGCCCCGTCGACCAGCAGCCTGGATTGGGTCGCCAGGGCGGCGGTGCGGATGCCGTGGAGCTTGTCCACGTCGATGGCGATGGTGCGCGGGGTGTTCGCCGCTCGTTCCTGCAGAAATGCGGCGAGGGATTTTTCTATCTTGCCCCGGAGAACCTTGCTCATTTTTGCGGGCTGGAGACTCGACTTGTACCCGTGGTGTTGCCGCAGCAGGTAATCGACCATCTTCAGGAGTGCGCCGATGCGGTCGTTTTTCTTGCCGTACCGCTCGACCTGTTCGAGCGTCCAGTTGCCGTCGACGCAGACAAAGCGCTGCCACGGGTTGACCGTCACCATGCAATTTTTCCGCGGTATGCCACGCCCAAACGGCACGGTCTTGAACTCGAAATACGGCGACGAGCGCATGCGGCCGAAATAGTGGTCGCAGGCCGATTTGTTCTTCGCCTTGTCGTACCAGGCCGAGACGTCAGCGAACACCCGGCAGACCGCCTCCTTCACCTCGTCCGGCCGCGTCAGGTAAAACTTCGACTCCGCCAGCTTGTACGAGGACAGCGCGAGAAGGGCGGGAAAAAGCGTTTCCGCGCCGTGCTCGCGGTAGTTCAGGGCGACCGTCATCGCGTCGTCCATCGCCTTGCCGGGCAGTGCGGCGAGGAGCGCCGGGTCGAGGTCGTAATACAGCACCATGTCCCGCAGCCACACGACGGTATACGGGTCGATGCGCTGGTCGTGCTCGCGGTAGCGTTGCCAAAACCGGTACAGCGCGTGAAAGCCTTCTTCCGGCGACGCTGCGCCGACACAGTGCAGGAGTTCGTAGATATGGACAAAGGCGAACGACAGCGAGGTCTTTTCGACAACGCCCTTGCGGACCTTCGCGCGCCAGGTGAAATAGCCGCGCAACTCGGCATCGGTCATATGCTCGTAGGTGGAGGAATACTGGATATATTCGCCCCGATAGTCGAAATCGTCCTCATACTCCTCCATGAACCTGGCCTGCTTGTAAAACACGCCATAGCCGTATTTGTCGTTCCGGGGCGCGAGCCGGCGCATATCGGCGATGCGCGGCGGCGTGTACCGCGCCATCTGCGGCGCGGTAAAGAGGATCGGCTCGTCACGATAGACCTTGGAGGCGAAATTGCTCCCCGAGGCGATACGCGGACTGGAGACGATGGTATCGATAAGCTGCCTGATGATGTCTTCCACGCATATACTCCTGGTCTGTCCATTGTACGGGAGCGGTTGACGGGAGACAAGGCCGGAATAGGGCCGCCGGACCAGGCGGCCGGACGTCCAATTTATTAACGCGTACCATTCATTCTATCCGAAGCGCGCTGATCCGCGCCCTTTTCGGAAACAGACCCTTATGCGACAACTCCTTACGGAAATCGTGCCAGGTCGGGGTTGACATTGCCCCGGCCGAACCGCACAATGAGGCGTGTATTTTTACGCTTGAAGTATATTTTTCCAGAAAGGATTGCCATGAAAAAACAGCTCCACGGCGCGTTGTTTGCGGCTGCGCTCCTCATGACGCATTTGGTCGCGGCAGGCGAGACCGCACAGCCCGAGGTCAGCACGGCCGAAGGTCCCATCAGCATCATCAACCTGAACGATCTTGAAAAAGAGGCGGCCCGGGTCCTGCCCCGGGGCGCGTTCGGCTATGTCCAGGGCGGCGCGGAAGATGAAGTGACCATGGACGCGAACGCCACCTCGTTCAACCGGGTGCAGATTATCCCGAACGGCCTGACCGGCCTCGAAAGCGTCTCGATGCAGACCCGCTTTCTCGGGGTCGATTTGCCCAGCCCGGTTATCCTCGCCCCCATGGCCGCGCACGGCCTGGTGCACCGCGACGCCGACAAGGCCACCATCCGCGGCACCCAAAAGGCGGGGACGATAATGGCTATCAGCACCTATTCGTCCGTGCCGATCAAGGACACGGTCGAGAGCGCGCCGGGCGCGCCGTTCCTGTTCCAGATCTATATGAGCCGGGACGACGGCTTCAACCGCCACGTGCTGGAACAGGCCACGGCCGCCGGCGCCCGCGCCATCGTCATCACCGTCGATTCGGGCGCGCCCGGCAACCGCGAGGCCGACGCCCGCAACAACTACAACTACAGCATGCACACCCCCATCGTCATGGACTACTACGACGGCGAAAACGTCACCCAGACCCAGGCCCGCGCCTCCCGCAAGGTCGGCTTTACCGGCGACGACATCCGCACGGTCAAGCAGATAACCGGGTTGCCGGTGCTGGTCAAGGGCATCCTCTCGCCCGAGGCGGCGGTGCTGGCCGTGAACGCCGGGGCCGACGGCATCTGGGTGTCGAACCACGGCGGCAGGCAGATGGACGCCGCGCCGGCCGCGTTCGACATGCTGCCCCTTATCGCGAAGGCGGTCGGCAAGCGGGTGCCGATTGTCTTCGACTCCGGCATCCGCCGCGGCAGCCACGTGTTCAAGGCCCTGGCGTCGGGCGCGGATATCGTCGCCCTCGGCCGCCCGGCCCTGTACGGCCTGGCGCTTGGCGGGTCGGAAGGGGTTGCCGACGTGTTCCGCCATCTCAACGGCGAGTTGAACACGGTCATGATCCTGGCTGGAACGCCGGACGTCGAGGCGGTAAAACGGGCCAAACTGTTCGACCCGGAAAAACGGGAAATCATCGACCGCTCCGCCACCCCGCCGGCGGCGCAGCGGGTCGTCACCTCGTATGCGACGCCGGTGGTGATCTGCGAATAACCCTCCTGCTCCACCAACAACGCGGTGTGCGGCCCCATTCCGGAGAATGGGGCCGTTTTTTTCTCTCGCCTACGGACCAGGAAAGAGCCTTGGTGAGGGCTTCTCTCTTATAAACATCACCGAGCCCACGAGCCCGAGGCGGATATCGTATGCCGTAATCTGCGTGAAAAAAAAA
>JAJQBO010000251.1 GCA_021203245.1 Planctomycetaceae bacterium
AACCACACGCGTGCCCGCTGGTCGACGATTCACCGCCGGGGTGACGTGTGTGGGTACCGATATGGACGCTTTTGCGATGATTGGCTCCAAGTATATGGATGGTTTAGAGTAACTCACCAAAGCGAAGTAAACGCACTTCATCTGCCCCACAACTAACGTTTTAAATTGAATGTGAACCTTCCCCTTCGCTTTTCGGCGTATTCCAGTAATAACCGTAATACGCAGGCAGGAACCAGTCATTCCTTAAAAAGCGCTAGGTGGGGATGCACTTCTCCAAGGACATCCTCAGTCGATCCAGCCCGATCGGCTTGACCAAATAATCCACAATGCCCAACGCCTCCGCCCGGGCAATGATCTCCAGATCGCTGGTCGCAGTCAGGAACAGCGTGCTGACCGCGTGGTTCTCCCGCCGCAACTCTTCGAGAAGCTCCATGCCGTTTTTCTTCGGCATGTCGTTGTCGAGAATGATCAGATCCGGATCGAGCCGCAACACCATCGCCTTCGCCTCGTTGCCGTCGTAGGCCCTGCCGACGATGCTGAAACCGTCCACCTTCTCCACATACCTGCAGGTTATGTCCATCGCGGCGCGATCGTCTTCCATCACCATAACGCGGATCATGATCCCTTCCTCATGGAGCAGATGTGGACCGGCCGCTGCCGGGCACCCCCCGGGGAATCAGTTCGCGCGCTTGCGCGTCTGCGACACGACGTCGAACACGACCGCCGCCAGCAGCACCAGGCCCTTGACCGTGCGCTGCCAGTCCGCGCCCATGCCCAACAGGCTCATGCCGTTGTTGAGGACGCCCATGAAAACGGCGCCGATGATGCAGCCGAAGATGGTGCCGACGCCGCCGTATGCCGACGCGCCGCCAATGAAGCAGGCGCCGATGGCGTCCAGTTCATAGTTGAGGCCGGCGGAGGGGTTGGCGGTGTCGAAGCGGGCCACGCAGATGAGGGCGGCCAGGGCCGAGAGGAAGCCCATGTTGGCGTAGCAGAAGAACATGAGTCTGTCGGTGTTGACGCCCGAGAGCCGCGCCGCCTTTTCGTTCCCGCCCATGGCGTAGAGGCGGCGTCCGGGGACGGTGTTGTTGGTGAAGAACCAGTAGACCAGCACCACCACGCCCAGAAGAATAAGGATGACGGGAATGCCCTTGTCCTTGCCGAGGAGGTGCCCGGTGGCGAGGATGACGAAGGAGCCGAAGACGAGGCGGAGGAGCAGCTCCCACAACGGTTCGACATCGTACTGCTTCCTGATCTTCTTGAGGCGGCTGGCCACCTGCGCCACGACGGAAAGGAGGCACACCACCAGGGCGACGCCGATGGTCACGGCATAGGTGGTGCCCGGGTTGCCCGGCTCGGGAAGGTAGCTGTTGAAGTAGCGGCTGTACTCATCCGGGAAGGAGGAGATGGTCAGGCCGCCCAGGATGAGCCAGGCGAAGCCGCGGAAGGCGAGCATGCCTGACAGGGTGACGATGAACGGCGGGATTTTGACATACGCTATCCAGAAAGCCTGCCATGCGCCCAGCAGCAGACCCACGCCGAGGCAGAGGAGGATGGACAAGTAGATGTTCAGGTGCCAGTTGACGATAAGCACGCCGGCGATGGCCCCGACCAGGGCGACAATCGAACCGATGGACAGGTCGATGTTGCCGCCGGTGAGGATACAGAGGAGCATGCCGCAGGTGAGGATGACGACATAGCCGTTCTGATTGATGAGGTTGGTGATGTTGGTCGGCTTGAACAGGGACGAGAACCCGTTGCTGCGGTTCGAAATCAGCACTTCGAACAAGATCATGACGAAGATCAGCACGATCAACATGGTGTTGCGTTTGAGTATTTCCTTCAATCCAGTCATTGGTTCACGCTCCTTGGACGGCCGCGGCCGGCTCCGCGCCTGCCTTCGATTTGAGTATGCTGGCCATGATCGCTTCCTGGCTGGCTTCGGCGCGGGTAAACTCGCCGACAATCCTTCCCTCGTTCATGACGTAGATGCGATCGCACATGCCCAGAATCTCGGGCAACTCCGAAGATATCATCAGGACCGATTTGTTGTCGGCCACCAGCTTGTTGATAATAGTGTAGATTTCGTACTTGGCCCCGACGTCGATGCCGCGCGTCGGTTCGTCGAGGATGAGCACCTCAGGCTCGGCGAACATCCACTTGGCGAGCAGCACCTTCTGCTGGTTGCCGCCGGAGAGGTCGCCGACCGCCTGCTCGATGCCGGAGCACTTCACCGACAGCATCTCGGTGTAGACTTTGGCCAACTTTATCTCCTTGTCCTTGTCCAGGACGCCGCGGCGGCTCGAGATGCGCGGCAGGTTGGCCAAAGTGGTGTTTCCGCGGATCTCCGACGCGAGAAGCAGCCCCGCCCCCTTGCGGTCCTCGGTAACGTAGGCCAGCTTGTTGGCGATGGCGTCCTGCACGCTGGCGAGCCTGACTTCGCGGCCGTTCAGGAACAATTGTCCGGAAATCTTGGCGCCGTAACTCCTGCCGAAGATGCTCATGGCGAGTTCGGTGCGGCCCGCACCCATGAGGCCGGAGATGCCGACCACCTCGCCCTTCCTGACATTGATATTGATATCCTCGCACACCTTGCGCCCGGGATAGAGCGGGTGGTAGACGGTCCAGTTGCGCACTTCCAGGCCGATGTCCGAAGGATGGCTTTCGCGTTTGGGGAACCTGTCGGTCATTTCGCGGCCGACCATGCCCTTGATGATGCGCGGCTCGGAGAAATCGTCCACGTTCCGGGTGAGCGTTTCGATGGTCGAGCCGTCGCGGATCACGGTGATGCGATCGGAAATTTGCGAGATCTCCGTCAGCTTGTGGGAGATCATGATGGAGGTCATGCCCTCCTTCTTGAACTGCACCAGCAGGTCGAGAAGCTTCTGCGAGTCGTTGTCGTTGAGGGAAGCGGTGGGCTCGTCCAGGATGAGGAGCCGCACCTTTTTGGCAAGCGCCTTGGCGATTTCCACCAACTGCTGCTTGCCGACGCCGATATCCTTCACCAGCGTGTGGGGCGATTCGTCCAGGCCGACGACGGCCAGGTACTTGGCCGCCTGGCGGTAGGTCTGGTCCCAGTCCATGGCGAAGTAGCTGCCGCGCTCGTTGCCGAGGAACATGTTTTCGGCGATGGAAAGGGTGGGGACGAGGGCGAGTTCCTGGTGGATGGTGACGATGCCGACGCGTTCCGAATCCTTCATGCCGGAGAAGCGGCATTCGTTCCCGTCGTAGACGACGCGGCCTTCGTAGTCGCCGTGGGGGATGTCTCCCGCCAGCACTTTCATCAAGGTCGATTTGCCCGCGCCGTTTTCGCCGACGAGGGCGTGGATCTCGCCGTCCTCCACGCGGAGGTTGACGTTCGACAGGGCCTTGACCCCGGGGAACGATTTGGAGATTCCTTGCATTTCCAACAGTATGCTGCTCACAGCGATGTCTCCGTCATGATGGGGCGTGTTCCGGACATTGAGCAGGTTTGTCCCGGCCGAATCCCTGAGGATCCGACCGGGACAACCGTAAACGCGGGTTGGGATATTAGCGCAGTTCCTCTTCCTTGTAGTAGCCGCTGTCGATAAGGAGTTCCTTGTAGTTGTCGATGGTGCAGATGACCGGGTCGCACAGAAAGGACGGGATGACGCCGGTGCCGTTGTCGTAGGTGGTGGTGTCGTTGATTTCGACTTCGGTGCCCTTGACGATGGCGTCAACCATCTTGACGACCTGCTGGGCGAGCATGCGCGTGTCCTTGAACACAGACATCGACTGGGTGCCGGCGAGGATGTTCTTCATGGCGGGGCGGTCGCAGTCCTGCCCGGTGATGATGGGGAAATTTTCCTTGCGGTAGCCGGCGGCGACGAGGGCGTTGGTGATGCCGTTGGCGACGGAGTCGTTGGAGGAGAGGACGGCGTCGAGCCTGGTGCCGTTGGGGCCGTAGCCGATGGCGGAAATCAGGTTTTCCATGCGCTTCTGGGCTTCTTCGGTGTTCCAGTTGACGGTCGCGACCTGGGCCTGGGTGGTCTGGCCGGAGGGGACGATGATCTTGCCGCTGTCGATGTAGGGCTGCAGGATGGAGATGGCGCCGCCGAAGAAGAAGTTGATGTTGTTGTCGCCGGGGTCGCCGGTGAACATCTCGATGTGGAAGGGGCCGGCCGCGTTGTCGAGATCCAGCTTGTCGCGGATATAGCCGCCCTGGGTGGTGCCGACCTTGAAGTTGTCGAAGGTGGCGTAGTAGGACACCGCGTCCGAATTCATGATGAGGCGGTCGTAGGAGACGACCTTGATGTTGTTCGCCTTGGCGCTGGCGAGGACGCGGGTCAGCGAGGTGCCGTCGATGGCGGCGACGACCAGCACCTTGCAGCCGGAGGAAATCATGTTTTCGAGCTGGTTGACCTGGGTGGGAATGTCGTTGTCGCCGGCGTACTGGAGTTCAACCGTATAGCCAGCCGCTTCGAGCTGCGCCTTCATGTTTGCGCCGTCCTGGTTCCAGCGCTGCAGGCTCTGCGTCGGCATGGATACGCCGATTCTTTCGCCGGCCCACGCACCGGAAACGAGCGCCAGGGAGACCATGACCGCAAACAGAGTAGTCACCAATTTTTTCATTGCAAATCCTCCAAAAAAGAGCCAAACCCTTGTCCAAACACCAACGGAAGTGCCATGTGTTCAGTAAAACCTGGGACGCAACAATCGAGGGAGCAACGCGAAGGAGCCTTTTCCATAATACTTGGGGCAATGAACTGTTCCACAGTTTTAAACTTTTTAAATCATTTATTTTATTTACAAAACCTTACCCATAGATACAGCGGGACACCCCGGAGGTGCGGGGCGTCCCGCTCAAGTTTGGCCTTTTTCCGTGATAGCAAATAACAATTTAAAGCGTTTTAAAAAATACGTGAACGCAGCCGATGGCTTCAGGAGTTCGGTGTATTACCCATCTATTCCCGTGGACCCCGGCCTCGGCTCCGGAATTCACCAGGGCGGTTCAGTACCGTCTACCCGTTTCATTTGTTCACGGAGTTTCTTATAACGCTTTAGGTAATAAAAACGAGGTAATTGTGGGGTAGAATTTGCATATGAAGTGGGTTTACTTCGCTTTCATGAGGTATTCTGAACCATCCATATACTTGGAGCCAATCATCGCAAAAGTGTCCATATCGGCACCCCCACACGTCACCCCGGCGGTGAATCGTCGACCAGC
>JAJQBO010000255.1 GCA_021203245.1 Planctomycetaceae bacterium
GTATTTATCGGCGGGGGTGTGCCGCTGCGGCGGGAGGGTAATTACCGCATCGGGACCGGCGTCTTTGGGGCTGAACTGGACGAAAGCGACGCTACCTTTCTCCTGCCGCGGCTCGAAACGGCGGTAGTGACCAATATGGAATCGGATCACCTCTCCCACTATGGCGACGATGCTGCGCTGTTCGACGCGTTCAGGCGATTTCTCGCCGGTGTGGCGGACGGACTCCTGGTCGCCGGATGGGACAGCCCGGTCCTCCGGAAACTGTATCTCGACCACCCGGGGAAAAAGATCTCGTTCGGGCTGGAAGCCGGCGCCGATCTGACCGCCAGCGGCTGCGACTGTAGTGGCGGCGGCGTCCGGTTCGAGGCAACATTACGGGGGAAATCGCTCGGCAGGTTCGCAATCGCCCTGCCGGGCATCCATAATGTGCAAAACGCCCTCGCCGCCCTTGGCGCGGCCGTGGCAAACGGCGTGGAGGTGGATGCCGCCCGCGCCGCGTTACAGAGTGCGCGCGGAGTGGGACGGCGGATGGAGCCGGTGGGGAGGTTGGGGGAGGCGGTCGTTTATTCCGACTATGCCCACCATCCGACCGAGGTCGCGGCGGCGATAACCGCCTTGCGGCAAAACCACCCGGGCAATACCCTGGTCGTGTTCCAGCCGCACCTCTTCAGCCGCACGCGGGACTACGCGGCCGGTTTCGCCCAGGCCCTGGCCAAGGCCGACCGGCTGCTGGTGGTGGACATATACCCGGCCCGCGAAGCGCCGATGCCGGGCGTCGATGCTGCGATGATCCTGCCCCCGGCCGGGCCGTCGTCGGTGTCGGGGCCGCGGCCGCTCGGGGAGGGCGCCGGGGCGCTCCCCCGCCGGCCCGACGGCTGCGAGGCTATTTTGATGATGGGGGGGGGTTATATCGATGCGGCGGCGCGGGCATGGGCCGCGCCGACCGTGTAGCGGGGGGGGGTAAAGGACGCCTATGCATAGTCTTGAATTTATTCAAGAAAACATACCGTTGGCCGGGATGACCACCTTTGGCATCGGCGGGCCGGCCCGCTGGCTCGCCCAGCCGTCCACCCGGGCCGAGGTGGTGGACACCCTGGCGTTTGCAAAAAAGGCGGGCAAGCCGGTCATGGTTCTGGGCGGCGGCAGCAACCTGCTGGTGGCGGACAGCGGCGTCGACGCGGTTGTGGTCAAGCTGGCGCCGGGCGAGTTCACCGCCATCCAGGCCCTGGAGGACGACAACCTGGTGTGGCGCGTCGGCGCGGCCGTTCCGTTGCAAAGCCTTGTCATGGCGGCGGTCAACGAAGGGGTGCGCGGGCTTGAGGGTTTGGCTGGCATTCCCGGCAGGGTCGGCGGCGCGGCGGCGATGAATTCGGGCGGCTCGGACGAAGGCCTGGGCGCATACATTGAAACAGCCGAAGCCTACGACCCGATGACGGGCGAATACCGGGTCCTGACCGGCGACGAATTGCAGTTCTCCTACCGGACCAGCAACGTCAAGGGACTGCTGGCTGTGGCGTTTACCCTGGTTTTTTCCGAGCGTGGCGATCCGGAACGGCTGACCGCACGGATGCGCGAATACCGGGAACGGAAAAAAGCGGCCCAGCCGCTGATGGTGCCGAGCGCCGGATGCGTGTTCCGCAACCCGCAGGGCGATTCGGCCGGCTCGCTCCTCGATGCGGCCGGCTGCAAACTGATGCGCGAGGGCGGGGCGCAGGTCAGTGGCCTGCACGCCAACTTTATTATCAACCACGGCCGCGCCACCAGCGGCGACGTGGCCCGCTTGGCGGTGCGTATGCGCGATGCCGTCTACCAGGCGAGCGGCATTCTCCTCGAACCCGAGGTCATGCTGTGGGGCGAGGACCCGGCCTTCGACCTCTTGCGCCAGCCGCCGCGATAACCAAATTTCTGGAACCACTAGGGGACGAATCATGAATCATTTCGGGAATGTGGCGGTCCTGTGCGGCGGCCCCGGCGGCGAGCGCGAAGTGTCCCTCAACAGCGGCCAAGAGGTCTATGCCGCGCTGGTGCGGGCGGGGGTGACGTGCACCAAGGTCGTCGTGCCTCCCCATAACCCGGAGAGGATGCTGGAAAAGCTCTCGTGCGACGTGGCGGTCATGATGCTCCACGGCGAGTTCGGCGAAGACGGCCAGGCCCAGGCAATACTCGAGCGCCGGGGCATCGCCTATACCGGTTCGTCTGCCGAAGCGTGCAACCGGGCCATGAACAAGGCAGGCACGAAAATCCTGATGGAAAACGCCAACATCCCCACGCCCCGCTGGGCGACGGCGGACGTGCCGTCCCGCGCGCCCGAGGCGGTGGAAGCCGCCGGGCTGCATTATCCCCTGTTCGTCAAACCGAATCACAGCGGCAGTTCGGTCGGCGTTTCGCGGGTGGACGTTCCGGAACAACTGCTGCCCGCCGCCGAGCAGGCCATGGCAGGGGACAGTCTTATCGTCATCGAGGAGATGATCGCGGGGCGGGAGTTCACGGTATCGTGGCTTGACGGCGAGTTGCTCCCGGTTATCGAACTGAGCGCCAAGGAGACGTTTTACGACTACAAGGCCAAATATCTCTCGGACGAAACGCGCTACACCTGTCCCGCCGACATCCCGGCCGACCTGGCCGCGCTGATGGGCCGGTATACGCTGGAGACGGTGGCCGCGGTCGGAGCCAGGGATCTGGCGCGGGTGGACTTGCTGCTCGGGCCAGACGGTCCGACCCTGTTGGAGATAAACACCTCGCCCGGCTTTACCAGCCATAGCCTGCTGCCCATGGCCGCCGCCGCGACGGGAATGACGATGGAGCGGTTGTGCATGAAATTGGTGGCGATGGCGGCCCTTCGCGGAGGGAGCGTCAGGAGCGCATGAGCACGCATTCGGTGGAACCCCTTTCCAAAGAGGTCAAGGCGGCGGTGCGTCGACACCGCTCGCCGGTGCGCCGCGCCATGCCGGCGGCGGTCACATCGTTCCACCTTTTCATGCTGGCGGCGATTGTGGGCGGCGCGTTGTTCGGCGTCGTGCAATTGTGGCGGGCGGCGATACGGGACAGCCGCTTCCAGATAAAGGGGGACCTCCTCGGCCTCGACGGGACGGTGCGCCAGTGTCCGGAGGCCTTGCCGGAACTGTCGGCTATCGGCGCGGCGTTCAACGGCCGGAGTCTCCTTGATCCGCTGCTTGTCTCCGATCTCGAAAAGGCCTATACCGGCAGCGTCTGGGTTCGCCGGGTAACCCACCTGCGGCGGTCGTTCCCGAACCGGATCAACCTGGAACTCGAGTTGCGCCTGCCTGCCGCGCAGGTGGCGAGCGGCGGCAGGTATTATATGGTGGATGTGGACGGAGTGCTGCTGCCGGTTGCAGGCCAGAAACAGCCGTTCACGCGCCTGCCCGAGATAGTGGGCGTGACCGGCAGGACCATAACCGGCCGGCCGGATAAGCCGGGCGGGATATGGCGCGACGAAGGCGTGACCGGCGGATTGGGCGTGATGCGCGCGTTTTGGGGCAGTCCCCTGAGTGAGGCGCTGCCGGTGGCGCGGGTGGTGGTGAACACGGGCGTGTTCAAGTCGGAGGACGGCATCGGCCGCGAAATCCGCCGCCGCTTCGAGGTCGTGACCACGACCGGCGCGGTGATACGGTGGGGCACCTACAACCCGGCGCTGCAGGGCGACGAATTGACCAGCGCGGAAAAGATGTACAACCTGGAAATGCTGCTCAGGAGCGAGGACGCGCTGCGGCCCGGTGTGTGCTTCGACGTGCGGACGCGGTTGCCGGGGTTTTCGCTGCTGGAGTAATATCGCACCGAACTCGGCGGGTGGTGGATCTGCCATAAAAAGAGGCCCCGGCTCGCCGCCGGGGCCTCTTTTCCGAGAGGAGGAAAGAATGTCGATTAGGCTTCCGTATTCACGGACGGGGTCTTGCCGGCGCTCTGGGCATGGCCGCGCGAGTCGTAGGTGTTGTACTTGACGCTGGTCTGGCTGTATTTCATCTCGAACGAGAAGGCGAACTTTTCCAGCGACTCGTAGACGCCCGCATCCTGTTTCTGCTTGTTCATGCCGTTCTTGACGAAATCCTCGAGGCCCTTGAAGGTGAGTTCGTGGGTCTTGTTGATGCCGTCCATCACGTTATGGGGAACCGCGCCAAGGGTGCCGAGAGCCTGGTCGAAGCCCTTCTGGATGGCCTTGCCCATGCGCTCGGAATAGGCTTTGCGCGCTTCCTCGGTGTCGCCGCCGTCCTTGTATTCCTGGGACAGGGGGAAGTACATGGTGGCGAAATCGACGATGCGGCCGGAGGTGGCTTCGGGGCCGAAGTAGTCCTTCATGCCGGTGAGGAAATTTTCAGGCTTCAGGCCCTTGAATTCAGGGATGCCCTTGGTCTGCTCGGCCGCTTGTTCCGGGGTGGTGCCGGGTTTGGAGGCGATTTCCTGGAGGCTGCTCATCAGCGACTCGAAATCCTTGGCGTTTTCGATGGTGCTGGCGATTTCGCTGCCGGTCGATCCGCCGGCGGCCGCCTTGACGTAGTTGAGGTCGAGCTTGATGCTGAGGGTCGTTTCCTTGTATTCATAGTTGCCGTTCTCGGCGGCGATGTACTGCATCGAGGTATAGTTCAGCTCGTACTGGGCGCTGATGGAGCCGGCGGTCGCGCCGTCCAGCGATTTGAAGGCGTCGACGAGGCTGGATTTGAACTCGTTGAAGAGCGGCAGGTCGTTCAGGAAGTTGTCGAGCCCCGACACCTTGCTGGCTTCTTCGGGATTGGTAATAGTGGTGACGTTGGCGGCGGCGGGGGCTTCCTGTTTGGCCGCTTCGTCGGTGGCCTCGGCGGCGGCGGGTTTTTGGCCACCATGACGGAGGGCGTCCCGGCGTTCGCGCAAGCGGCGCATCACGTCGGCGGCTCCACCGGACTCGGTCGTTTTGCCGCGGTTGCTGTAGAAGTTGCGAAGCTGGTCATGGAAATTGTTAATCATGGTCGTTCCGTCCGTTTACTGGGTTGCTGATGGCCTTCCCTGAAGTATATGAAAATGCAAGCACGTATATAGGGGGTGGTGCGTTTTTCTTGTCTTTCCCTGGCACGAATTTATTAGCGGACTCTGCCGTGACGACTTTAAAGAAAAAAGCGATATTTCGGGTTGATTTATCGATGTAGCTTATGGAGCGCCCTGGAGGGACCTCTCTGTGTGGGGGAGAGCAGAGAGGAAA
>JAJQBO010000087.1 GCA_021203245.1 Planctomycetaceae bacterium
GCCGGGGTCCACGGGGATGAACAGCGGCTACAGAAATGTCCTGGATACCAACCGCCCGAGTGTGGTGCATTCGCGCCTTTCCCATGGACCCCGGCCAAACCGCCCGCTTAACGCCCTGATGGAGGTGGAGACGCCGGGGTGACGTTTGCGAGAAGAGGGAGGCGTTTTGATCTACCGACGCTGTTTATACCTGTCGAAAATAACCGCAAGCAGAAGAATAAGACCGCGCGCGACATATTGGTAGAAGGTCGGCACATTCATCAGGTTCATCGAGTTCTGGACAATGCCCATGATAAGAACACCCGCGACCGCGAACCAGATGGAGGCGATGCCGCCCGCCATGGAGATGCCGCCGAGAACGCAGGCCGAGATAACGTCCAGTTCGAAGCCTTGCGAGGTCATCGGCTGGCCCGAGGTCATGCGGCTGGCCAGCACTACGCCCGCGAACGCCGCCATCAGCCCGTGGACGACGAACAGCTTCAGCTTGTGCTTCGAGACACGGATGCCGGAGAGGTTGGCCGCTTCCTCGTTGCCGCCGATGGCGAGGGTGTTCCGGCCGAAGGCGGTTTTCTCCAGCACGATGCCGGCGACGATAAAACAGATGATGGTGATGTAGACGGGAATCGGCACATGCAGCCACGACCCGGTGCCCAACTTGAAAAAGCCTTCCTGGACGATGCCGACGGCGCGGCCGTCGCCGATGATATAGCCCATGCCGCGGGTTATCTGCATGGTGGCGAGAGTGGTGATGAGGGCGTTGATTTTCGCATAGGCGATGACCATGCCGTTCACCAGCCCGACGATCAGCCCGACCAGGAGCGCCATGGCGATACCGGCGTAAACGGACGCGCCGCCCAGGCTGGGGCTCGTCTTGTTGATGACCACCGCCGCGACCACGCCCGAACACGCGATGACCGCACCGCAGGACATGTCGAAGTTCCCGGACGCGAGGACCAGCATCATGGTGCAGGCGACCATGCCGGTCATGGACACGGCAAGGGCCAGCGATTTCATGTTAAAGGAACTGGCAAAACCGGGCACGAAGACGGCGCAGGCGATGGCGAGGATCACCAGAATAACGATCATGCCGTAGTCGAGCCAGATGGTTTTGGCTATGGACGTTTCTTTTTTCTGCACAGTGGTCGCGCTCATGCTGATCCTTTCGTAACAGCTTCGCTGGCCCGGGCGTGCTTCGGCTCGCGCGGCAGGGCCATGGACAATACCTTTTCCGGCGTCGCGTCGGCGCGGAGCACCTCGCCCACCAGTTCGCCTTCGCAAAACACCAGGATGCGGTCGGAAATGCCCAGCACCTCCGGCAGCTCCGACGACACGGCGACAATGCCGATTCCCTCCGCTGCCAGGCGGTAGATGATGTCGTAAATTTCCGACTTCGCGCCGACGTCGATGCCGCGCGTCGGTTCGTCGAGAAGGAGAACGCGAATCTTCTCCGCCAGCCAGCGGGCCAGGATGACCTTCTGCTGGTTGCCGCCGGAGAGGTTTTTGACCAACTGGCGCTGCGACGGGGTCTTGATGCCCAGCTCGCGAATGCGCTCCATGACGTTCGAGTACTCCCAATGCGAATCGAGAAAACCGAGCCGCTTGTGGTGGCGGCGGGCCGAGATGTTGGTGTTTTCCTGCACCGAGAGGCCGGGGATAATTCCCTCCTTTTTCCGGTCCTCGGGGCAGAGCATGATGCCCTGGCGGATGGCGTCTGTCGGGTCCTGGATTGACACCGCCTCCCCCATCATCTCCACCGTGCCGCCGTCACGGGGCACGACGCCGAAAAGGAGGCGCATCAGTTCGGTCCGCCCCGCCCCGACCAGGCCGAAGCAGCCGACGATTTCCCCCTTGCGCACCTCGAACGACACCGGCGCGGCAAGGCCGGGGCCGATGACGCCCTCCACCCGCAGGGCGACGTCCCCGAGCGGGCGCGGCTGGTAGCGGTAGATGTCGACGATCTCCCGGCCGACCATGTCCTTGACGATGTCGTCCCGGGTCACGCCTTCCATGGAGCGGCTTGTCCGGATGTGTTTGCCGTCCCGGAAGACGGTGACGCTGTCGCAGATTTCGAAAATCTCCTCCAGCCGGTGCGAGACGTAGAAAATGACCCGTCCTTCTTCCCGGAGTTTGCGGATAATGCCGAAAAGGACCTCTGTCTCCCGGCTTGACAACGAACTGGTCGGCTCGTCGAAGGCGATAATTTTGGCGTTCCGGGTCAGGGCCTTGGCGATTTCCACCATCTGCCGCTGGCCGATGGAGAGGCGGCCGACCTTGGTGCCGGGGCTGACATCGCCGAGGCCGACCCGGCCCATGCTTTCCCGGGTCATGTCCCACAGTTGCTTGTGATCGATAAACACCGCGCCGGCCGGCAGATGGCCGAGATAGATGTTCTCGGCGATGGACAGTTCCGGCACCAGTTGCAATTCCTGGTAGATGACCGCAATCCCGGCGTCGATGGCCTGGGAGGTATTTTCAAAAAGGACGTCCCGTCCGTCTATGCGCATATGCCCGGTTGTGGGGGCGTGCGCGCCGGAGAGGATTTTCAACAGCGTCGATTTGCCCGCGCCGTTCTCGCCCACCAGGGCGCGGACCGAGCCGGCCGGCACGCCGAAGCTGATGTCCGACAGGGCCAGGACGCCGGGGAACTGCTTGGAGATGTCGATGAATTCGAGATAGTCCGACGGAGTTGTGCTCACAATGTGTCCTCGTGTCAGTGGAGGGGTGATTCCCTTCCTTCTGGTTTGGCCTTTTTCCCTTGGCCTACCACAGTCCTGTTCACCGACAACGCTTCATCCCCCTCCACCGTCACCCCGGCGGGAAAAACGTCCGCTGCATGGCAAACGGGAAGTTGTGCCGGGGCAAGGCGGGCTAAACGCGGACGGCAGGGCATCCTGAACCGCCTTGCAGCACAGGGTCATTCGCCCCTGCCCCGGCACAACCTCACGCGTGCCCGCTGGTCGACGCTTCACCGCCGGGGTGACGTATGGGGTGCCAGTTATGTCGGTTAAAGACCAAACATCAATGGAGGGGAGTGTCACCTCCCCTCCTCCAGATGAAAACGTTAGTCCATGCCTTCTTCCTGCAGCACCTGGCGGAAGTTCTCGCGGGTGATGAGGCGGCCGACGGTGCGGGTGTCGAGAGGCGGTTCCTTGCCGTCCTTGATCCAGTAGTACATAATCTTCGACGACTCGTAGCCTTCCACGCCGGCGAGGCCGAGGATGGAGCCGTAGAACGAGGTCGGGTTCGCCTTTTCCAGCTCGCCGATGCAGTCGGTGCCGTTGATGCCGACGGCGATGGCGCTGTCGACCGCAATGCCCCACCCTTCGAGGGCGCGTACCGCGCCGAGGACCGAGTTGTCGTTGGGGCCGCCCACCAGCCAGTACTTGACGTTGGGGTGACGGGTCAGCAGGGTGTTGGCGGCGTCAAGCGCGGTGGGGATTTCCATCCGCTGCTGGATGGGCGCCTTGTAGATGCGGTCGGCCGGGAAGCCCATTTCGGTCAGTTGGGCGATGGCGCCGTCGGTGCGTTCGCGGGTGGTGTCGAGTTCCTCGAAGGTGGTCATCATGACGGAGACGTCGTCCATGTTCCAGCCGCGGTTCTTCATCTCGGTGAACAGGGCTTCACCCATCTGCCTGCCGATCTTCTCCGCCGACATGCCGATATAGGGGACTTCCTCCATGTAGGAGCCGTCGGCGGCGACGAAGCGGTCGTCGACGGTGATGACTTTCAGGCCGTTGGCGCGGGCCTTGGCCATGATGCCGGGGCCGAGGCGGACGTCGGGCGTGCAGATGACGAAGCCCTGCGCGCCGGCTGCGGCGAGGTTGTCGATGGCGTTCAGGGTCTTTTCGCCGTCGGGTACGCCGATCTTGATGACGTCGAAGCCGAGTTCCTCGCCCGCCTTGTCGGCGAACTTCCATTCGACCTGAAACCACGGCTCTTCCGGCTGCTTGACCAGGAAGCCGATCTTGATGTCTGCCGCAAAAGCGGCCGACGGCACCAGCAGGGCGGCCAGCGCCAGCCCAAGCAACCACGTGCGGATCTGTTTCATGCCTTTTCTCCTTGTCAGTTCCATAAAACGGGACAGCCACAAAGCCATCACATCCCCCTGCCCGGTCGGCATCGCGGACACAACGACGTCACCGCCGCCGCGACCAGCTTCCCGGTATAAGGGAAGAAAAACTGCGCTATCGGCCCGACCAGCAGCGCCGCCGCCAGCGACCCGAACCCCAAAACGCCGCCCAGCAGAAAGCCCGTCACGGCGAAAAATATGTCGCAACACACCCTGACCCAGCGGAACTGGAACCGCCCCAGCTTGTCGGTGAGGATGACCGCCACCAGATCGTTCGCGCCCGTGCCAGCGTCCGACTTGATGACAAGCGCCATGCCGCCCGCCAGTACCGCGCACCCCGCCAGCATCGACGCGATCCGCACCGCCATCGGGCTGGCCGGAGAAATGACCCCCCGAAGCAGCCACGAGAACAGGTCGATAATCGGACCGCCGCAAAACGAACAGACAATCGTCCCCGGCAGCACATAGCCCCTGGTGGTCAGGAGCATGACGATCATCAGGAGGCAGAGAATAATGACGTGGCAGGTTCCGACAGACAGACCAGTCTGCCACGCCCACCCCTGCACGAAAATAGTGAACGGGTCGGACCCGAGCGCCGGCAGGATGAACAGGGTGACGCCGAGGTGCGCAACCGTCAGTCCCGCCAGCATCAGCGCCAGCCGCACGCCCCACTCGCGGAGGCTCCTCCTTTCGTGTTCCATGGGTAGAGCCGCTTCCATCGTTTTCCTTTGGTGCACACCGCCCCCGCAATCCGGAGTGGTACTCCGGATTCTCGAGAGACGGGCTGGTTTCAGGTTAGTCGGCAATGCCTTCGTCCTTCAGGATCTGGCGGAAGGTGTCGCGGGTGATCAATGTGCCGACGGTGCGGGTGTCCAGGGGCGGTTCCTTGCCGTCCTTGATCCACTCATACATCATTTTGGCGGTCAGATATCCGTGTTCGCGGGCAGAAAGCAGGAACGAGCCGTAGAACGAGGTGGGGTTGGCCTTTTCCAGTTCGGGGATGCAGTCGGTGCCGTTGATGCCGACGCCGATGGCGTCCTCGACCTTGACGCCGCGTCCCTCGAGGGCGCGTATCGCGCCAAGGACGCAACTGTCGTTGCCGCCGGCGACGATCCATTTCTTGACGGTCGGATGGCGGGTCAGCAGGGTGTTGGCCGCGTCGAGCGCGGTGGGGATTTCCATCCGCTGCTGAATGGGCGCCTTGTAGACCTGGTCGGCCGGGAAGCCCGTGGCGACAGCGGCTTCAATCGCGCCTTCGGTACGGTCCTGGATGGTCGGCAGTTCGTCGAAGGTCATGACCATAAAGCCGACTTCCGCCACGTTCCAGCCGCGCGCCTTGACCTGTTCCATCAGGGTCTTGCCGACTTCATTGCCTATTTTCCTGGCCGAAATGCCCAGGTAGTGCACCGATTCCATGTCCTTGCCGTCGGGGCCGACAAAGCGGTCGTCCACGGCGATGACCTTGAGGTTGTTGGCCCGCGATTTCGCCATAATGGCGGGGCCCAGGAGCACGTCCGGCGTGCAGATGACAAAGCCCTGCGCGCCGGAGGCGGCGAGGTTGTCGATGGCGGTCAGGACCTTTTCGCCGTCGGTGGCGCCGATCTTCATGACCTCGAAGCCGAATTCCGTGGCGGCCTGATCGGCAAACTTCCATTCAAGCTGGAACCAGGGTTCTTCCGGCTGCTTGACCAGGAAGCCGATCTTAATTTGTCCCGCATCGGCGAGTCCGCCCAGCGTGACGGCGAGCGCGAGGAACGGGATGAGCAGGGTCTTGCGGCAGTCCATGGCTCTCTCCTTCTACAGGGTAAAGTACATGCTGTTCACCAGATACTCCTGACCGTATTTTTCCGCCAGCCGACCGAGCGACTTTTTGAGCCCCGGCAGGGCGTTTGTCGACGTTCGCAGCGCCGCCACCCCTTTTTCGTACCGGCGGCGTTCGGCCTCCGTCGCCTGGTTCTTGACATACCCCCACACGTGTTCGACAGCAGTAACAGCGTGACCGGCCGTGATTTCCGCCGCCATCGCCTCCTCAAGCAGATCGTAAAACCCGAGAGCCTGCGGCTTGTCCGCCTTGAGGTACTCGCGAATCCTCCGGTAGTGCGAAGGGCTGCGCTCCAGCACCGAATATTTGTACCGCGCCCATTTCTCGGTCAACCGCGCGCGGGGCAGGCTTTTTTGCACCGAATAGATGCACTTCAGGGCGGAGCGGTTTTTGTCCTTCACCTCCAGCATGATGTCGAACAGGATGTCGGGAAGCGTCTTGTACCAGCGGACGAACTCCCGCGCGGTAATGGTTTGCGAATGCATTCCCGGCCTGCCGCCGCGCAATTGCTGCGAATAGTGTATTTTCGGCATACCGGCAACGCCCCGCCACGTGGCGGCAGCCTCCCGCAGCCAGTCCGCCTCGTCCCCTTCCGGCGCCGGGTTGATGCTGTGGTGGAACACATCCATGATGGCCGGACAGCCGAGTTCGCGGCACAACCCGATAACCACGTCGATGGCGAAGTTGTGCTCGTCGTTCTCCAGCACCAGCCGCCGCCGCACCGCTTTCGGCAGTTTTTTATAGCGCTGCCGGAACCGACCGACCGCCGCCGCCGCGTTGCCGTACTTGCCGCCCACGTGCAGGACGATGCGGGCGTCCTCGGGCGCGCCGATGGCGTCCAGAAACGAGGCGTGATAAACGAGGTCGGCGACCGACCGTTCCGCCACACCCGCGTCGGGCGAATTCAGCACCGTGTACTGGCCAGGGTGCATCGAGACCCGCTGACCGCTCCGGGCCAGGGCGGCGGCGGTTTCGTCCAGTTCGGCCCGGCACTCCCTGCGCCAGTCGAACATCGCTTCCGGATGCGTCGCCAGCGGCACAACATCCGACGAAATGCGGAACAAGCGCACGCCCACATCCGTATTGTACCCGAATATTTTCCGCAGTGTGGCCAGATTCTCCTTCGTTACCTCGACGAGCCTGTCCCGGCTGGCGGTCTTGAGCGTGAGCGACCGAAGTGTCCAGCCGGGCGGCCCGTATATCTTGCAGGCATAACCGATGGAACGCATGAGACTCCCTACGTGAAAACCCCTCCTCTACTTATTATAGAACAATTCGAAAAGATTTTCACCAGGATAGGGGAGATGATCAGGCAGCGGCACGCCGATGTCGTTCACGCCCATCAGTTTGACCGCCTCGTACAGCACCTTGCCGGCCTTCTTGAACGCCACCGCGCCGTGGTGCGGATAGCCCTTGCCGACCAGGATATGGCGGTAGAAGCGGGCGAAGCCGGGGATGGCGAACACGCCGGTGCCGCCAAAGGTCTGCGGGCTGACGTTGAGGATGTTTCCTTCGGCGATATAGCTGGAAAGGTGCCCGGCCGAATTCGCCTGCAGGCGGAACAGGGTGACGGGGCCATGCTTCAGTTGGCCTTCGATGGTGCCGCGGGTAATGTCCGGCGTGCCGCCTTTTTCGAGGCCGCGGTTCATGATCAGTTGGTACTTGAGAGCGCAGTCCTCGAGGCATTCGGCGCAGGTGTTGCCGCAGTGGAAGCCCATGAACAGATCCTTGACGTCCGCCTCCTCCAGGCTGGTGCCGCTCGGAACGATGCCGTCCGGCACCGAGTTGTTGATATCGAGAAGGGTCGCCGGGAACAGGGTTGCGCAAATTGCCATGTACTCGGACACCGCGCCGTAGAGATCGACCTCGCACGAGACCGGGATGCCCCGGCCGGTGAGGCGGGAGTTGACATAGCACGGCACAAAGCCGAACGCAGTCTCGAAGGCGGGCCAGCACTTGTCGGCGAAAACGGCGTACTGGCGCGCGCCCAGGTTCGCGTCCTTCCACTTGAGGAGCGCGACCTCGAGTTGCGCCAGCTTCGGCAGGAGATCCGGATACGGATTCTTGCCCGCCAGTTCCTGATCCATGTCGGCGGCGATTTCGCGAATCCAGTCCTTCTCCGACGCCGCGTCCTTGAACGCCATCAACAGGTCGAGTTCGCTGTTTTCCTGCACCTCGATGCCGAGATCGTAGAACGGTTTGATCGGCGCGTTGCAGGCGAGGAAGTCGTACGGGCGCGGCCCGAAGGTGAAGATCTTCAGGTTCTTCAACCCGACGACGACGCGGGCGATATCGACAAAATCGGCCGCGTGTTTGGCGAGTTGCTCCGGCAGGCCGACGGGATACTGCGGAATATACGAGCGGATGCCGCGAAGCTGCTGGTTGTAGGAGTTGTTCAGGAGGCCGCAGAGCGCATCGCCCCGGTCGGCCTGGAGCACGCCGGTGTCTTCTTCCGCCGCCGCCGCGACCATGGCCGGGCCGTCGAACTTCTGCATCAGCATGGTGGTCGGGCCTTCGGGGCCGAAGTTGCCGAGGAAAACGAAAAGCGCGTTGCAACCGGCCGCCTGGATGTCGGCCAGCGCCTTCATGGCGTCGACTTCGTTCTCGACCGTCACCGGACAGGCGTGGTAAGTGACTTCCAGCTTTTTCAGAAACGGCTCCAGTGCGGCCATGCGTTTCTGGGTCAAGCTGGCGGGAAAACAATCGCGGGAGACGCCGACGACGGCGAGCTTGACTTCGGGAACGTTGTCGAATTTGCGTGCCATTTTTACCTCCAATTAAAAATTGAAAATTAACAATTAAAAATTCCATCCGCACAATTACTCTGCTCGCTCTCAGTCATGAATTCAATTTTTCATTTTTAATTTCTCATTTTTAATTATCCAGCCGCCCTCGTCGCCAGCCGCCGGCTCAGCAACTGCTGGATGGCGATGAACATGAACAACAGCGCGCCGATGAAGATCTTCGCCCACCAGTTGTTCAGGTTGCCGTGGAAGGTGATGAGCGTCTGGATGATGCCAAGGATAAGGACGCCCATCAGCGTGCCCGGCACGCCGCCGACGCCGCCCGTGAGGAGCGTGCCGCCGATGACCGCCGCCGCGATGGCGTCCATCTCCAGGCCCACGAACGAACTCGAGTTGCCTGACTGCATGTAGAACGTCACCACGATGCCGGCCGCCGCGGCGCAGAACCCGGACAAGGCGTAAATCCACACCTTCATCCTGTCCACCGGCACGCCCATCAGCCTGGCCGACGCCTCGTTCGAACCGATGGCGTAGACGTAGCGGCCGAAGCGGGTATAGCCGAGCACAAACGTCCCGACGATGACGAACAGGAGGAAACACTGCGCCGTCACCGGCAATCGTATCCGCCCGGACAGGGGGATGACAAGGCCGCGAATCGTCTCCGAGTAAAACGGGTGCTTGATGGCGAGGGAGATGTCATTCACGATAAAGCCGACGCCACGGGCAAAGAACATGCCGGCCAGGGTCACCAAAAACGGCGGCAACGCGAAATAGCTGATAATCCATCCCTGGGTCATGCCGAACAGAAAGCCGATGACCAGCGCCATCGCCATGGCAAGGAGCGGATGCATGCCGTCGTAAACGTTCTGGGCGATGAAAATCGAGGTAAAGGCGATGACCGACGCCACCGACAGATCGATGCCGCCCGAAATGATGACGAAGGTCATCCCGATGGCGGTGATGCCGAGGAAGGCATTGTCGCCAAGCAGGTTGACGATAATCCGGAGGCGCAGGAAATTATTGAACCACACGCCGCCGCAGGCGAACAGCAGGACAAGCACGGCGGCGGTAATGAGCAGGGTGAGGTAGCGGCGATTCATTATATCCCCCTTAAGTTACACCGCTTCGCGGCGGCTCGCGAGATAGCGTTTGACGCGTTCCGACTGGAGCAAACACACGGCGAGGATGACAAGCGCCTTCGGCACCGGCGCGACCACGGGACTCACGTCCTTGGCGTACATGGTCGTGGTCAGCGCCTGGATAAGGAGCGCGCCGATGATGGACGACGCGAGGTAAAAGCGCCCGCCCGTCATCGCCGTACCGCCGATGACGACAGACATGATGGCGTCGAGTTCGAGGTTGAGGCCGATGTTGTTGGCGTCGGCGGAGCGGATGTTCGAAGTCTGCACCAGCCCGGCGATGGCGGCACAGAAGCCGCAGAACACGTAGACCAGGAACTTGACGAGGCACGAATTCACGCCGGCCCGCCGGGCCGCCACCTCGTTGTCGCCGACGCTTTCAATAAGAAAGCCGACCGCCGTTCCCTTGGTCAGGAGCCAGGTAAGGGCGAACATGATGAGCATGAGGATGAACGGGAACGGGATGACGATAAAGCCGTTGCCGATAAAGGTCAGGGTCGGGTTGTTGAAAATGATAATCTGTCCGTCGGTGATGAGCTGCGCCACGCCCCGACCCGCGACCATGAGGATCAGGGTGGCGACCATGGGCGGTATCCCCATGATGGCGACGAGAAAACCGTTCCACATCCCGGCGATGACGCCCGCCACCAGGGCGGCGGCGATACAGTACCACGGCGGCATGTTCATCTGCACGGTCATGTACGCCATCATCGCGCCGGCGATGGCCATGACCGCGCCCACCGACAGGTCGATGCCGCCGACGGCGATGACCAGGGTCATGCCGAGGGCGAGAATGCCCACCTTGGACGCGTGGTTGATGATGTCGATGGGCACGCCGTAGAGGTGGCCGTCGCGCCAGTCGAGCTGGTAGAACTGCGGCGTCGAAAACAGGTTGAAAAGGAGCAGGCACGACAGCGCGAGTAGCGGCCAGAAAACGACGCTGCGGTTGCGGCGAAGCACGTACAGCAGGGCCAGGAGAATCGCCCAGAAGACGGCTATGGCAACTATTCTCATGGGGTCTCCTCTTTGGCCTGGGAGGCGATGACCTGGAGGATGTGCTGTTCCGACAGGGCATCCCCCTCCAGCTCGGCGATCTTTTCCCTGTCCCGCATGACCACGACGCGCTCCGAATTTCGCACCACTTCGTCCACTTCGGAACTGATGAGCAGGATGGACATGCCTTCGTCGCGGAGTTTTTGAATAAGCGCCTCTATTTCCGCCCGCGCGCCGACGTCGATGCCGCGGGTTGGTTCGTCAAGGATAAGGAGTCTCGGGTGGATGGCGAGCCAGCGGGCGATAATCACCTTTTGCTGGTTGCCGCCCGACAGGTTCTTGACCAGTTGGTCCCGGGACGGCGTTTTGATGTTCAACACCTTGATGAATGTATCGGTGATCTCGTTGGCCTTCCACGGCGGAATCTTCCGCAAAGGCCCAAGCTTGGCCTGCATGGCCAGGACGATATTGTCGCGGATGGACAGGTTGGGGATGATGCCCGAATACTTGCGGTCCTCCGTCAGCATGCCGAAGCCGAGCCGCACGGCGCGGGCGGGCGAGTCGATCTTCACCGCCTTGCCGTCTACCTCGAGCCGCCCCGAATCGGCGGTATCGACGCCGAAGAGGAGGTTCGCCGTCTCCGACCGGCCCGAACCGAGCAGGCCGGCGAGGCCGAGGATCTCGCCTTCCTTCAAGTCGAAATCCACCGGGTTGAGGGAGCCTTTTCTCCCGAGACGGCGGGCCGAGACCATGGTCCGGCGGCCGGAAGCGGTAGTGACGGCGACGCGTTTTTCCAGTTCCTTCACTTCGTCCAGTTCCTTGCCCATCATCTTGGAGACGAGCGCCAGGCGGGGCAGTTCCGCCGCCGGGAATTCGCCCACCAGTTCGCCGTTCCGGAGCACGGTGATGGTGTCGGAGACGCGGTAGACCTGGTCGAGGAAGTGGGTGACGAAGACGATGCCCATTCCCTTTTCCTTCAGGCCTCTCATGATGCGGAACAGTTCGTCCGATTCCGCCTCGTCCAGGCTGGAGGTGGGTTCGTCGAGAATAAGCGCCTTGGCGTCGACGTCCAGAGCGCGGGCGATAGCCACCATCTGCTGGATGGCGATGGAGCAGTCGGACAACTGCTTGTCGACGTTGATGCCGACCTTGAGGTCGAGGCGCTTAAGCGCCTGGTGCGCGCGTTCCCGCACCTTGCTCCAGCGCACCACGCCGCAGACGCGGTCTTCGCGGCCAAGGCAGATGTTTTCCGCCACGGTGAGGTGGGGAATCAGGTTCACTTCCTGGTATACGGTGGAGATGCCGTGCGCCTCGGCGTCGCGAGGGCTCGTTGGGGCAATCTTTTTCCCTTCCATCATGATGGTCCCGCCGTCGCCGGGATACACCCCCGTCAACACCTTGATGAGAGTGGACTTGCCGGCGCCGTTTTCCCCCATAAGCGCGTGAATCTGGCCATGGCGCAGGGTGAAATCGACGTTTTTCAAGGCCTGCACGCCGGGAAAAACCTTGTCGATGGCGTGCATGGTGAGGATCGGGTCGCTCGACATATGGTCTCCAACCGCAGATTTAATTCACAATTCACAATGCACAATTATGAACTACAATTGGATAATTCATAATTGCCGGAAATCATTGTGAATTGTGAATTGTGAATTGTGCATTATGATTTCCAAATACTGCTATCCAAAAACAAATCCGTAGCAGCGATCAGCCCGCCTGCCCCGGCACAACTTCCCGTTTCTCGCCCGGTTTACTGTTCTCCCGCCGAGGTGACGTTTGGGGGAGGCAATCGTTTTAGGGGAAATGACGCGTCTTTACGCCAGAAATGCCGCACGCTCCCCAAACGTCACCCCGGCGTCTGGACGATGAACCGGGAAACGAACGGGAGGTTGTGCCGGGGCAAGGCGCCCCAATAGTGGCTAAGGGCTTACCGGTATACTGGCACGGAGATCCTTTGGACAAGAGTGATTTCAGAAAGGCTTTCCGTCCCGCCGCCAGTGACGGCGGGACGGAAGTCAAAACGGTTTAGTACAGCGTGCGGCGCCAGGGGAGGAGCGCTTCGGCGCAGTAGTAGTCGTAGGTGCCTTCGATGGAGTAGACAATCTTCGGGATTTCCTTGCCGGCGACGATGGCTTCGACCATGTCGTAGAACTGCGGGCCGATCAGCGGGTTGCACTCGACGGTGCAGTGCATCTTGCCCTGGGCGATGGCTTCGAAGGCGTCGGCGATGCCGTCGACGCCGATGAGAATGCATTCCTTGCCCGGGTTGACGCCGGCTTCTTCCAGAGCCTGAATCGCGCCCAGGACCATGTCGTCGTTGTGGCCGAAGATGATCTTCCGCTTCGCCGCCGTCCATTCGGGCGACTTGATGTAGGCTTCCATCACTTCCTTGCCCTTGGCGCGGGTGAAGTCGCCGGATTGGGACTTGACGATCTTGAGGTCGGGGTAGTTGGCGAGGATGTTTTCAAAGCCCTTCTTGCGGTCGATGGCGGGGGCGGCGCCGACAGTGCCGACCAGTTCGAACACTTCGCCCGACACGTCGCCGTAGCGGCCCTTGAGTTCACGGACCAGCCAGTTGCCCGCGTTCTCGCCTTCCTGGATGAAGTTGGAGCCGATGAACGAAATGTAGAGGCTGTCATCCGAGGTGTCGACGGTGCGGTCCGCGAGGATGACGGGGACGCCCGCCTCCTGGGCTTCGCGCAGGACCGGTTCCCAGCCGGAATTGACCACCGGCGGCAGACCGATGACGTCCACGCCCTGGGCGATAAAGGAGCGGACGGAGCGGATCTGGTTTTCCTGTTTCTGTTGCGCGTCGGAGAAGATGAGGTTGATGCCGCGCTTTTCCGCCTCGCCCTTGATGGAATCGGTGTTGGCTGTCCGCCACATGGATTCCGCGCCCAATTGGGCGAAGCCGACGGTGATCTCGCCCGCGACAGCTACGGCGGCCGTCATCGCGAATGCCGCCAGTACCAGAGCAAACTTTCTCATTTGACTCTCCTTAAAAAACAATGCACCGGAAAAATTGCACAAGGCGCTCGCCTTGAGGAAGCGTGGACGCGGGAGATTGGCCTGGCGGCCGGTATATCGGGGACTGGAGGCGGAATCGGCGGCTTTGTGACTGTAGAGCCTGTCTCGTGTGCCTCCACCACTATCTGTACCACGCGGGATTGACGAAAACAATGGACGATAGTAGCATCCTTTTGGACGATCCTATTGTTTTTCGCCGCAGTCCCGGGTCATCCTCCAGTCACCGTCGCTGTCCCGTTTAAGGCGTTCGCATGCGCACGGCCCACGGTTCCGCATCCGCCCGGAAGGGCGGCATAGTCGTCAAGAGCGCGGGGGTGAGCTGGTTCCATCCCGGCGGATTCGTCATCGACCGGCCCACGGGCCTGGCCGACTTTACCTTTGTGCAATGGCTGACCCCCACCATCGTCCGCCTGGGCGGCGAGTCCCGGCTCGAAGCGCCGGGCGGCTGCATCTTCTACCGGCCGGGCGACGAGCAATGGTACGGGTCGGATATATTCACCCCCTTCGGCAACCACTGGTTCCACTTTACCGGCAACGACGCCGACGCGATTTTCACCGCCTGCGGCATTCCTTCGAATCAGGTGCTGCGGCCTCCGGACGACTCGTTCATCGAGCCGGCGCTCCGGCTGTTCCTGAAGGAGACGATGTCCGAGACGACCTGCCAGGACATCGCCCTCTCGGCCCACGCCGCCCTGTTCCTGGTCGAGTTCGCCCGGTTGCTGCGGCGGGCAGAGGCGCGGAGCCATTCGGCCCGGAACATGGAACTGCGGGGCAAGTTCGAGCGCTTCCGCGAAACGTTGCGCGAGCGCTGCACCGAGGCGTGGACCATCAACCGCATGGCCTCGGAACTGCACCTGTCGCCGTCGCGGTTCTCCACCCTGTACCGCGAGTTCTTTGACGCCAAACCGGTCGACGATCTCATCCGCATGCGTATGGACCTGGCCGAATACTACCTGCGGACCACGATCATGCCGGTCAACTACGTCGCCAACCTCTGCGGCTTCACCGACATCTATTATTTCTCCCGCACCTTCAAGGCGAAAACGGGCAAAACCGCCACCGCCTACCGGGCTGAGACCCTCGCCTGACTCTCCCGCTCCCCCCGGGAGACGTGCGACGCTTGCGCGCGCCCCCTGGTACATGGTATACTATAGGTCTCGCCCCGTCGGAGGCAGAACGATGCGCGAAGCAGACGATCTCGACGCCCTGGTTCGGTACTTTAACTTCAAGCGGGAACCCAGTTGCGGTTCTCGGTGTATCGATATGGGCCGCGTGTTCGCCTTCCCGCACGCCTCCTACCCCCCCTATCCCGAAAAGCTTCCCTATGTCTACCAGGAGGTAGTCGTCGGGCGGCAACTGAACGAACTCCACCTCGTCTATTTCGACTCCGGCTACGGCTGGTACAGGAACGACGCGGGCGACCGGCTGCGGATCGCGCCGGGCACGGCGCTCCTACTTTATCCCGGCTTCTACCACTCCTACGCCCCGGACGAGGACAAGGGCTGGAGCGAGTACTGGGTCGGCTGCGACGGCTCCTATCCGCAATGGCTCATCAAGGAGGACGCCTTCCGCATCAAGAACACCCTTACCCGCGTCGGCCGCTTCCACGGTCTTCGGGACGACTTCTACCAGTTGTGCCTCACCGCCACCAGTCACCACTCGCCCACCATCAAGGCGCAAATTCTGGGCGGGATGATCAACCGCATTCTCGGCCGGATGCTGGTCCTGCAAAACACGCCCGGCGGCCGGATGGAGGCGGCGGAAAACGACGCCGTCGAGACCATAATCGCCCACCTCGAAAACAACGTGGAAGGCGACGTCGACATGGCTGAACTGCCCGCCATGGCCAACATGCGCTACGACAAACTTTCCCGCCTGTTCCAGAACACGACGGGCATGACGCCGCACCAGTATTACCTGGACCGCAAGGTGAGGACGGCGGTGCGGCTGCTCCAATCCGGGTTGTCGGTCAAGGAGACTTCGTACCGGCTCGGTTTCGAATCCCCGTACTATTTCTCGCGTCTCTCCAAGAAAAAGACCGGGCAGTCGCCGCAAACCTATAAACAGGGTGATGACGTCGACGCTGAGTGAGTGTAGTTTGTCGAATCTGCCTGTGGCGGCTCCAAAATTCCTCCGCCCTTGTGATACTTGCAGTATACCCCACGCCCCCTCGCTTCGTAAATGCACAATCTTCCACAAAGGCATGCACTTTTTTCCGGGCCGGACATACCGCCTGCCCGCAGGAACTTTTACGCGCCGAAGAATCGCCGGCTTTGGTAAAATAAAATAATTTTCACCCACTAAAATTTATTTTACCGGTATAATACTATCGGGCGGCGCGTCCCGCCGCGCCGAACCCAGCCGCCGGACCGGCGGCTCATCACCCGCCTGCTCTTACAAAGGAGAACGACCAGTGGAAACAATCATCAGCGACAACGCACCGGCGGCCATCGGCCCCTATTCCCAGGCGATCACGCACAACGGGCTTGTGTTTACCTCCGGCCAGATCCCGCTCTGTCCAAAGTCGGGCGAGGTGGTCGGCGGCGACGTGACCGAACAGGCCAGGCAGGTCATCGACAACCTGGAGGCGGTCCTTGCCGCCGCCGGGGCCGGGTTGGATACGGTGCTGAAAACCACCTGCTTTCTCGCCGACATGGCGGATTTTGCCGCGTTCAACGCGGTCTATGCCGACCGTTTCGTCGGAAAGCCCGCTCGCTCCTGCGTGGCGGTTAAGCAGCTTCCCCGGGGGGTGCTTGTGGAGATCGAGGCAGTCGCGGCAATACGCTAAAGCAGCCGCATGACGAAAGGCGACCGCATGGACATCAGGGCGAAAATGAACGGGAAGTTCAGGGATCTGCAGGGCGGCCTGTTCCTGGAGGTGACCAAGGCCGATGTGGGCGAGGGAGCCGGGAACTTCATGAAGGCCGGCGGCGACGTTATGGCGTGGGCGGATATGTATTTCCCCGATCCCGCCCTGCCAGATTCGGTCAAGCAGGCCATGCATGCGGCTATCGACAGCGGATTCCCGGCCCATTACGTGATGCCGATCGGCCAGTTCGAACTGCGGGAGGCGTTGGCTGAACACTTCGGCGGCATGACCGGTCTTTCCCTCGACCCGAGCCGCAACATCATCGTCACGCCCGGTTCGGACAGCGGCCTCATTTATGCCATGATGCCGTTCCTGGACGAGGGGGACGAAGTGCTGGTGCCTGAACTGTGCTACCCGAGCAACCTGTTGAACCCGAAGCTGCTGGGAGCGGTGACGGTGACCGTCCCGCTGTACGAGGAGGATAATTATCAATTCCGCCTGGATGAATTTGAAAAACGCCTGACCCCGAAAACCAGGATGGTGCTGATCACCCACCCGAACAACCCCACGACCACCGTGTTCCGCCGGGACAGTATCGAAGCGTTGTGCGACTTTATCATCCGAAACGATCTGATCCTCGTCTCGGACCAGGCCTTCCACGAGATCATCTTCGACACCATCGAGTTCGTCCATCCCTGCACCCTTCCCGGCATGTGGGAACGCACCGTCACCGTGTCGTCCATATCGAAGGGATTCGGCTTCAGCGGCCTGCACATCGGCTATATCGTCGCCGACGACAGGATGATGGACATCTTTTACGGCGGCGCCGTCAACATCGTGGGGGCGGCCTGCACCCTGTCGTCCATCGGCGCCATCGCGGCCGTGAAGGACAAGGCCCACCTCGCTGCCAATATCGAACGGATGGACCGCCGCCGCCGCCTCGCCTACGACATTCTGGGCAACGTGCCGGGGGTGCGCATGAAAATGAGCGAGAGCGGCATTCTCTCCTGGCTCAATATCGCGCCGCTGGGGACATCGGAGCAGGTGGCGACCCACATCATGGAAAAGGCGCGGATCATGGTCAACCAGGGCGTGCCGTACGGGCCGCACGGCGAGGGCTACCTGCGCATCGTGACCGGTTGCTTCGCCAGGGACGAAGACGCGACGCTCCGCTTCGAACGCATCCGGGATGCATTGCTGGAACTGGCACGCGCCAGGGGACTCTGCTGACGGCTCCGCCGGGAAAGGGACATCATGGAACAGAATCCGAAACGGCTGGAATTCCACGGCGGCATGGCCATGTCGCTGGTTCCGGTAGCTATTTTCTTTTTCTTCTGCGTGGTGCTGTTCGTCGTCTTCAGGGCCTATAACATGGAAGCGCTGGCGACCGGCGGCTTTGTCGCCCTGCTGGTGGGCGGTGCGTTCTGCAAAAGCTATACCCGCTTCTGGGACGCCGCCATTTCGGGCATCTCCTCCATCACCTCCGTTTCCGTTATCGTCATCTTTTTCGTCATCGGCATGTTTTCCGCGTTGATGAAGGAGAGCGGCCTGTCGGGCGGCTTTGTCTGGCTCGCCAACCTGGCCGGCGTGCAGGGGGGCGCTTTCGTCGCCTTCGTGTTCTTCGCCACCTGCGTGGTGTCCACCGCCACCGGGTCCTCCATCGGCACCATGTTCACCGCTTTCCCCATCTTCTATCCGGCCGGGGTGGTGCTGGGCGGGAACGAGATGTTCCTCTCCGGAGCCATCGTCTCCGGCGCCATTTTCGGCGACCACCTTGCCCCCATCTCCGACACCACCATAGCCTCCGCCTCCACGCAACTGTTCAGAAACGGCAAGCCGGCCGATATCGGCGGCGTCGTCAAGGACCGGTTCAAATACTCCGCCGTGGCCGGCGCGGTCGCGCTTTTGGTCTACCTGATTCTAGGCGGCAGGGGCGGCACGGTGGAGGACAGCGCCATTCACGCCAGTTCCAATCCGAACAGCCGTTCATGCTTATTCCGGTGGTCATCATGCTGGTCGTGGCGACGAAGACCAGAAACATTTTCCTCGGCATCTTTGTCGGCCTCGTGCTGGGCATCATCACCGGCCTCGCCTGCGGGCTGTTTCCCGCCGCCGCCATCTTCGCGAACGACCCCGCCCACAACCAGGCGGTCGGCTTTCTCGTCACCGGCGTCAACAGCATGCTGGGCACGGTCGGGCTGGTCATCGCCGTGTTTGGCATCATGGGCGTCCTGACCGAGGCGGGCATGCTCGACCATCTAGTGGAAAAGAGCCTGGACAGCAAGCTTGGGGCCACTCCGCGCGGCAGCGAAATTCTCTGCCTGCTGGGGATAGCCCTCACGACCTTTATCTTCGGCGGCGTTACCAGCGCCTCCATCCTTACCTTCGGGCCGGTCCTGAACAAGGTCGGCGCCGCGCGGGGCATCCATCCCTACCGCCGCGCCAACCTGCTGACCAGTTCGGCCAACAGCCTGCCGGCGACCATACCGTTCATGAGCGTCTTTGTCTTTATCGGCGCGGCCCTGACCGGCCTTTCGCCCATCACCGTCGCCCTGGGAACCGTCTACGCCGTCACCCTGTTCGCCACCATGCTTGTCGCCGTCCTGACGGGATGGGGGCTGATCTTCGAAGGACGGGACGGCGAGGCGCTCAGGACCCCGCTGCCGCAGGAGTAGAATGGCCATCATGGAAAAATACGTCACCCTCACCAAGGCCGATCGGTTGATCATGGATGCGTGCAAGTCGCTGGCCGAGGGATTGTCGCAGTTCATCGGTCCGGGCTGCGAAATCGTCCTCCACAGTCTCGAGGACATCGAGCACTCGGCCGTCAAGGTGTTGAACGGGCATTATTCGGGCCGGCGCGAGGGCGCGCCCATCACCGACCTCGCCATGGAGATGCTGGCGAAAATCCGTTCCAGCGGCGACAGCCACACCAACATGGTGTATATGAACGCCACCAAGGCGGGCGAGCCCATCCGCTCCGCCACCCTGCCCATCGTCGGATCCCGGGGCGTCATTATCGGGCTGCTGTGCATGAATCATTATCTCAACCTGCCTGTGTACGCGTTTTTCGAAAGCATGCTGACCGCGCCCGGAGGCGAGGTCCGGGCGGCCGAAACGTTCGCGAGCAGCACGGGGGAACTTATCAAGCAGGTGCTGGATGAAGTGCGGCTCACGGTGATGCGGGACGCACAGGTATCGGCCGCGAACAAGAACAAGCGTATTATCGCCCTGCTGTACGAGAAGGACGTGTTCAAATTCAAGGACGCGGTGGTGAAGGTTGCCGACGCCCTGGGGATTTCGAAAAATACGGTGTATCTGCACCTGCGCAACCTCGACAAAAACGGCGTCGCCGCCCATGATACGGAAGAGGGGCCGGCCCATGGCCACGCCCCGGCCACCATATGACGGGAGAGAGGACCATGTACATCGCCGTGGATTTCGACGGGACGTGCGTGACAGACAACTATCCGGACGTGGGCGAAGACATCGGCGCTGCGCCGGTCCTGCGCGACCTCGCGGAGAAGGGGCACCGGCTTATCCTGTGGACCATGCGGTCCGGAGCGGAGCTGGCGCTGGCGGTGTCGTGGTTCAAAAAGAACCGCATCCCCCTCTACGGCGTCAACGAAAACCCCGACCAGCACGGCTGGACCACCAGCCCCAAGGCCTATGCGCATATCCTTATCGACGACGTGGCGCTGGGCGTGCCGCTGGTTCAGCCCCGGCACGGCGGCGTCCATGTCGACTGGCAGAAGGTGCGGGCGGAGTTGCAGCGCCGCGGCGTGCTGTGACGGCTGAAGCGGTTTACACTTCCGCGTCCGCCATGACCCGGTGGGCCAAATCGTCCGAGAAGGCGTCGTATTCCTCGGGTTCCAGCGGCCTGTCGTGACTCATGACCACCAGGTCGTGGGGCGGGAATTGCCGCCGGTAGGATGGATGGGCGTGGGGGTAGGGGTTCACGCAGAAGCCGAGCCGGGTGTAGAACGACTCGCGGCGGATTGACACCGGATCGACCGGCGGGTCGATTTCCAGAATCACCAGCGCCTTGTCGGCGCAGAACAGTTCCAGACTGCGCGAACCGAGCGATTTTCCCCGGAATGCGGTGTTGATGGCGAAATGCTCGACATAGGCATAGCCGTCGAAGCGCCACCACAACAGGATGCCGGCGAATTCGCCTTCCTCGACAATCGCATCGAAATAATAGGCGGGCCGGGCCATGATCGCCTGCTGCTTGTCCAGAGTGCGCTGCTCGTGCAGGGGAAAAGACGTTTCGTACACGGCAAATGCCTGGGCGAACAGGGCGTCGTCGGCTGAGGTCAGTCGCGTGAAATGCATGGGCGGCGGTGCTCCATCTGGAAGAAAACAGGAACGCGGATCATACGGGAAAGGCGGCGGCATTGTCAATGCCGCCGCCCTCTTCCTGTGCCTTCGGAAAAGTATCACGCTCCTTCGCGGGCGTCCAGCGGACGCAACATTGACGGAACAAGATAGTGCACCGAGACGGTATCCGAAAGGCTGAAAATAGTTCACGCCTCCTCCGGCAGCAGCACCGCCTTCACCGTTTCGCCCCGTTCGACCGCTTCCAGCGCCTTGGTCGCGTCCCGCAACGCAAACCGGTGGGTGATCAGTTTGGCGTAGATTTGCGGGTTGGCGTACACCAAAGACAAGGCCATCCTTAGATGCGGCGTATCGCTCAGGAACACGCCCTGGAGGCGCAGGTTCTTGGCGTTGACCGTATGGTACCAATCCACCGGAATTTCCCCCGTCGGCACCGCTATGCCCGACGTCAGCACCGCGCCGCCCCGGCGCGCCAGGTTAAGCGCCTCGGCCACCGCCCCGTTGGTGCCGGCGCATTCATAGACCCAGTCCGCGCCCCTGCCGTGGGTCAGTTCGGCCACGCGGGCGCATCGTTCCTCCTCCGTCGTCTTTTTCCGATCGAGCACGTGGGTCGCGCCCAGTTCGCGGCAGATGTCGGTGCGGGGCGATTCGCGGCCGATGACGACGATGTTTTCCGCGCCGCTGCGGCGGGCGAAATCGACGGCGAAGATGGCGAGGGGACCGGGCCCCTGTATGACCACCGTGTCGCCAATGGCGGGGCGGTGCATATCGAAGGCGTGGGCGGTGGTCGCGCCCGAACAGCCGGCCGGCACGACGATCGCCGGATCGATGCCGCCCGGCACGGCGAAGAGCTGTGCGCCGCGGCGGAGCATGATGTGCGAGCCATAGCAGCCGTTGAGGTGCGGCGGCTCGTCCATATTGACATGGATGCCGTAGGTGCGGCGCTTCATGCACAGCGCGGGATCGCGCAGGACGACGCAAAAGTAGCAGGCGTTGCAGGCCAGCCCCCGCTCCCACACGACAATGTCGCCGACGCGGACCGGGTTGCCGTCGACATCGGCGAGCGCTCCGCCGGACGCCTCCACCAGCCCGACCCCTTCGTGGCCAGGAACGAGCGGCAACGAGGTGCGGACATCCTGACCCCGCCAGATGTGCACGTCCGAGCCGCACACACCGGCGGCGATTATGCGGACGAGAATCTCGCCTTCGCCGGGCTCCGGCAGCGGCACGCTCCGCTCGACCAGCGGTTCCGAGAACGTCTCGATTGCCATGACGGTTGCCGTCATCTGAATCCTCCGTTACAGCGTTTTATAGTGAATGTGAGCCCAACCCTGCGCTTTTCGGCTTATTCCAACTAGCGTCAAACGCAAGCGGGAACCGGTCATTCTTTAAAAAGCGTTAGTGTTGTTTCCGGCCCTTTTTCGCGTCGTGTTCGGTCTTGCCCTTTTGCGGGCCGCGTTTGCCCGTTTCGGGGTGACTCAGGTGGTGGAAGAGTTCCCACAGGTCCGGGTTGTCGGCGAGCGATTCGAGCGAATCGTTGACCCGCGACAGGTGCTGGTACATGCGCGACTGCGCCAGGGCCGAATCCTTTTTCGCAATCGCCTCCACCACCGCCTCGTGTTCGCTAAAGACCTCGTCCACCGGCGGAAGGCTGAACAGCATTTTCAGGTTGCGGATGCGGTCGACCTCGAACTTGGCCGTCTCGATCAGCTTCTTCGCCGAAGGGTAGCCGGCGATGGCGAACATGGCGTCGTGGAATTCGTTGTCGTTATGGTAAAAGCCGAGGTGATCGCCGTTCGCGAGCGCTTCCTTTTGCCGGCGCAGGTTGTCTTTCAGAAACACGATGTCCTGGAGCGTGCGCTTCATGGCCACCTCGGCGGCGCAGGCGGCTTCGAGCGAACGCCATATGAAGTACCCCTCGTGCACGCGGCCGAAATCGACATACGACACATAGGTGCCGCTCTTCGGCACGATGCGGACGATGCCGTCGTCGGCGAGGCGGATGAACGCCTCGCGGACAGGGGTCTTGCTGATGTCGAGGGCGGCGGCGACGTCCTTCTCCGAGAGGAACTGGTTGGGGAGAATGCGCAGCGTGACAATGCAGTCGCGGAGCAGGCGGTAGACCTGCTGCGTCAGGGAACCCTCGCCGTCGAGGCGGGTCTGGCCCAGCACCCGGCCGACCGGCGGCGGCGACTCGAGATCCATGGATTGCTTAACTGACATGGCAGATTATTCCTTACAATATACAGAGCGGCCCGTGCCGCCTCACCCATCTCATTATACCATATTTTCCGCAAGATATCCGTGTTTTTACGAGTATTTTTAAGGATTTATGGTGGATCGCGAAAAAATTACAAAAAATCGTCTGAAGCGAGTTACTTAAACTAACATGTCTGTTATACTGTAATTATCCCGAGCACACTACGACCTATCCTCCAGGCACCACGCTTGCATCCTTGGCCGTCCGCGGCCTTTCCCCATACTCTTCTGACTCGTTGCCCCGTTCCTCCTGAAAGGACTGCAATGTACAGAGTGGCGATTCTGGGTACCGGCGGCATCTCCGACAGCCATATCCAGGGCTTCCTCCAGTTCCCCGAACGCTGCCGCATCGTCGCGCTGGCGGACCGCTTTCCCGACGTGGCGAAAAAGCAGGCGGCCAAATATTCCCTCGACTGCCGCATTGCCGCCGACCCGGTGCAGTTCGCCGGCGACGACGACATCGATCTTGTTGCCATCTGCACGCCGCCCGCAACCCACGAGTCCCTCGCCATCGCCTATCTGAACGCGGGTAAAAACGTGCTCCTGGAAAAGCCGATGGCGGCGTCGTTGGAGGAATGCGACCGGGTGCTCGCCGCCGCACAGGCCAGCGGCACGCTTCTCTCCATCGTGGCGCAGAACCGTTTCCGCACGCCCGCCTGGCGGCTGAAGAAGGTGGTCGACAGCGGCATACTTGGCGATATCCGCCACGTCCAGGTCCTTTCTCACTGGTGGCGCACGCCGGTCTATTATGACACCGACTGGCGCGGCACCTGGTCGGGCGAGGGCGGCGGCTGCACCTACATCCACTCCGTCCACCAGATCGACCAGACCCTGTGGCTAGTGGGCATGCCCTACGAAATCGTCTCCGTCGTCGACAACCTCGCCCACAGCAATTCGGAGGTGGAGGATATTTCCATTTCCGTCTTCCGCTGCCGGCCGCATATCGTCGGGCAGTTGACGAGCTCGCTGGTTTATCACGGCGAAGAGCAATCCATCACCATCCAGGCCGAGCGCGCCTCCGTCGCCATGCCGTGGCGCGCCGTCGCGTCCAAACCCGCCACGCCCGACACCGGCTTCCCCGGCGGTCAGGACGAGGCGTTCCTGCGCGAACTGGAGGCGTTTTACCAAAGCATCCCGGCCCTCCGGCACGAAGGCCATGCCGGGCAGATAGACGACGTCCTCACCGCGCTCGAGGAAGACAGGCCGCCTCTCATCACCGGCCGGGACGGCTACAACGCCATGAATGTCATCCAGGGCATCTACAAGTCGGCGTTCGGCCGCGCGTCGGTGGCCCTGCCGCTCGCGCCCGGGGACGATTACTATACGCAAAAAGGCCTTCTCGACCACGCGGTCCGCTTCCACGACAAGCCGAAATCCTCGGCCAGCCTGTCGTAGCTCTCTTTTTCGGCCACTCCTTCTGGAGGCGCGCATGTACGAAAACCGTAAACTTGGCTTTGCCTTCGTCCTGCCGTGGATCCTGGGACTGCTGCTGTTCCAGCTTTTCCCCTTCGCCATGTCGTTCTGCCTCAGCTTCACCGAGTACGACATCATCTCGCCGCCGTTCTGCATCGGGACGGAGAACTACGTGGAGATGCACCACGACCCGCTGTTCTGGAAGTCGATGGGCATCACCTTCCTGTTCGTGCTGCTGGCCGTGCCGGCCCGGCTCATTTTCGCGCTGTTCGTCGCCCATGTCCTCAATTTCAAGCTAAAGGGGATTAACTTTTTCCGCACAGCCTTCTACCTTCCCTCGGTTCTCGGCGGGTCGGTGGCGGTGGCGGTGCTGTGGCGCATTCTCTTTTCGCAAAACGGCCTCGTGAACTCGGTCCTCGACTTCGTCGGCATCGGCGGCGTGCCGTGGCTCGGCTCCGAGGACTATTCCCTCTGGACCATTGTCTTCCTCCACCTGTGGCAGTTCGGTTCCGCCATGGTGGTGTTCCTGGCCGCGCTGCAAAGCGTGCCGACCAGCCTGTACGAAGCCGCCATCATCGACGGGGCCAACCGCTTCCAGGCGTTTTTGAAAATCACCATCCCCATTATCACCCCGGTGATCTTCTTCAACCTGATCATGCAGACGATGCAAGCCTTCCAGGAGTTCAACGGACCGTACCTCATCACCCAGGGCGGACCGCTCAAATCCACCTACCTGTTCTCGATGTTCATCTATGACCAGAGCTTCCGCATGATGAACCTCGGCTACGGCAGCGCCTTGTCCTGGGTCCTTTTCGGCGTGATGGCGGCGGTCAGCGGCATCTTCTTCTGGACGTCCAAGTACTGGGTCTTCTATTCGGGCGAAAAGAAATCCTAACGGCAGTCCGGCC
>JAJQBO010000088.1 GCA_021203245.1 Planctomycetaceae bacterium
GGGTTCCCGGCAGGGCGGTGGGCAGGGCGGCCCTGCCGACAAAGCTGGCGTCGCCGTCGAGTTCGGGCAACTGGCCGAGACCGAGGGGCTGGCTGGCCAGATAATGCGAGGCATACGAAAAGTCCACCGTGCCGGAAAAGTCGACGCCGACGGCGGGCAGCGCGCCTGTGCCGAGATCGTTCAGGCCGTCGACCTGGCCCCGGGCGCGGATGGCGGCGAGGTCGTTGGTGAGCGAGAGATCGGTGATGGCGAGGAAACCTGGTTCTGGATCGAATTCTGCCGTGAGGGCGGTGACGGTGTCCGGGAGGGCGATCATGGCGTCGCCGCCCAGCCCGACGATGGCCTGGGTAAGGCGCATCTCCGGCACCTGGACGACGGCCTTGCGTTCGGCATAGCCGGCCCGCAGCAGCCCTTCGACATGCGCGGACGGCAGGAGGTCGGACAAGCCGAACCGACCGGCCATTTCCTGCAGATCGAATGTTTTAATATTGGCTTCGAGGCTGGCTTCGCCGTCGGGGTTGAATGCACCGTTCATGACCATGGCGACGCGGCCGGAAAAGGGAATGTCGCCAGCGTCGGGATTGCCGACATAGGGGAGGAGGCGGCCGCTCAGGATAAAGGGATCCTCCAGGGTCCCGCCGTCGATGCGGAGAAAATCGAGGCCCACGTTGACCGCCATGTCGCCGGCGAGATCCTCGAAGCCGAGAAAGCCGTTCCGGAGGTCGAGGCGGTGAAGTTCAATCGGCGGCAACGCCGCGGCGGCTGTCTCAGCCGCGACAGCGCTGGACAGGAGCGGGCCGGATTGGGCGGCGGGACGGCTCGCGACGGCATTCGCCCGGGCGGCGAGCGCTTCAAAGTCGGGCAGGTTGAGGCTGCCGTCCTGGTCGCGGCGCAGGGTCAGGGTAAAACCGTTCACGTCAACCGAATTGATAATCGCCTTGCCGGACAGGAGCGGCGTCAGCGCGACGTTGGTGCGGACTTCGCGGATATGCAAAAGCTGGTGGCCGGGCAGCCCTTCCTCGTCCAGGGGCGCGACCGAGATATTGTCGAGGACGATGTCGCCGTTCCAGCCAAAGCGGAGGTTTTCGAAATCCACGTCCAGCCCGGCGAGATCCGCCGCCTGGGTCTTGGCGATACTCCTGATCGTCCCTATGGGGAGGAAGCTCGGCAAAAAGTAAATGGTCGCGACAAAGAGCACGAAGAGGACGGCGAGGATTATCAGCGCGATCTTGAAGCCGCGCGGTTTACGGGTCGGGGCGGCGCTAAGCCATGATTTCGGAGCGTCATTGTCCATGCGGATTTCTCCATTGGGGAGGCACTATTACCGCCTCATAACCGGCGGAAGACGGTGTAATTATTTGGCGTAAAGGTATATAACGCAAGGGAAATCCGCTCGAAGCGGAAATTCCGGCACCCTGCAACCGCCACTATCCCCTTCCGGCAACCGCATGACGCCTTACCCGTTGCCGATAATAAGAGATAACTGTACGATTAAAGCTGACGACCATTCGGAACAGGGAGACGAACGGCATGCTGACGGGATTGCGGTTGGGTATCACCGTGGCGCTGACGCTGGTTTTGTCCGTGGTTTGGGGAGGCGACCTGGTGCAGGACTTCGCCCAAACCTACGGGACCGAGTTGCAGGACCACCCCCAGGTCAATACCATGGCCATGGGCCCGGTGGCCATGGTCGGCCACGGCCGCATCACCGCCGACCAGGTCTTTGAACTCTGGACGCCGGTATGGTCCGAGACCCAGGCCAAAGTCAGAAACGGCAAAATGAGCCAGCGCGAGGGCGACATGCGCCTGCACCAGGAATGGGAGCGGGCGGTCCGGGCCCTGGTCAAGGACGAAATATTCTACCAGGAGGCGGAACGGGAACACAGCTCGTTCGTCAACGCCATTGTCGAGCGCTTTGTCAGGGCGGGGGCGGACCGGCCGCGCGTCCAGGTGGCGGCGGAAGTGCGCCGCATGCTGGACGCGGACATGCAGAAATTCTTCCGCCAACTGAACTCCGAGGTGGTCAGGGAATCGGGCGGCATGCTGAAGCTGGGTAAAGTGCTGGAGAGCCGCGGCCTCACGTTTAACGAATGGCAGAACCGCTTGTGGCGAAAAGCCTTTACGCAGACGTACCTGCAGCAAATCCTCCAGCCCCGCGCGCCCAGCCCCGGCCCGAAACAGATACAGGACTATTATTCCACCCACCGGGACGAATTCACCAAGCCCGGCGTGGTGCGCTTCCGCCATATCTTCTTTTCCAACGCCAAGCGCGGTCCGGATCAGGCCCGCGAAGACGCGGTGGAAGCGTGGGAACGGCTGGTCGACGGGGAGATCGACTTCGAGACGGCGGCGCGGGAATATTCCGACGACGAGGAAAGCCGCAACCGGGGCGGGTTGGAGACGGAACCGGAAGCCTCGGATCTCGAGCGCGAGGCGTGGCTGAACGATATCCGCACCGCCCTGCGGGAAGAACCGCCGAACGAAATCGGCCCGATTCTCGAAAGCCCGTTCGGCTGTCATGTCGCGATGTTGCTGTCGGTCGGCCCCCCCCTGAAGGTCCCGTTCGCCGAAGTGCGGCGGGAAATCGAGGAAAAGCTGCGCGGTGAAGTCTGGGAAGCCGCCACCGACCGCTATTTTGAGGAAATACGCAAAAACACCCCTATCCGGGTGGTTATGCCCACCTTCCCGCCCGAACTGTCCTGCGCCGCCCATGCGCAGCCGACGCGCGGGCCACGAGTCGTCAACACGGCGCGGCCCGAAATGTCCGCGCCCCGGAGGAATCGATGAGCCAGGGTTATGTCGACACGCATTGTCACCTCGAGTCCCACAAATTCGAAAAAGATTCAGTCGAAGTCGCCCGCCGCAGCCTGGCTGCCGGCGTGCGCATGCTGACCGTCGCCGCCGACCTGCCCAGCGCCTACCGGAGCGTGCTCCTGGCCGAGCAGGTGCCGGGCGTGCGGGCCGCCGTGGGCGTGCATCCCACCGAGGCGGGAAGCCTGGACGAGGTCGCCTGGAGCGAAATCGAACACCTCGCGACCGTGCCCCGCGCGGTGGCGATCGGCGAGACCGGGCTTGACTATTACTGGAAGGACTGTCCGCCCGAGACGCAGAAGCTGTGGTTTGCCAAGCATATCGAGTTGGCGAAAGCGCTCGGCAAGTCGTTGTCCATCCATGCCCGCGACAGCGTCGCCGATTGCCTGGAAATGCTGGAACCGCATTTTTCCGAAGGGCTGAAGGGAATCTGGCACTGCTTTGTCGCCAGCCGCAAGGATATCGGACCTGCCCTCGATTTTGCCGTCAAACACGGATTATATCTGGGGATAGGCGGCTTGGTGACCTTCGAGGACCAGAAGCCGCTCCGGGAGATTGTGCCGTCCATCCCTGACGAACTCCTGCTGCTGGAGACCGATGCGCCGTACCTTGTCCCCCGGCCGAAGACGATGGACAGGAATGAGCCGGTCGGGGTTATTCGCGTGGCCGAGGTGTTGGCGGAACTGCGCGGGACCAGCCCGGAGGCGATTCGGGAGGTGACGACGGGGAATGCGGTGGGGTTGTTGGGGGAGTTCAGGCCTTAGGGGTCCATGTGCAACCGCCTGAGTTTGGTGCCTTGACCGTTCTTGGCGTGGACCCCGGCCGAACCGCCCATTTTGCGCGCTGATGAAGGTCCGCACGCCAGGGTGACGATGAGTGGGGGGCGGCGCATACTCTGATTCGGTGGAAACCGTGCGTCCTCCCCCGGGTCCACGCCACCTGCGCCCGCTACGGACCCGACTGTCGACACTCATTGCCAAAAATCATCCGCCAACCCTTGCACCCACCGCGTCGACGTGCTATAACAGTGTCCAACTTCTCTCGGAAAAATCCGCATGAACATTGAAATAATCCATACGCCCAATCCTGATGCCCGGATCAGCGTCTACGATTCCGGCCTGGGCGGGTTGTCGATTCTGCGGGAACTGGAGCAGGAACTGCCGGGCGAGCGGTTGTACTATTTTGCCGACAACGCCCATCTCCCCTACGGACCGCGCCCGCTGGACGAGGTGCGCCGCTTCGCTATCGCCATCGCCGACCAACTCCTGCGCCTGCCGTCCAAGGCGGTCGTGGTCGCGTGCAATACCGCTTCCGCCGCCGCCCTCAAGCCGCTCCGCCAGACCTTTCCCGACATCCCCTTTATCGGCATGGAGCCGGCTGTCAAGCCGGCGGCGCGGGACAGCCGCTCGGGCAAGGTCGGGGTGCTGGCCACCCAGGCGACCTTCCAGGGCGAGTTGTTCGAAAGCGTGATGGAACGCTTTGCCCACGACGTGGAGGTGGTGCGGATGCCATGCCCGGGTCTGGCCGAATTTATCGAAATGCACCCGCCGGATCACCCCGCCATGGAACCGATGGTGGCGAAGTACGTCACGCCCCTGGTCGAACGCGGCGTCGACACCCTTGTCCTTGCCTGTACCCACTACCCGCTGATCAAGGACGTTATCGCACAGGTCGCAGGCGACGGCGTCGCCATCGTCGACCCAAGCCCCGCCATCGCCCGGCGCACCAGGCAGGTGCTGGAGGAGGGCGGACTGTTGGCCTCGGGCGGGGCGGGGGAAACCACCATTAATGTTAGTGGCGAGGCCGAGAGGTTTTCCCGATCCGCCTCGGTTCATCTGGGGCGGGAGGTGCGGGCGGTCAGCGCGCCATTCCTCTGGGTACCGGTGGACGGACCGGCACTGTAGCGTCTCCTTGTACACCGTATACAGAATTTCCGCCGGTTTTTTCGGTTTTTTCGGGTTTTTTCGCCATTGCCGCCAATATTATCGGAAATGGCGAAAGGAACCGCGAAAATCGGGCAAGTGGAGGGGTACCGATCACCCGCCCCCGCGCGCCCGGCCGTTGTCGACGCGTCGTCCTGAAGGATTATGGCGGGCGAAACGACAGTTTATCCATTGATCAAGGGGACAGAGTGGCCATTGATTATCAACAGATCCTGGTGGACATGAATCGTCCGCATCGTCGACAGGGAAACGCCATGAAAAAGCTGATGGTGGTTGTATGCGTCCTACTGGTTGTCGGGGGGGGTGGGTATGCCCTGTGGGAGACCGGCCTCGCCGGCCGCGCCG
>JAJQBO010000245.1:0-2335 GCA_021203245.1 Planctomycetaceae bacterium
TGTCTGTCCCGTGGACCCCGGCCGAACCGCCCGTTTTTTCCGCTGGTGTCCGGATAGACGCCGGGGTCACGACTGGGGGTGGTCGGGGCGCTTAGGGTCGATCAGCCTACTCATCCGCCTTTACGAGATCCCAAATCCGGATGTACTTCGCGTTGTCCTCGCCCAGGTCGCGGATAACCTCGCACTTTTCCAGTACCGAGTCATCGACGTTGAAGGCGTTGTTCTCGCGAAGCTCGGGGTCCAGTTCGGCTACCGCCTTCGGATTGGGCATAAAGTAGCGGATGGACTCCATGGTGATCCGGGCCACCTCCGGGTCAAGCAGGTGATTAATGAACGCATGGGCAAGGTCGGCGGCGGGCGTGCCGGCGGCGATGACGAAATCGTCGGACGCGACAGACGACCCTTCCTTCGGGATGAAGAAGTCAATCTCGGGCACCTCTTCCATAATCAGCGCCACATCGCCGTTGTAGCCGTGGATGACGTGGAACTCGCCCGAACCGAGCCCCATCTTGGCCTCGTCGACGTCGAACTTGGCAAGGTGGCGCTTCCACCCCTGCAACACCTCGCCGGCGGCGGCGAGTTCGGCTTCATTCGTGGTGTTCAGACTATAGCCGAGATATTTGAGGGCCGCGCCGATGGTCTCGCGCATGTCGTTGAGCATAGTCATGCGCCGGGCATAGGCGGGGTTGGCGAAAATATCCCAACTGCCCAAATCCTCCGGCTTCACCCGGTCGCTGTTATAGCCGACGCCGGTGACGGTACGGGTATAGGGAACGCTGTAGCGCATGGACGGGTCTTCGGTCATGCGCAGCCAGTTTTTGTCCATGTTGTCAAGGTTGGGTATAAGGCTGTGGTCGAGGGGGAGGAGCATGTCCTGCCCGTCCATGACGGAGGACATGTAGGATGACGGGGTGATGACGTCGTAGCCGCCGCCGCCCGCCTTCAGCTTGGCATACATCGCTTCGTTCGATTCAAAATAATCCACCGCCACCCGGCAGTTGTTTTCCCGCTCGAATTGGACCAACACCTCGGAATCGAAATAATCCGACCAGGTATAGACGTGCAGGACGCGCTCGCCCGCACACACCGTTCCGATAACGCACGTTAGCAAGGCCGCCAGCACACCGAATCGCGTCCGCATTCTCGTTCTCCCTCTCGTCGTTGATTTTCGCAGCGCACGCATGGTACGGCAAAAAGCGGCGCATTGCAACGGCAATTCAACCCTTTGGCCTGTCGGGACATAGCTGACGGTCCGATAAAAAGCGCGATTATCGGGCCATATTTCATGAATCCGGACGTCGATTTTGTCGATCAATGGATATCGGACTTTTGCTTTTCCGAAGCGAAATATCGAAGCGGGCGCCCTTTGCCGCATCGGTCGTCGTTGCCGGCGGCGGATGCAATCGGGCGAAGGGAAACCCTAAACGGACTATTGCCTCTATCACCATTTTCATTGTTGCCGGGAGAAGAAAGAATGCGTACGACAAAGGTGGTTACCTCTGTGGTCGTCGCGTTGGCGCTTTTGTACAGCGCCGGCTGCGATTCATGCCAATATTACGAAGTCACGCCAGCCGACGGAACGGCGGTCGTGTACAACTGCCCACCGCCGGTGGTCGGCTGCCCGCCTCCCCGCGCGGTGACCCAGGCCCGCGGCCGCAATGCCCGCCGCATGTACGGCAGGCGGGTGCAGCGTTTTGCCCGGCCAGGCAGGCAGTACGTCGTCGCCACCCCGGCAGGCTCCCAGACCTATCAGGATCTCGGCACAGCCACCCTGGTGACCGACCCCGGCTATGTGCCCACCGTCGTCGCCGGCTGGGAGACGGCCCCGGTGATGGTCGCCACCACCGTCGCCGCCCCCGAACCGAGGACCCGGGTCGTCTACCGCCGCGGCAGAATCCAGAAGCGGCCCAGGCGCGGCGCGCGCGTCCTGCCCCCCATATACAATGAAACGGTCGTCACCCCGGTCTATGCCGGCCCCGTCTACTCCGACGCGGAACCGGTGACCACGACCGTGACGGTTGTCGCGGACGAGGTGGTGACGGACGAGCCGGCCGAAGCGGCGCTCCTGGTCGAATCCGCGCTCCCGATCGAACCCGCACTCCCGGCCGAACCCGCGCCGGAAGAACCGAGCTATGCGAAATACCTGGCTCCCGACGACGAACCCGCACCCGAACCGGTCGCCCAGGCCGAGCCGGTGGAACCCGCCGACTTCGGGTCCGAGCCCCCGGCCGTCGCCGCGGCGCCGGCACCGGCCCCCGCGCCCGCCCCGGGCTCTTATTCACATCACCGCGCCCCCGCGGCCCAGGGGGGGGGCGGCTGGCGGGGGCGGCGTGGA
>JAJQBO010000245.1:2345-5082 GCA_021203245.1 Planctomycetaceae bacterium
CCGGCACCCGCTCCAGCCCCGGTAGCGGCTGCGCCAATCGCCCCCCCCGTTCCGGGGGGCGAGCCGCTGCCTGACGATATCCAGGCGTCGATAACCACGCCGGTGGTCGTCCCGCCGGTTATGCCGGCCGGCCAGACTCAGCAACCCGTCGCCCAGGCCGCGCAGGTGTCGCCGTACCAGGTCGGGGGTCAACAGGTTACCCCGGAGCAGTTGTACAACCAGATCGTCATGCTGCAGCAGATGTACCAGCAGATGATGCAAGGCAATGCGGGCGATGCTGTGGTTTCCGAACCCATGTACGCCCTGGCGGGGCCGTTGGATTCGGGGTGGGAGCCAGGCACGTTCCCGTCCTCCTATTGTCCGCCGGAAATTTGCCCCCCGTCGGTTCCGATCGTGTGCGCACCGGGCCAGAACCTGTCGGACTGCTTTACCATGAACGAATACCAGTTGCTGAACAGTCCCCAGATCTATGTTCCTGACGCGATGAAGCCGCTCCCCATCGCGGTGCAGCCGGCGGCAATGCCCAACACGGCGTTGATCAACCCGCCCGTCCCGGCGACCCCGGCGCCGCAGTTCCCGGCCGCGCCGCCCCAGGTGCCGCCCCAGGCACCCGCCACAGGCTCGGCCCGTCCGGTCGCGCCTCCGGCGGTGGCTGCTCCAGTCGCTCCGGCCGCTCCGGCGACGCAGCAGGTTGGCGGAACCAGCAAGTATGAAGCCCTGGTGCCTCCGGCCCAGATAACCCGGCCGTCGCGCCCCGAAGTCAGTATGCCGACCCCGATCAGCAACGGCGCCGGCAGCACCATGCCGCAGATCGCCCCGACCCAGGAGATCGAGAGCGCCGTCGACGCGATGCTCTCCCGCGATCCCCAGAATCCCGGCATGCTTTAATAACTCTCTCTCCCCAACGTGATACAAAACAGGACCGCCGGCGACGGCGGTCCTGTTTTGTTGGACACGGTATTTCACCAGGACACTTCATTCTGTCCCCAACCGTCACCCCGGCGGGAAAAACGTCCGCTGCACCCCCAAACGGAAAGTTGTGCCGGGGCAGGCGGGCTGGACCTGGACGGCAGGGCATCCTAAACGCTTTACAGCATAGGGTCATTCGCCCTTGCCCCGGCACAACCCCACGCGTGCGCGCTGGTCGACGCCGCACCGCCGGGGTGACGAGTAGGGGTGGCGAAAGGAACCCACAGGAAAAACCGTGGCGCGCCCCAATATGCTGTGCCACTGTTGACTGCGTCACAACGCGGCAAACGTGATCAACTCCACCCCGTTCCGGCGAAGCGCCTCCGCGACCCGGGGCGACAGCAGCGCCGCCAGTTCCACCGCGCGGCTCGACCCGAGCCAGCTCCCGCCCATGGCCTCCTCCCCTTCCTCCCCCGGGTGGGTCATTACTTCGCTGGTCCCGGGAGGGAGGCGTTCGGCCAAGCGAAGCCAGGTTGTTTCGTCCATGCGGCCAATATGGCATTGGCCGAGAAACCGGTCCGGCGTGCGGGCGAGGCCGCGCCCGCCGCCGCAGTCGAAACCGACCCGGAGGAACGTCGCCATAGCGAGGTGAGAAAAACCGGGCCAGCCCAGGGTACGGACGCTCCAGGCGACCGGTTCCCGCAAGCTGCGGACAGCATGGATTCCGAACTCCCCGGCCAGGCGGACGGCCAGGCGGTAGAACGGCCCCTGCCAGGCATGGTGTTTTTCAAAATCGATATGCGTCGGCGTAATCCCCGATTTGACAATACGGTTGAGTTGTGCGCGGTACTCCCGTTCCGCCTGGTCGAGAAACGCCGCGGTCAGCCGCCCGACCCGAAAACGGCGAAGCATTCCGTCCCCGTCCACCAGGAGGGGAATCGATTCCGGCGGCGATAACGGCTTGCCCCTTACCAGGTTAAGGTGAGCGCCCACCCCCAGGGACGAAGCGGCCCTGGCGAGGTCGACCGCCTGGTCGAATGCAGGCGCATTCGCCAGCAGGGTGGCGGAGGTGAGGATGCCGCGCCGGTGGGCGGCAAGTATGCCCCTGTTGACGGCGGGCGAAAGGCCGAAATCGTCGGCATTGACGATTATGCGGCGCGCTCGGTTGTCGGAAATCGCTCCTTCCCTCCCATAACTCGATTGACAGCCTGTAGATATCAGCGTCGTGGACCGGTCCAAACGTCCATCCATTATAGAGCCGCGGCCGCCGCTTCCAGCAAAAATCAGTCGATTGTCCCAAAAAGGTTGAAAGACATAACCATCCGGGCCGATAATAATACACGAGGACTATTCTCTTCTGCGCCTAAGGCCAATACAATTGGCCCGCATGGCCGTGTACCATTTCCGGAGGACAGCAGTATGCGGAAAACAGTTTTGGCGATGATCCTGGCGTTCGTGGCTTTTTCAGCCATATCGTTCCAGGCTGCCGCCATGGAAGGCTTCGACCTTGGCGACATGCCGCCACTGCCGCCGCCCCTTCTGGACGACTCCCCCACTCCGGCCCCGGTCCCGGTGGTCCCGCCCGCCAGCGGCACATCGTCGCCGTTGTCGGGAGGCGGGTCGCTCGCGCCGCCGCCCGCCTACGGCGGCACCAGCGACACAACCGCGGACCTTTCCACGCCCATGCCGCCCGCGCCGCCGCCGTTGGCGCCGCCCCCTATTCTCGCCCCCCCCTCGGTGCCGCCCCGGGCCGGCCAGGCCGCCCCGCCGCCCGCGAGACGGATGAGCGTGCCGTCCCGTACCCCCACCGCCCCCGCATCGGGCCCGC
>JAJQBO010000124.1 GCA_021203245.1 Planctomycetaceae bacterium
CATCCCTGTATAAATTGTCTGGAGGTATTTTACACCACATTTTGGACTTGACTCCTCGGGCGGGCCGTAATGTTCACATCCCGCAGATGGCGATATCTGATGCGGCGCGCCCTGCGCGCGCTCGGCCGTGCCACCGGCACGGCGCACCAGATCGCCCTGGGGGTGGCAATCGGGTTTTTCATCGGCTGGCTGCCCATCGTTGGCATCCAGATGGCGGTGGCGGTCATTGTCTGCACCATCGTCCGCGCCAACAAGGTGGTGCCTATTTTCCCCATCTGGCTCACCAATCCCGTCACCATCGTGCCGATTTATTCCTTCAACTACTGGATCGGCTGGCTGCTGGTGGGCGGTCCGCCCCTGACCGACCTCGCCTCCATCTTGCGGCGGATGATTACCCCGCCCGATGCGGTGGAAGGCATGAACCGCATCGAGGTGTGGTGGGAAGCGGTGGTGCACTCGTTCAGCGAACTGCTGTCCATGGGGTGGGAGATGCAGGTGCCGCTGTGGATCGGCTGCATTCTTGTCGGGACGTGCCTGGCCGTTCCGTCCTATTACATCTCCTACCGCTTTGTTGAATCGTTCCGCAACGCCGTTATCAAGAAACGCCGCCTGCGCCAGGATCGCCGCCGCCGGGCCGCGGCGGTGGACGTGTCCCTGGACGGTGGATATACTGGAGGCGACTGGACGCAGGACAACTGAGGGGTCCGCGTTTTTATACAAATGGATGACCAATGCGCTCCTACCTGATTAAACGCATATTCTGGATGCTCCCGACTCTTCTGGTAATCACCATTGCCAGCTACGGCATGATGCGCCTGGCGCCGGGCGACCCGGTCAAGGCGTCGTTCCTCTCCGGCGACGCCGCCGGCGGCGAAGGCGGCGTGGGCGTGCGCCGCGAAGGCGAAAGCACGGCCGCCCGGGAATTCCGCCGCCGCTTCTACCTCGACCAGCCCTGGTACGTCGGCTACTGGCGCTGGCTGGTCGGCGACTCGGCGCGCGGGCGGGGTGGCGTCATTCACGGCGATTTCGGCGACTCCATCGTCATCAGCCTGGGCACGCCGGTCTGGGACGTCATCGCTGAAAAACTCCCGGCGACAATCAAATTGAATTTATGGTCGTTTGCCGTCATCTATGTGGTGGCGATCTCCTTCGGCCTGTATTCGGCGGTCAAGCGAGGTTCGTGGGCGGACCGGTTTTTCTCCGTCCTCTTTCTCGTCCTCTACAGCCTGCCCGCGTTCTGGATTGGCCTGCTCATGATCCTGTTCGTGTCGCGGTATGTGCCGTGGTGGCCCATCAGCGGCTTGTCGCAGGTGGCCAGGCCGGACGAAAGCTATTGGTCGGCGCTGGGGCGGACGGCAATCCACTACGTGATGCCGGTGGCGTGCTTGAGCTATGGCGGCTTCGCCAGCCTCAGCCGTTTTACCCGCGCGTCTGTCCTCGAAACGGTGCGGCAGGATTATGTCCGCGCCGCGCGGGCGAAAGGGTTGTCGGAGTGGTCGGTCCTGTTCCGGCATATTTTCCGGAACTCGCTGATCCCCCTCATCACGCTGGCGGCGGGGTTGCTCCCCGGTTTGCTCGGCGGGTCGATGATTATCGAATACCTGTTCAACATCCCCGGCATGGGAACGTTGATGCTGCAGGCGTTGTCGAGCCGGGATTACCCGGTCCTGATGACGGTTATGGGGCTGGGGACGTTTCTCGTTCTCGCGGGGATTCTGCTGTCCGACATATTGTACGTGGTAGCTGATCCGCGCATTACGTATGATTAGACTTTGACGGCCATCCCGCCCCATACGTCACCCCGGCGTGCGTACAGTCGCCGTGAAAAGAACGCGTGGTTGTGCCGGGGCAGCTTGATAAAACAGTCGCTGCAGTACCAATACTGGTAACGGATTATCCCTGAGCAGAGCGCGTCTCCACCTGCCCCGGCACAACTTCACGCCCCTCGCCCGGTTCACCGTTTCACCGCCGGGGTGACGAAAGGGGTACTTGATAGGCAGCTCCATTTATTGCGAGGTACCGCCATGCGCTACAGCCTGGAAACCCTACGGCAGTACCCACGGGTCACCGTTATGGGCTTGGGGCTGTTCGGCGGCGGCGCGGGCGCGGCGCGCTTTTTCGCCCGGCTGGGCACTTCGGTGACCGTCACCGATAAAGCCCCGGCGGAAAAACTGGCGCGATCCGTCGCGTCGCTGGACGGCCTCGGCATCCGCTTTGTCTTGGGCGAACACCGGGAAAGCGATTTTACCGGAACGGATCTCGTCGTGGCAAACCAGGCGGTCCGGCCCGACAACCCGCTGCTCGAAGCCGCCCGCTCGCGCGGCATTCCCGTCGTCACCGAAACCGGACTCGCCCTCGGCCTCAACCAGTCGCCCTGGGCCGGGGTCACCGGTTCCAGCGGCAAATCCACCACCGCCTCGCTCCTTGCCGAAATGGTCACGCACCACGATGCGGACGCCCTCTTCGGCGGCAACATCGGCGGCGATCTCCTGACCCGCGTCGCCGACAGGCAAACGGACGCGCCGCTGGTGGCGGAACTCTCCAGCTTTCAACTCGTTTACGTCGGCCCCGACATCGCCGAAGGCAGGGTGACGCCGCCGCGCGTCGCCGTCGTCACGAATCTCGCGCCCAACCATCTCGACTGGCACACCGATATGGATGAATATGTCGCCGCGAAGGCGGGACTGCTACGGCATCAGCGGGCCGGAGATTTTGCCGTCCTGAACCTGGACGACCCCCGGCTCGCCGCCATCGCGGCGACCGTGCCGGGGCGGGTTATTCGCTGCGGCCTGCACGACCACGGCGGCGACGCCTGCTATATCCGGGACGATGACATCGTCCTGCGGCTGGACGGCGGCGAGCGGATATGGAGCCTTGCGCCGTTCCGGTTGCCGGGCCGGCACAACCGGTATAACGCGGTGCAGGCCGTTGCCGCCGCCTTTGCCCTCGCGGGCGATGCCGATGCGGTGGCGGCGGGTTTGGCCTCGTTCGGCGGTTTGCCGCACCGGTTGGAGGATATCGGGACAGCCGGCGGACGGCGCTTTATCAACGATTCGAAAGCCACCACGCCCGAGGCGGCGATTATCGCCCTCGACGCGTTTGACGAGCCGGTGACGCTCGTGGCCGGCGGCTACGACAAGGAAGCGCCGTTCGAGGCGATGGCCGAATGCATCCAGCGGCGCGCCCACGCGCTGGTGCTGGTCGGTCCCGCCGGGGTGCGGCTTCGGGACGCGGTGGAAGCGGCCCCGTCGGCGCGGCCGGCCTCGCTGCCGCCATTGACCATTCTGAACGGCGGCACCGAATTCGAATGGGCCGTTCGGCAGGCGTATGTTCTGACCCCGCCCGGCGGCGTCGTCCTGCTGTCGCCCGGCTGCGCCAGTTACGGCATGTTCGTGAACTACGAGGAACGGGGCGCTGCCTTCGCCGAAATGGCGCGGCGGCTTGCCCGCAGGGATGCGGCACCGGCGTAACAAAATCGGGGGAGGGGATTATGCTGGCGAAGCTGTACTCCATCGCCATCACCGGCGTCGACGCGGTGCCGGTTGAGGTGGAACTGGACCACAATTTCGGCGTGCCCTACAAGGTTATCGTCGGGCTGCCCGACAAGGCGGTCAAGGAGGCGTTGGACCGCATCAAGTCGGCGCTCCGCAACAACGGTTACGACTTCCCGTCCAGCCGCCGCCTTATCTACAGCCTCGCCCCGGCCGAACTCCGGAAAGAGGGCGCGGTCTACGATCTGCCGCTGGCCCTCGTTTCGTTGATCGCGAGCGAGCAATTGCCGATGAAGCGCGCCGGGAACTACCTCGTCCTCGGCGAACTCTCCCTCGGCGGCGAGTGCCGGCCGGTGCGGGGTGCGCTCGCCGCCGCCATCACGGCGCGGCAACTCGGCATGGACGGGGTGGTGCTGCCCATAGCCAATGCCGCCGAAGCCGCCGCTGTCGAAGGCGTGCACGCGGTCGGCGTTTCATCCATCACCGAAGCGGTCGGCTTTTTCGCCGCCGAATGGGAGCCGCCGGCCAGGTATGACGGCGGCGCGCCCGAACCCGATCATCCCCTGTGTTATTCCGATATGCGCGGGCAGGAATCGCTCAAGCGGGCCATGCTCGTCGCGGCGTCGGGCGGCCACCACTGCCTTCTGATGGGCCCCCCGGCAGCGGCAAGACGATGGCGGCGCAGCGGCTTCCGTCCATCCTGCCGCCGCTGACGCCGGCCGAGAGTTTGGAGGCGACGAAGATTCACTCGGTCGCCGGCGAGATACCGCCGGGGCGCGGCCTGCTGCGGGCACGGCCGTTTCGCTCACCGCACCACAACGCCAGCCTGCCCGGCCTTATCGGCGGCGGCACCACCATCCGCCCAGGCGAAACTTCCCTCGCCCACAACGGCGTCCTCTTTCTGGACGAAGCGCCGGAGTTCCCGCGCCAGATGCTGGAAACGTTGCGCCAACCCCTCGAGGACGGCGTCATCACCATTTCCCGCGCCGTCGGGGCGGAGACGTTTCCGGCCCGGGTGCAGCTTGTCATGTCGATGAATTTGTGTCCGTGCGGCCGTCGGGGCGATCCGAAGCGCGCCTGCCGCTGTACGGAAAAGCAGATCCTCGCCTATACCGGCAAGCTGTCCGGCCCGCTTCTCGACCGCATCGACCTGCATGTCGAAGTGCCGCCGGTTGACCACGAGCGCCTGATGTCGAAACGGCTCGGCGAGTCGTCGACGACCATCCGCGAGCGCGTCCTTGCCGCGCGGGAGGTGCAGGCACGCCGTTTCCCCGGTTCGCCGAGCCCGATCAACGCCGCCATGACGCCCAAGAACATCGAGGAGCATTGCGGCCTCGACGCCGAATGCGAAAGCCTGCTCCGCGCCGCCCTGACCGAATACAACCTGTCGGCCCGCGCCTACAGCCGTGTCCTCAAGGTGGCGCGCACCATCGCCGACCTCGACGGGGCGGAGAGGATTGGTGCGGACCATCTGCTGGAGGCGATACAGTATCGGCGGGCGGATAATCGCAATTAAAGCATTTTAAGAAACTCCGTGAACAAATGAAACGGGTAGACGGTACTGAAC
>JAJQBO010000221.1 GCA_021203245.1 Planctomycetaceae bacterium
ATTGAACTGTGCACTTACTATCTTCAATCGTTTGATAACGGGATAGACTCTTAGTAAAGCGGAGCGGGCGAGGATTTTTTCCAAAAACATTCCAACTATTTACTGATATATGGAGTTACGGGGGAGGGAAAAATTCTAAAACTTTAGGTTAATAGGAATAGATTCCTATCTCTAACTAAAAAAGGAATCAATTTGCGGAGCGCATGGCGGGCTGTGGCGGGGCGACGCTTTCGCGGATCACCAGTTCGGGCGGGAAGAAAACCGAGACGTCGGCGTCGGGGTTGCGGATCAGTTCGAGGATGCCCCGCGCGGCCGCTTCGCCCATCGCCTCCTTCGGATGGTTGATGGTGGTGAGGCGGGTGCTCATATAGCCCTGCATGTCGTCGTAGCCCACCACAGACAAGTCCTCCGGTACCCGGATGCCCTGCTTGGGCAGGAAGTCGAGGAAGCGCTTGCCGATATAGTCGTTAAAGCAGGTTACCGCCGTGCAGCCCTTGATGGCCTGCATAACCCGGTGGGCGTTCTGGTCGGAGAACAGTTCCTCCATGTCCTCGTCCATGTACCAGAGCACCCGGCTCTCGTCCACCTTCAGCCCGTGGCGGCGCATGGCTTCGGCGACGCCGAGAAAGCGCTGCTGGCCGCTGTTTTCATCCGCCTTCATCAGCATGGCGATGTCGCGGTGGCCGTTGGCGACCAGGTGATCGACGAGTAGGCCCATGGCTTCGACGTTGGAGTTGTCGATGCAGGGAAATCCGAATGATGGCATCTGGGCGTGGATAAGGACGCAGGGATAGTCGTCGCGGATGCGGCGGTAGAGATCGTGGTTGACGACCGGGAAGGCGGAACGGGCCGGCTCGATGATGAACCCGGCGACGTCCTGGTCGAGGAGTTCCCGCAGGACCTCCTCCTCCTTGGCAATCTGGTTGAAGGTCATGCGAATCAGCATGTGGTAGTCGTGCTTGAGGAGGTAATCGCTGATGCCCATGAGGACGGAGGGGAAAATATAGGCGTTGAACTGGTTCATCACGACAGCGATGCAGCGGCCGCGCTCGCCGTCGCCGCGCCGGGACCGGGCCGGTTTCGCCACAGCGGCCTGATCGAGCTTTTCGGTGACAAAGGTGCCGCTGCCCTGAATCTTGACCAGGAACCCCTGATCCACCAGCATCTGCACGGCCTGGCGCACGGTATTGCGACTCATGGAAAAGTGATCGGCCAGTTCGTCCTCGGTCGGGATTTTTTTTCCCGGTGAGCGGGACGCCAGGATTTCCGTCCTGAGGCGTTCGGCGATTTGCATGTATTTGTACTTGGACATGCCGCGTCTCCACGGTCGGCCGTCGCCTGACCAATTCGTAGTGTACCACCACCTGCCGGATTGATAATACTTTTTCGCCCACACCCCGCAAGGTTTCGCCGCCATCCCGGACGGAAATTCATTCTTTTCATGAATGGGATGTTTACCGGGTCGCATCTTTGCCGCGACAAAAAAAGCCGCGCCCCAAGCGGAGCGCGGCCAGAGTGCGGCCCGGAATCCACCCTAACCTTTCGGGTAGAAGTACCGGTAGGTGAGCCATTCGTAGGCGCGGCGCGCCGCCTCCTCGCCGGTGGGATACGGCAAGCATTCGACCGAGACAAACCCGTCGTAGCCGATGTCCTCGAGGGCGGCGAAGACCTCGTCGAAGTCGAGCCGGTCGTGTCCCGGGTACCAGCGGGTGTTTTCCGCCACATGGACATAGCCGAGGAGCGTCTCGACTTCGCGGATCGCCTTGCTCGGGCGGTGTTCGTCGATGTTCATGTGGAAGGTGTCGAGATGGACATAGGTGCTGGGGATGTCGTATGTATGGATAAAATCGACGATCTCCCGGGCGGTGTTGAGTGAATCGAGTTCGTAGCGGTTGATCGCCTCGATATAGAGGGGGACCTTTTTCGTCGCGGCGTAGCGGCCGACCTTCTGCAGGGATTCGGCCTGCTTGGCCAGCTTTATTTCCCGCTCGTCGCCGACCTGGCCGCGAACCCAGCCAACCACCACCCCGGTCGAGAGAACGGCGGCACCATCGATGAACAGCTTCAACCCTTCGATAGCTTTCTCGACTATCGCCGGGTCGTCATGGGCGATGGACAAACCCTTGCGGACAAAGAGCTGGCCTGAAACGAGGGCGGAGACAGCCACGCCCGCGGCGTCGCAACTGGCCTTGAAGGCGGGCACGTCGAATTCCCAGATATTGGGGACGTGGACCTCGATGCCCTGGTAGCCGATGGCCCGGGCGGTTTTGGTCGCTGCGCCGAGGTCGCCCCGGAGCAGGATGGGAGCCTTGGGTCCGGCGTTTTCCGCCGCCGTGACGGCGAGGCGCATGCCGAGACCGTCCGAGAGCGCGCCGGGACATTGTTGAGACATGTGTTCCCCTTACAAAATCGGGCCCTTCTTGCTGACAAGAAAGGCCCGAACACAGGCGAAAAAGCAATGATCGCGCGGAACCCATTCCGGGGAAAACCCCGGCAACAGGCCCGCGCGACCCGTGCCCTCCCCGGCGCAACATCCCGGTTGCCGCCGCCAGGGATATGGGACCAGTGATTTCTATTCGTAGGTCAACATGACCTTGAACGCGGTCTGCTTTTCCTTGGACGCGATTTCCAGACCCTTGTGGACCTGCTCGAAGGGCAGGTAGTGGCTGTTGAGGGCGTCGAAGTCGTACCTGTCCTTGATGCGGGACAGGAAGCGGATGGTGCGTTCGAGGAAGTTCTTGGTGCCGCCCGAGCCGACGATGCGCAGGTTGGACCAAATGACCTTGCCGAGTTCGGCCGGAACCTTGCGGCCGATGGAGTGGCCGACAAAGCCGACGCGGGCCGAGTGGCCGGCGATGTCGAAGACGCTGGCAATGCCGATGTCGTTGCCGGAGCATTCAACCACCACGCTCGCGCCGCGGCCGTCGGTGACGTCACGGACCATCTGGCCGATGTCGCCCTTGGTCGGGTCGAGCGCGATGTCGGCGCCGTACTTCATGGCGCGGTCGCGACGGGACTGGAGCGGGTCGACGACAATGACGTTCGCGCCCGAGACGTCGGCGGTGATGGTGGCGGAGATGCCGATAGGACCGCCGCCGATGATGACGACGTCGTCGGAGGCGTCGACATAGCCGCCGTTGCCCCAGATGCCCCAGTAGCCGACCGAGAAGTTTTCAATCCAGGTGCCCATGAAATAGGACCAGTCGCTCGGGAACTTGTGGGTGAAGTCGCGTTCGAGAATCAGGTATTCGCCCATCGCGCCGGGCGAGTTCGGCATAAAGCCGAGTTCGCGCATGTTCAGGCAGGCCGAGGGCATCTTGCCTTCCTTGCAGTTGGCGCAGTAGCCGCAGGGGATGACGCAATCGCCGGTGACCTTGTCCCCTACCTTGAGGTCGGTGACGTCCTTGCCGGCTTCGACGATCTGGCCGGACCATTCGTGACCGGGGGTGAAGGGGCCGATGTCATAGCGGCCTTCGGCGGAGTGCCCTTCGTAGCACTCGACGTCGGACTGGCAGATACCGCAAGCGCCGACCTTGATCAGGAGCTGGTTGGGCTTGAGCGCGGGCAGTTCCTTTTCTTCGATACGCAGATCGTGCGGGCCATACATGAATGCGATTTTGGCCTTCATCGTAACTCTCCTGTTCAAATGTAGAGGAAGTGGTCAACCACCTTCGAAAATTTCTCTGCGTCACGCGCCGTAATGCAGGGTATAGATGTGGGCTCCGCCGTTCGTCGGTCCCTTGATGACGGCTTCGATGTCTTCGCGGTTCCGCTGGGTGACCTTGTCGATGGGGGGGAGCTGCCCGGCCGGGTACTTGGTGATAATGTCGTTGACCAGCTTTTCCAGGTAGTCGAGGGTCTGCTCGACGCCCTTCTTGGCGAGGTCGGCGCTGGCGCCTCGCGGGTCGCCGATGACGCCTTCGGGGGTGCAGATGACTTCCATGCCGACCGAGCCGTAGGCATTGTACCACTTGATCGGGCCGGGCGCGGTTTCGGCCGAGTTGTTGATGTGGCCGGGGGGCAGCATCGGCGCGGACTTGGTGGCGACGGCGTTTTCCTGCTTGCACAGTTCGGGGAACAGCGCCAGGGACCAGGACTGCTCGACTTCGTCGGCGTGGATGAAGGGGGAGTTGTATGGTCCGCCGTTTTCCTTGGTCTCGAGTTCCCGCTTCGCGCAGTTCCAGAAGTGGACATAGAGGATGATGCCGGGGACCTGGAAGGTCTTGCCGAACTTGTGGATGGCCAGCGGAATGACATAGTCCTGGCCGTGGCCGTTGACGACGATCATCTTGCGGAAACCGGTGTTCCAGAAGCCGGCGAAGACGTACATGAGGTAGTCCGCCAGCGTTTCTTCCGGGATGATGATGGTGCCGGGCATGCCCATGTGGTGGTAGGGGTGCGAGCCGTACCAGATGGGCTGGGCGACGGTGCAGCCGGTCGCCTTGGCGACCTGTTCGCACAGGCGGGTGTCGAGGTAGGTGTCTTCGCCGTAGGGGGCGTTGGGACCGTGGTTCTCGGTCGATCCGACGGGAATCAGGATGACGTCGTTCTTTTTCAACCGTTCGGCGACTTCGAGATTGTTCATGTTCTGGTAATAAATGCCGTTGGCTGCTTCCATGTTGCCGCCCTTGGCGGGAATTTCCCATTTACCCATGCGAGTCTCTCCAAAAAAAGTTGGGTGCAAAGCCGGTCTTCCACGGACACAAACTGTTGACATGCGCATCGGTGCGTGGAGGAGTGCGGGACGGGCAATCACGTGAAAGGGAGCCTGACGCGCACCGATGATAAAAAATATTTAAGTAGGGCTATATGGATTTAGTATACTTCATGGAAAGCGGATGTAAAGCGGATTCCAAAAATATTAAGTGTTTTTTCCATTTCCATTATTATCAACAAATTAAGTGGTTCACAAAATTAAGCGAACGACGATTTTCGTCGCTTTTTCCGGTAAGTGCCGCTTAGGCGGCGGCAATCCCACCCGGCCGGAGATCGGTGGTGTAAATTCGTCAGACTCCTTCGCCCCCGGAGAGGGCGAGGGAGAAGGTTTACAAT
>JAJQBO010000109.1 GCA_021203245.1 Planctomycetaceae bacterium
GTAGGGGATAGTGCGGCAGCAGAAAAAACCCGGACCTTTCGGCCCGGGTTTTTAGTGGTGCAGATGCAGGGGATGTCTACGCGGTCCACAAGCCGTGCAGGTTGCAGTATTCGCGGGCCTTGACCGCCGGCGCATCTGTCTTGAAGACCGCTTCAGGCGCGTCGGTGGGGGTCAGATTGGCGCGCAGGACCTGGTTGCCGGCGATGAGCTCGATGGTGGTGATGTAGTGCTCGGGCGTCATCGGGTGCGGCACCGCGCCAACCTTGACCTTGTAGCCGCCATCGACCTTTTCGATAACCGGCACGTGCTTCTCCTTGGCTGCGTCGACGGTGTTTTCGGTCAACGCCTGCATCGACACGCCGCAGCAGGAAGGCGCGTCCGGTTGCGCCGCGACCAATACCTCGACGACAGCCTTGCACTCGTCACATTTGTACACCTGGTTCTGTTGCATGGTTGTTCTCCTCACCCTTGTGCCTTTCGGCAGGGAAATGGCGCAGACGATGACGGTCACCCGCCACGGCAACGCCGGTACCATAAGGCTACCCTATCCAGCCAGGAAACGCTTCGGGAAAGTGACCAGCACGTAAAATTCCCGTTAGTAATTCTCGCACAACACCTCGAAATGGGCCTGGGGATGGGCGCAGGCGGGGCAGATCTGCGGCGCCTCCGTGCCGGTGTGGTTGTAGCCGCAGTTGCGGCAGCGCCAGGTCACCTCGGTCGGCTTCTTGAACACCGTGCCGTCCAGAATGTTCTTGCGCAGATTCAAATAGCGGCGCTCGTGGTATTTCTCCGCTTCGGCAATGTGCAGCATCGCGTCGGCGATGTCGTCGAACCCTTCCTCTTTCGCCGTCATTGCCATGGTAGGATACATTTCAAAAGCTTCGTGGTGCTCGCCGCCGGCGGATTCCTGCAGATTGTCCGCCGTCGAGCCGATGACGCCGAAGGGGAAGGAATCGGTAAACTCCTGGGCGCCGCCGGTCATAAACTTGAACAGCCGCTTGGCGTGCTCTTTCTCGTGATTGGCCGTCTCTTCGAAAATCGCCGAGATCTGGACATAGCCCTCCGCCTCCGCCTTCGAGGCATAGTACGTATAGCGCATGCGCGCCTGCGACTCGCCGGCAAAGGCATTCATCAGGTTGCGGGCGGTTTTGGAGCCTTTAAGTTCCATGGGTTCTCCTTGCGAACGAGAGTTGTGGTTGGCTCATAACCGGATGTGGTGGTTTTTGGTTCTTACCCCACAATCGTTAAGAGCGGAAGGCCGCACGGTGCGGCGTTATTTACGGTAGTAGTTGATTAACTCTGTGCGGCACTATGTGTTTATACCATGCACTCGCGTAAATTCGCCGTTAAACAGTAAACAGTGCACGGGAGACAGCCGGGATATGAGATATCGTAACCCATTGACATAAAAAAGGTTCCCGTCTCCGACCACACGGTCGGAATCAGACGGGAACCAGGGTAAGGGGTAAGTTGTTGGGCAGGAGCGACTTAAGTTCCGAAGCGTTTCTTTTCATGTCGCTCACCGCATGATTTACACTTTATTCACTTCTAACGAAATGTCAAGTGTTTTTTTAACCATAAAAGTTAACGCTACTAGATCAACTTACCCCGGATATTTCGCTGTTGGCGGCAAGTTTAATCCTTCCAATGCGTTACCCGGTTCCCTTTGCTTTATCCATTATACCGTGCCCGAAAAAAAATTCCAAAGTTTTCCCTCTCCGCCCCGATCCGCCCCGGCGAAACCAGCCGCGAAACCAGTCCGGAAGTCCAAAAACCAGACAATAAACCAGCAACCTGACCGGACGGTATTTTTTTGATACCGTTAAAAATCTCCGCCATAATTCGGTTGACCCTTCCACACGTTTGCACATTATACTACTGAAGGCCATGGAAGCACGACGCCACGGCAGGGAATCGGGATAACTATGGCAGAGACACAAAAACCGCAGGACGAACTCGACGCGTTCTTTGCCGCAGCCGACCAGAGCGACTGGGACGAACTCCGCCAGGCTGCCCTCAATGTGGCGAAAAATCCCGATCCCGCGCCAAACCCGGGGAGCCTTACCCACCCCGCGTGGGGCGATTCGTTCGCCAAAAAACAAAAACCCCTCGTCACCCCCGGCGGGACCGAAACGCCCTCCGAACCGCTCCAGCCACCGTCCATACTGCCGCCCGAAGCGGAGGAAATCCTGCCGCACATCCTCGCCGGCGGCAGCGAGCCGACGCCGCCCGCGCCCGCACCCGCGCCGCCGCCGCGCCGCTCCGCCACCCGCGGCCCGGCCACACTCTCCGCTTCGACGCCGGCGGACCGCGGCGGCTCGTTCCTCACCCCGAAGGAGGAGGACGCCCTCGTCGTGCCGCAGGACCTGGACGGCAAATTCATCGCCATCGACCCGAACGCCATCCCCGGCGTCGCCGACGACCCGGATCAGCCCTTTGTCCTCATCCCGGCGCATGTGCACAGCGTTATGCCGTGGTGGGGATGGTTCACTATCGGCCTGGGGCTGTTGATGCTCATTACCGGCGTGGTCCTCCTGCCCGGCGTGACCCTCGGGCGGCTGACCGCGCGCCTGGGCGATCAGAACGACGAGACCGTCCGCGCCGCCATGCGCCAGCTCGTCATCAGCGGCGACGAGCGCACGGTCCGCAAACTCTATGACGTCGCCGCCTCGCCCGGAGCCACCCTGCCCCTGCGGCTCCGCGCCATCGACACCATGAGCCTTATCGAGCAGGTGCCTGAGGTCGACCGCGCCCTGCTGCGGCTCGAGCTCTCCGCCGACACCCACGAACAGGTCCGCGAGGCCGCCATCGCCGCCCGCCGCCAGCGGGAAGCCTACCGCACCACCCGGGACGTCCAATGAACGGCGTGACCGTCCTCTGCGGTTCTCCCCGCCTCGACGGGAACGGCATGAGCCTGGCCACCCGGCTGGCCGCGTCCCTGCCGGGTCCCCGCACCGTCGTCGACCTCTATGGAGCGACCGTCCGCCTCTGCCGGGGCTGCGGCGCCTGTTCCGCCGGGAGCCAATGCCCGCTCGGCGGCGACGACTTCGGCCCGATAATGGACCAAGTGGCTGCCGCCCGCTGGGTCGTGATGGTCTCCCCCCTGCACTTCTCCGGCCTGAGCGCGCCGCTGGTCGGGTTTATCAGCCGCTTCCAGGTCTATTGGAACACCGACGTCTCGGGCCGTTTTCCCGGCGTGGCGGCGCTGGTGGTCACCGGCGGGTCGGAATACCCCGGGATGTTCGTGGCGGCCCGCAAAGTGGCAGGAGCGGCCTTTACAACGCTTGGAATGCCCCTTATCGGCATGATCGGGGCGGCGAATACCGACCAGGTGCCGGCGGGCGACAATCCGGCCGCCCTCGAACAGGCCGACGCGCTGGCGAGGGAAATGCTCGCCGCCATTAATTAACCTTCAACCGCCGCCATAAAGGCGGCATTTTGCGCCTTCCCTTTGCCGGGTAATTGGCGTATCATCCAATAAACTTCCAGTAAACATCGCGTCGGACTGGATGCCCCTTGCGGCATGCAGTTCTGCGGAGGTTGTCGGGGGTGCGGTCGGTGGTCTGGCGCGCCCTCTTTGGAAAGGGCGGTTTTCATGACTGCGAACGACGGCGGATCAAACGGGGTATGGCGCTACGGCGCAAGCATGCAGACAAAACTCATCGGCATCTTCCTCCTGGCGAAGGTCATCCCGCTGATACTCCTGTGCGCCATCGCCTGGTACCAGTTTACCGTTCTCGGCGACACCCTGAAGGAGATCGCGGTCTCCGATTCCGCCGCGTCGCTAAACGAAAGCGCCGTCAAGAACATCGAGCCTATCACCACGGACACCGCCCAACGCGTCGCCTCCTTCCTCTACGGCCGCGACTCGGACATCCGCTACGTCGCCTCGCTGCCGCTGACGGAAGAATCCTTCGCCACCTTCCTGAACAATGCGCGCCGCCGCATGGTCGCGCCGGGCGAATGGGTCCTGTCCGCCGACGGCACGCAGTGGGTCAGGCGCGTCCAGCCCTCCCCCGGCGAGGCGGGCGTGTCGACGAACGCCGAAAACAACGACATGGACGGCTTCCACGCCATCCCGCCGAGCGGGCTGGAAACGGTGGTCAAACCGCTGTACGACGAAATCACCTATCTCGACAAAAACGGCCGCGAACTGATCAAGGTCGTGGCAAGGGATTCGACCAAGCGCCACCATCCCATGAACCCCGACCTGCGGGACGTCTCGCGCCGCGAAAACACCTACGTCAAGGCAGAGACCTACTTCCCGGCCTTGCGGACCCTCGCGCCCGGGGAAATCTACGTCTCCGACGTCATCGGCGCCTATGTCGGGACCAACTACATCGGCATGTACGCGCCCGCCGCCGTCGAGCAGGCGTCCCGCGACCGCGGCATCCCATCCCCTACGCCCCCGAGGACCAGGCCTATTCCGGCGCGGAAAACCCCGTCGGCAAACGCTTCGAGGGGATTGTCCGCTGGGCGACACCGGTGACGGACGCGTCGGGGGAGATCGCCGGCTACGTCACCCTCGCCCTGAACCATGACCACATCATGGAATTCGTCGACCACGTCACGCCCATGGACGAGCGCTATACCGAACTGCCGTCCGCCTTCGAAGGCAATTACGCCTTTATCTGGGACTACCAGTGCCGCAGCATCTGCCACCCGCGCCACCACTCCATCGTCGGCTTCGACCCAGAGACGGGCGAACCGCAGATCCCGTGGCTGGAGGAATCGATCTACGACGGCTGGCAAAAGAGCGGCGTCGAGAAGTGGACCGACTATGTCCAGAACATCCCGACCTTCCACCAGCAGTCCCGCTCCAAACGCCCCGCCCCCGCCCTCACCCGCGCCGGCCTGGTGGGTCTCGACGGCCGCTACCTCAACAACGCGCCCCAGTGCACCGGCGGGAAGGACCTGCACCGCACCCGCGGC
>JAJQBO010000256.1 GCA_021203245.1 Planctomycetaceae bacterium
GCGGGTCGAACAGGACGATGTCGAATGCGCCGTCCCCGAACCCCGCCACCGCCCTGTAAGCGTCCTGCCGCAGAATCGTCGCCTCTGCCGAAAAGCCGCATTTGGCGATATTCCGCGTTAGGGCCGAGGCGGCGCGCGGGTCTCGCTCGACAAACACGCACGACCCGGCCCCGCGCGACAACGCCTCCAGGCCGAGCGCCCCCGATCCGGCGTAGACGTCCAGGACGCGCGCCTCCGGAAGCATCGGCAGGAGGGAATTGAACAAGGCCCCCCGGGCCATCTCCAGAAACGGTCGGGTGGTCGACCCGGCCGCGACCTCGAGTTCGGTGCGCCTGGCGCTTCCCGCGATTATCCTCACCCGGCGGCCTCCGCCGCCGGCTGTTCGGGGCTGACGGGATTGGCGCGTTCCATCCGGTCCCGGAGGTAGTCCAGCTTAGTGCGGAGTTGGCTCGACAGCGATTCCGCGCCCGATTCGCCCAGCATCGCGTTCGCCATCACCATGGAGGAGGCGTGGTCGAGCTCGCGGAAAAAGCGGAGCGCGTCGGAGGAAATTTCGTCATAACTCTCGAACACCTCGGTCCTGCCTTCGCCGGATTCGAGCATCTCCCGCAAGCGCACCGAATTCGCCTCTAGTTCGGTTACGCGCGACTGTTCCGATTTGGCCTTGATAAGGCTGCCTTCATCCTGGAGCTTGCGGACGTAATCCTTGCCTTCCTGGATTTTCCGCAGCACCACCTCCAGTTCCTCGCGGTAGCCGTTTTCGGTCTTGACCGCGTCCTCGATGACCCGCTGGTGCCGCATCAGGAGGGTCTCGACGGCGGCGGTGGCTATGTCGCCGATGCAGGCGTATTTACGGATAAGCAGGCTGGCCATGGGGGCGTCGCGGTCGTGGCAGAGGTGCAGGTGGTCGAGGGCGGAACGAAAATCGCGGATGTCGCGGGTCTCCAGGCCCCAGCGCAAATAGCGTTCACCCATGGTGAGGGGTTCAAGAAATGCGGTCAGAGTGTCGCGGCGACCCATCATCACCGAGAGAAAGTAGTTGAAAAACTCCCTCAACATATTCATGCAGCCGCGTCTCCAGTTGGGTTACCGACAATAGACCCCAATTATGGCGGTATGGGTAAAAAACTCAAGAGGAACACGGGGAAGAGGTATGGCCGGTTGTGTCCTGTACCATCCACTTTCCCAAAATCGTCACCCCGGCGTGCGGACCTCCATCAGCGGAGCAAACGGGCGGTTCGGCCGGGGTCCACGGGAAATTCGGTGAAGGCACCGAACTCATATGGCAAGAATCCGTAGCCCAGGGAGGGGCCGTGGACCCCGGCCGAACTGCCCGTTTTTCGCCCGATTGACTGTGTGCACGCCGGGGTGACGTGGGGGAGTGGAGTTATGCTGTCATTGATCGGTATGAAATCTGTTCACCACAATTGAAAACAAAATAAAACAGCGCCACCGTGAGGCGGCGCTGTTCTAGATTCAATGGCCACAAAAGTTTACAGCACCCCGCAGGACCGGAGGAGGAACAGGGCCAGGGCGATGGCCACCGCCAGGCTGATGACGCGGATGATCATGGTAGCACCCCTTTGTCTGTCATTCAGTGCCAACCCCACCCGGGTTTTCGGGGCGGCATCGGCACGCCCTCACCAGTCTATGTACCGGTGGGGGCGGGGTGCCATTCGCCAAAGCTTACGAATAGCGCCAGTAATCCGGGTCGTTGCTGGAGCGCTTGACGGCGCGCCAGATTTCACCGATCCAGAGGACGGGCGAGGTCAGGACGATAATAGCGACCCATTCCTTCAGGGACAACGGGGTGACGCGGAACATCTCGCCGCCGAATTCAACCAGCAGCAGTTGTCCCACGACAATAACCGCAGCCATGAACAGGAATCCCCGGCTGTTCCTCAGGTTGCTGAAGGCGGACCGGGTCGAACCGAAGACCCGCGCGTTCCACAAATTCCAGAACTGCAAAAAGACGAAGGCGGAAAAGAAGATGGTCAGGTTGTGCCGCCCGAGCGCGGTCGACGCGTCGAGGGAGAAATAGTTCCTGAACACCATGGTGATGACGAACAGCCCGAGGAAACATGCGCCGACGCCGAGGATGGTGTTCCGCATCGGCCCCGTGATGATGGACGCGCCCTGCTTGCGGGGCTGATTTTTCATCAGGCCCCAGTCCGGCGGCTCGGACGCGAGGGCGAGGGCGGCGAAGGTGTCCATAATCAGGTTGACCCAGAGCATCTGCACCACGGTCAGCGGCAGCGTGACGCCGAGGAACGGCCCCAGGAGCGCGATGCCGACGGCGGCGACGTTGATGGTAAGCTGGAAGACGACGAACTTCTGGATGTTCGCGTAGAGGCTGCGGCCCCAGGCGACGGCGTTCACTATGGAGGTAAACGAATCGTCCAGGAGGATGATGTCCGCCGCTTCCTTGGCGACGGCGGTGCCGGTCTTGCCCATCGCCAAGCCGACGTCGGCGTGGTTGAGGGCGGGGGCGTCGTTGGTGCCGTCACCGGTTACGGCCACCACCTCGCCCCGGCCTTGCAGCAGCTTGACGAGGCGCAGCTTGTGGAGCGGCCGGGCGCGGGACATGACTTTAATCTGTTCGGCCCGTTCGGTCGCCTCGTCGTCGGCCATGGCTTCGAAGTTTTCACCGGTGACGATGCGGACATCGGTGTCGTCCTCTTTCCACAACCCGGCCTGGCGGGCGATCTCCCGCGCCGTCGCCTGGTTGTCGCCGGTGACGACCTTGACCTGGATGCCTGCGCCGATGGCGGCGTCGATGGCGTCGCGGACGTCGGGACGGATGGGATCGGCGATGACGAAAAACCCTTCCCACACCATGGCGGTGAGGTTGGGGTCGATTTCGTGGGCGAGATACGCCTCGTCCACCGCCTTGGACGAAAAGCCGAGAATGCGCATGCCCCGGTTCTGGAAGGCGAGGGCGTCGGCGATGGTTTTGTCCCGCATGGACGCGTCCAGCGGGCAGACTTCGCCCGAACCGTCGCGGCCATCCTCGCAGCGCGCGAGGAGGATTTCCACCGCGCCCTTGGCGTAGAGGACCGGCTTGCCGTCCAGGGCGCTCCGGCCGGCGGTAGCCATAAACTTCCGCTCGGTCGAGAAGGTCAACTGCTGCGCCGTGTCGAAGGCGTCGCGGATAACCTGGTAATCGCGGCCCGAGTTGTACAGCCACAGCAGGATGGCGGCTTCGGTCGGGTTGCCCATCGGTTCCGGCTGGCCGTCCTTCAGCATCAGGTTGGCGGTGGAGTTGGCGCAGGCCGCTTCGGCGAGGCGGTTGGCGGCGACGCCGTCCGCCGGCAGCGGTCCGTCCTGGAGGAACGGGAACACCGCCCGGTGCACGCGCATTTCGTTCATGGTCAGCGTGCCGGTCTTGTCGCTGCAGATGACGCTGGCCGCGCCGATCGTCTCGCAGGCGTGCATCTTGCGGACCAGGTTGTTGGACGCCGTCATCTTGCGCATCGAATAGGCAAGGGCGAGGGCGACGCACATCGGCAGCCCTTCCGGCACCGCCACGACAATGACCGTCACCGCCAGCATAAAGTAACTGAGGAATGACGTGAGGGCGGAAATGGGCAGCCAGTCGCCGTCCCAGGCGAGCAGGCCGGAAAGCAAACCGACGAGGATGCCGAGGACGGCGACCGCGACCGCGAAGGCGGCGAGGCGGATAAATTTGTTCCTGCCGCCCGACGCCATCCACGGGCGGATGAGGTGGTCTTTGTTGAGCACCTTGAGGGCGTCGCGGAGAACCGGCAGCCAGATCTGCGCGCAGAGGATGACCAGGACGACGGCCAGGAGGGCGAAGCAGAACCACTGTCCGGCGGCGAGGGGCGTCCGCACCAGGCGGCCGCCGATTTCGTTCAGATCGTAGATTTCGCCGTTGACGCCGCCCCGCACCGTCTGGGCGACGAAGATAATGCCGGCGGCCAGGAACGCGCCGATGGAAATGAGTCCGGCGAGGCGTTCCAACTGTTTGGCGAGAGGGGTCATGGCGTCGGTGGTCTCGCCTGCCGCGCGGGCGGTTTTGCCGATTTCCGAGTTGTCGCCGACGGCGGTGAGGCGGACGATGCCGTGGCCGTCCGAGACGGTTGTGCCCCGGAGCACGACGTTGCGGGGGTAGGCGAGGCCGGAATCGCCGTCGTCCTGCACCCGCTTCGCGACAGGCACCGATTCGCCGGTCAGGCTTGATTCGTTGACGCTCAGCGATACCGCCTGCAGCACCACGGCGTCGCCGGGCAGTTCCGCCCCCTGTTCAACCATGACGATGTCGCCGACGACCAGGTCCATCTTCGGCACCATGCCGCGCTTGCCGTCGCGGATGACCGGCACGTCTTCGGCGTCCGACACCTGGTTGAGAATTTCGAATTCCTGCGCCGCCCGGTATTCGTTGAAGAAGGAGATGCCGGTCGAGAGCAGGACGGCGACGAGGATGCCCACGCCTTCGAGGAATTCGCCTTCACGGATGCCCACGAGCAGGGCGACGACGGCGGCGATGAGGAGGATGCGGATAATGGGGTCTTTGAACTTTTCCAGGTACAATTTCCACCACGGGTCGCGTCCCGGCGGGGTCAGGACGTTGGCGCCGTGGAGGCGGCGGCTTTCCTCGACCTGGCCTGGCGTCAGGCCCCAGAGCGGGTCGTTTGCATCGGTAGGGGTAGCGTGAAGGGACATGGGCTTCCTTATAGAGTCAAAAGGTAGTGAGCATTCAAATTGTCTCGCTTGGGGGGTAGGGATGCAATAGAAAACGGCGAATCGCTTTCGCGATCCGCCGTTTTCTCAAGTTTGGCCTTTTTCTATCTTATCAAATAATGACTTAGAGTCTATCCCGTTATCAA
>JAJQBO010000060.1 GCA_021203245.1 Planctomycetaceae bacterium
TTTAAAGAAAAAAGCGATATTTCGGGTTGATTAATCGATGTCGCTTATGGAGCGCCCTGGAGGGACCTCTCTGTGTGGGGGAGAGCAGAGAGGAAAATAATACAGCAAGGCAAGAAAAAAACCGTTACACCCCTCCTTAACATGAGGACCGTAGCCAAGCTTCGGCGGGGAGTCAGGATAGTACAAACGTTGAATCAGTTGGTGTTATATAATGTCACATACGGTATAGTGGAATGCAAGCCGGAATAAGGGAATATGAATATAAAAAGTACACAAGTATGGTAAGTTATCAGTAGTTACGGTGAGATAAATTGTCCAAAAAAACTTGCTGATCGTATTTTTGTAGGGTAAAATACTGATGGGTCAATTGGATTATGAATTTCAGATGGTGAAATAAATCAGAATAAAGGAGTTACGAAATATGGCATAAGTTTCTCCCCGGCGTTCCCGTCTGGACATCCACGCCGCCTGTCCATATGCCTCCGCACACGAAAATTTTTATCGGACTGGCGACGTACAATAGAAGCCGCGTGTGAAATATCCGTACCGTTGGGCGTGAGCCACGGTTCCCAGGAAGCGAGGCGGCAGGAATCCACTCTCCATGGGCGAAAGGTTGGGGTGAGGGCGGTATTTTTAAGGCGGCGCGGCGGTCCGCTTATGGTGCGGGGGCGCTGTGGTTTAGGGGAGTTGTCGCGCGGCCGTGTATTTTTGGGGAGCGAGCGGGCATCCGGCTGCCGTTGTTACAGTTCCCGAGACAGTGACAAAGAAGTGCGGTACCGTGTCTGCATCCGTCGTCCTGGTCTGGAATGTGAATGTGGCGGATCGGGACGGCAGTTTTCCGGTTTGGTTTTATGTTCGCGATGTCTGCTCCGTGCGTGAGACAATCCGGATGTGCCGCTCCTCCCATTAGGTCGTTGCCATCGCCTCCGATGGCCAAAAGTGTCAGGGCGTTCCCTGCCGGGAGCGCCCTGACGGTTGTTTATGCATCGCGCCTCCCGGCCCAGCGAAGCAGCCAGTACCCAAGCACGAACAACGCCAGCAGCGGCACGGCGAGGAGAATTTGCGTCGCCGGATCCGGCGGGGTGAGAATCGCCGCCAGAACGACGATCACGAGAACGATCACCCGCCACCATTCCCGCACCGTCTCCGGCGTCAGGATGCCGACCCAGCCAAGCACAAGCATGACCAGCGGCAACTCGAACGCGACGCCGAATCCGGCGCAGCAGGCGATGACGAAATCCACATAGCCCGCGCCGGTAAACGAATTCTCCCAGCCGGCGAGGGTTTGGTTGAAGGGGAGGAGGAACTCCAGCGCAAACGGCAGGCCGACGAAATAGGCAAAGGCCGCGCCGACGAGAAACAACACGCCGCCGCCGCCGAGGCCGAGGTAAAGCCAGCGCCGTTCCGTCACGTTGAGGCCGGGGGCGACGAAAGCCCATAACTGCGCCAGCAGGAGCGGCAGGGTGATAAACAGGGAAAACGCCATGGCGATCTTCATCGCCATGATAAGCCCGTCCGAAGGGCCGAGCGCCTGAAAGCGGAGTAAATCGGGCTTTGCCCTGTCGAGCGGCGCGATAACCAACAGCCACAGCGGCTGGTACAGGTACATGCCAAGCCCGAACAGGGGCACGAAAACCGCCGCGCAGACAACGACCCGGCGGCGCAGTTCGTCGAGGTGCGCGCCCACGGCCGCCGCCGGAGCGGTCAGCGCGCCAAGGGCACCGTCGTCATCTCCGTCCAGGTCGGACAGTTCGGTCGTCATGGCTTGTCGGAATCGAGTTCAGCCGCCTTGCGGGCCGTGGCGGCGTCGGGTTCGATTCCTCCGGCCAGACCGGATTTGAATTCGGTAAAGGCCTGCCCGAGCGAACGCGCCACCCCGGGGAGGCGCTTGCCGAACAGCAGCAACGCCACCAGACCAATAATAACCCATTCCAGCCCGCCAGGCATGCTGGCGAAGGCGAGGGGGAGCATATCCATGCAAATCCTCCAGAAAAAATCCCTGCCCGCCGCAGGCCGTGCCGGCGGCAGGCAGGAGAGAGTACGGTTCAATGTGAAGCGTCCCGGCTATTGCTGCACCAGCGGTCCGGGATTCCGCAGGTAATTCTGCTTGATGTGGTGGGTCGACCAGTACGCCAGCGCGCCGACGGTGCCGGTCGGGTTGTACCCCATGTTTTGCGGAAACGCGCTCGACCCATAGACGAACACGTTCGGCACGTCCCACGACTGCAGGTAGCGGTTGACGGCGCTGGTGGTGGGGTCGTCGCCCATAATCGCGCCGCCGGTGGTATGGGTGGTCTGGTAGTAGGTGGTGTCGAAGACGGTACCGGGCCGCATGTTCGTGAGGGTGACGGTCTCCGCGCCCATGGCCCTGCCGATGCGGGCGGTTTGTTCACTCGTGTACTGGCTCATCTTGAATTCGTTTTCATGCCAGTTCAGGGTGACGCGGATAAGCGGGTTGCCGTAGGCGTCGCGGTAGATCGGGTCGAGATCGAGGAAGACGTCGCGGTACGGCTGCACCGACCCGTGGGAAGTGATGGCGGTCATGCGCTGATAGCCTTCCGCCATGCCCCGTTTCCAGCCCGAACCCCAGGCGGGCGAACCGGGCATGGGGGAGGTTTGGGTGATGGGACGGCCGCCCGACTTGTTGTGCCAGATGCCGGCGCCGCCGATAAAGCCGAGCGGGCCGTGGTCGAAGTTCGCGCCGTTGAAATCGTCGATACACGCCGCCGCCGCGCCGGCGCTGGCGAACGGGTTCAAATAGGTGCCTTTCGGCATGATGACCTGGCTGCCGCCCATGAACTGGTAGCAGAAGTTCCGGCCGACGACGCCGGTGCCGCTCTGCATGTCGTAGGGTTTGCCGATGCCGGACAGGAGCATGAGGCGGACGTTGTGCAGTTGGAAGGCGGTGAGCATGACCATGTCGGCCGGCTGGATGACCTCTTCGCCGGCGGCGTTCACGTAGGTGACGCCGGTGGCGCGGGTGCGGGAGGAATCCAGGTTGACGCGGGTGACGTGGGAGTCGGTCCGCAGTTCGAAGTTCGCCCGCTGGCGCAAGACCGGCAGGATGGTGGACTGCGGGCTGGCCTTGGCCGAGACGTAGCAGCCGAAGTCGTTGCAGAATCCGCACAGCGTGCACTGGCCCATTTCGACGCCATAGGGATTGGTGTAGTGGCCGGAGGAGTTCGAGGCCGGGGCCGGGAAGGGGTGGAAGCCGAGTTCCCGTGCCGCCTTGTCGAACAGCGCCGACGCGTAGGCGTAGGGGAGCGGCTTTTGCGGATAATCCTTGGAGCGGGGCGCTTCAAACGGATTGCCGCCGTCGATTTTCCGGCCCTGGATGTTGCCGGCCTGGCCGGACACGCCGCATACCTCTTCGAAATGGGTAAAGAACGGTTCAAGCTCGTCGTAGGTGACGCCGAAGTCCTGAATCTGCATGCCTTCGGGGATGAAGTTCTGGCCATAGCGATCGACCACGGTCGACCGGTGAGTGAGGTCGGTGGCGAGGGCGCGCCAGTGCATGCCGCTCCAGTGGAAGCCGGCGCCGCCGGTGCCGTTGCCGAGCAGGAACGCGCCCTGACGGCGCATAGGGACGGCGCGCTCGTTATAGGCATGACGGAAGGTAACTGTCTCGAGGTTCAGCTGTTGGAGCAGCTTACCCCGGGAGTCGAACTTCAGTTCGTCAAATACCTGCGGCGCTCTGGCGGTCGTGGCTGTCTCGTGGTCGGGGCCGCGTTCCAGCACCACCACGTTCAGGCCGACGTCGGTCAATTCCTTGGCAACAATCGCACCCGTAAACCCCATCCCCACGATAACCGCATCAACAGGCTTCAGTGTTCTCGCCATAATTAGCACCCCTTTCTATAAACGGTGACGGGCGTGGACGGCGCGCAGAGATCGCACGGTACGGTGACCGGCGCGCAGGGATCGACGGGAACGGTGACGGGGGCGCACGGGGCGGGGACGGCAACAGGCGCGCCCGTCGCGGCGGGAGCGGCCTTGACCCGGCTGATGGAGACGGGCGGGATGTTCAGGTCCTGATTGTGCATGCGGATGGCCTGGCGGTAATCCCCTTGCGCACCGGGGAAGCCGACCAGCTTCCAGCCCGCCATGTTCTTGTTGCCGCCGTACATCGGGTCGGCGAGGAAGCCTTCCTTGACGTTGGTGAGGAGTTGGGTGAAAAAGATGGTGCCGGGCATGCTCGGGAGGCTGATGGAGCCATCCTGGAGGCCGTTGAGGATTTCGGTCTGGGCCGTCTGGTCTGGTTCAGGTCGGCGAAGGGATTCTGGCGGTTCTGGCGGCAATAGGCGTCGACCTCGCGCAGGCCGATACGATAGATGTCCCGCGGCGTAAACTTGTGCTGGTAGCCGAACTGGGGCGCGCTGTCGGGGTAGAACGGACCTTGCATGTACCAGAGGCCGCCGTTGCCGTATTCGGTGTTCATCTGCCTGTCGATATACACCGGCACGAGGGTGGCGATGGCGCCCGGCCCGGTCTCGTCCTCGGGAATCAGCAAATCGCACAACGGCACCAGCGCCCGCCACTCGTTTTCGTTGAAAAATACCGGCGAATAGCTGTCCAGCAGGTTTTTCGCCGTCACGCGATCGCCGGCGACGCCGACAAAGCGCGGCAGGCCGGAGGAGACGACCAGGCTGGAGAGCGTGAGGGCCGCCCCGGCCAGAAACTGGCGTCTGGATGTATCCGTTTCTTTCATACCGTAGTCCTTTCATGGTGCAACGGAGCGTAGGAGAAAAGGGAATCTGTTTTCCCTGTACACGTGTGGTACGGGGGGGGGGGGGCGGGGGGGGGTGGGGGGGGGGGCGGCGGGGGCGGGGGAACTGCTCGCGGGG
>JAJQBO010000074.1 GCA_021203245.1 Planctomycetaceae bacterium
GTACAGATTGGGAAGTATTAAAAAACTCGTAAATTCATTGTGACGACACGCCCTAGGAAAGCAATGTGCGTGCCATTTTCGCAGCAATCTTCTAACCGGCCGCATGACAACGGATAAAAAAATATGCGTAGTTTTTGCCTTTTTCCAACTGTGTAGGAACTACCCACTCCGTCAGGTCCGGCTGGATATTTCCTACCCGCCTGTGGCTCCCGGCCGCCATATCTGTACAATGGTGTCGGGAGGGATGATGAAATACGGTATCGACGACAAATTGCCCGTGGGGGCGATGTTCCTGTATGGCATGCAGTGGTGGGTCGTGTCCCTCCCGTGCGTCGTCATCCTGGGGACGGTCGCCGCCGGGATGTACAAAAGCGATGCGGCCGGCCAGATCGCCTATGTCCAGCAGCTTTTCCTGCTCATGGGCCTGACCATGACGGTCCAGATTTTTCTCGGTCACCGCCTGCCGCTCAATCCCGGCCCCGCGTCGACACTGCTGATCGGCATGGCCGCCTCGATGTCGCTCGGTCCCGGCGCCCAATACACCGCCACCGCCCTGTGCGGCGTCGCCCTGGCGCTGATCGGCTTTTGCGGGCTGGTGGGCAGGCTGCGCCGGCTCTTTACGCCGCGCATCGTCGCGGTGGTCCTGATCCTGATTGCCGTCACCCTTATTCCGACGATTCTGCGGCTCCTTTTTCCCCGGCAGGACGATTCGAAGCTGATGGCGGGCCAATTCGCCTTTGCCCTGGTGGCTGTGTTCACCCTGTTCTACGCCAGCGCCCGGCTCCCCGGTCTGGCCAAGAGCCTGACCGTTCTCTTTGGCATTGTCATCGGCAGCGCGGCCTATATCCTCCTGTTCGGCTCGCCCGGCCTGGCGCCGCCGCCGCAGGAAAGCGTGGTTGCGTCCTTCCGCCTGATCGGCTTTACCCTCGACCCGGGCGCGATCCTCGCCTTTCTCTTCTGTTTTCTCGCCCTTGCCATCAACGAGATCGGGTCGATCGAATCCCTCGGCCACATGCTCCAGGCCGACGGGATGGACGAGCGCCTGCGGCGCGGCATGGGCCTGACCGGCGTCGCCAACGCCGTCGCCGGCTGTTTCGGCCTGTTGGGGCCGGTTGATTATGCCCTCAGTTCAGGCGTCATCGCCGCCACCGGCTGCGCCACCCGGTACGCGATGGTCCCTGCCGGCGTGGGGCTGATCGCCTGCGGTTTTTCGCCCACCATCGTCTCCGTCCTCGTCTCCATCCCGACCCCGGTGATGGGGGTGCTGTTTCTGTACCTTATGTCGACCCAGTTTTCGAGCGGGATTCTCCTCCTTAAAGGCCCCAACGGGCTGGACGATTTTTCCAGCGGCGTCACTATCGCTTTGCCGCTCATGGTGGGGCTGGCCGTGACCTTCGCGCCGCCGGCGCTGTACGACGCGTTTCCGTCCCTCCTCAGGCCGCTGCTCGCCAACGGCTTTGTCATGGGCATCCTCACCGTGCTTATTCTGGAACACTGGCTTTTCCGCAAAAAAAACCGCGTGATTTTCGGTGGAGAATGACATCTACAGTTTTGGGATTTTCCGAGAAGCGCCCGCTCGTTTTTGACGCCCAGGACTGTCTTCATGCGCACGGTTCCAGCCCGGTATCCCCATCTCCAGCACACGCTGGTAGCGCTTCCCACGCTGTTCATGTGCCTGACCATTCTTCTTTCGTTTTCGTCCGAGCAGCAGACATACCGCCATTTCGACGAACTGGAACAAGTCCAGACGGCCGCCGCCACGGTGCTGAAATACGTCGCCAGCTACGGCAATGTGCCGCTGTATTGCACCTACGCCTGGCTGTTGTACGCCGGCATCCGCCGCCGCTGCTGCGAGACGAGGCGGTTTGTCATCACCTATCTCCTTTCGCTCGTCTTTACTTTGGCGTTTGTGGAGGCGCTCAAGACCTGTATCGGCCGTCCGCGTCCGGGCGTCCCGGGCGACGAGTTCATCCCCTTCCTCGACAAACGCACCCACGAATCGTTCCCGTCCGGACATATGACCGAGTCGACCATCACCACCGTGCCGCTCGCGCGCCGCTGCGGCGGTTTTATCCTGCCGCTCCTCTACGGCTGCCTCAATGCCGCCATGGGCTATTCCCGAATCTTCACCGGCGCGCACCATCCGTCCGACATCCTGTTCAGCCTGTTTCTGGGCGGCGTCATCACCAGTTCCTTCTGGCACCTGTCGCAGCTCAAGGCGACCCGGCGCGTCGTGGAGTCGATCCTTGCCCTGCCGCGCCGCCGCGCATAACCTGCCGGCCGGCGGTCGCCTGTTGCGCCACGGCGCGACATGACGTAGTGTAGGGAACCGTGCCGGCCGTCTGGCCGGCCGTTTCTGAAAGGGATCTGACAATGCCATTGATCGGTATGAAGGAAATGCTGGCAGACGCCTATGCGGGCGGCTATGCCGTGGGCGGGTTCGACGGCTTCAACGCCGAAACGTTCCAGGCCATTATCGAAACAGGCCTCGAAAAGAAGTCGCCGCTCCTCACCATCTGCGCGCCGTCCGAGTACGGGCTTCTCGGCGCCAAGGCCGCCGCCGCGGTCGCCAGGACCATGGCCGACCCCTACAACGCCGACCTCTGCCTGCACCTCGACCACGCCGCCACCATGGAGCAGGTCGTCGAGGCGATTGAAGCGGGCTTTAGTTCCGTCATGATCGACGGGTCGAAAAAGCCGTTCGAGGAAAACATCGCCCTGACCGCCGCGGTGGTGAAATTCGCCCACGCGCGCGGCGTGCCGGTCGAGGCCGAACTCGGGTCCCTCACCCGGGTCGACACCGTCACCCACGAATCGGCCGACGGCTTCCGCCCCGAGCACACCAACCCGGCCGACGCCGCCGAATTTGTCGAGCGCACCGGCTGCGATTTCCTCGCCGTCTCCATCGGCAACGCCCACGGCCTCTACACCCAGGCCCCGACCCTCGATTTCGCGCGGCTGGAGCAGATTCGCGACGCCGTCCCGGTGCCGCTGGTCCTGCACGGCGGTTCGGGCACGCCCGAGGACCAGCTCGTCAAGGCGGTCGGCCTCGGCATCGCTAAGGTCAACGTGGCCAGCGAAATTGCCAAGGCCTTTACCTCTTCCTGCATCGATACGATGACCGAAGGCAAGACCTGGTGGGTCGCAGCCAAGAAAAAGGCGACCGACCAGACGCGTCTGGTGATCGCCCGCTGGATGGATATGCTGGGATCGTCCGGGAAGGCATAATAATAGACGAGCATGAAGAGGTTGGTTTACCTCTTCTCCCTCGCCCCCGGAGGGGGAGAGGGTCGGGGTAAGGGGTCTTACAACTCTGTTTCACGCTGGGCCACAGGAAAAACGAGGCGTGGGGCATCACCCTCACCCCGGCCCTCTCCCTCAAAGGGAGATTACCTGCCTCACCGCCGCAGGTAATCCTTCAGCGCCTCGATCTCCTGGTCGATTTCCGCATCTGTGGAAACCAGCTCGCGGATTTCACTGCGGAGCAGTTTGTGGAAAATGTTCCTGCCGCGATGCAGGAAATTGGTGATGTCGATTTCAGACACCCCGAGTTTGTTGCCGATCTCGCGGTAGCTGGGCGGTTGCATGTCGGCCGACGATTCGATATAGCGCCGGAACGCCAGGTAGTAGAGATGCCGCCGCCCGTCCTTGCATTCCTGCCGCATCCGTTCCAGCGTCCCCTCGAGAATCGACAAGGCCCAGCGGCGGTTGAAGTCGTCTTCCGCCGTCTCGCCGGTGGCGAGTTCGGGCAGGTAGATTTCCCGGCCTTCGCCGTCGGACGTGATGAAGTTCAGGGACAGCGCCGCTTCCTTCCGTGCCTTGCGGGCGAGTTGTTTCGACAGGAAACGGTTGGCCGTCACCAGGACGAAGGTGCGGAAACGGCCTCGCTCGCGGTCGGCGATGGCGACAAAATCCTTTTCCAAAAAGGTGGCGAAATATTCCTGCGTCATGTCGATGGCGTCGTCGTGCTGCAACCCGCGCCGGCGGATATAGTAATACACCGGCTTCCAATAATTGCGGCACAAATAGGACAGGCATTTTTCGCGGTCGTCGCGGCCGCCCTCGGCGTTCTGCGCGCCCAGCACCACCGACCACGCAGTGGTGCGAAAATGGCTGAATCCCGAATCGGCTTCTGAAGCTTCCACGTCATTCCCCAAACGGGCCTGAAGTATTCGGCCCACGATTTTTTCGATTAAAGTTGAGACTACATTATAGCTGAACCGTCGCCGGGATCAATCAATTATCCAGCGGCAACACCAATTCGTCGATATCGGGGACGACCGGTTCGCCGCCGACGGTGTCGGGTAGGAGCCGCGCGTTCTGCTGCGCCTGCAGGATTCGCCCATAGAGGATTTTCGCCATGCTGTATTCCATATACAGCGTGACCTTGGATTCGATGGCCTGGTTGAGGAGTTCCAGGGCCGTTTCGTTGTCGCCCCTGGTCCAGGCCCGCGCGCCCAGGTAGAAGCCGGCCTCGCACACCGCCTCGGGCGTCGAGGCGAGCCGCATCGCCTGCTCGTCCCCGACCGGCACATCGCCCAGGTAGATGCCGGCGACCACCGCCAGCCACGGCTTGTCCGGCCCCACGTCGACGTGCCTGCCGAAGTCTTCCGGCGACGGCCGCCGCCCCATCCGCGCCAGGGCCAGCCAGCGCATCAAGGCTGGGTAGATCTGCCCGCTTCGCCGCACCTCGAGGGAGCGGTCGAAATCCTCGACCGCGCCGGCGAAATCCCCGCGCAGGAAACGGATGATGCCGCGCCGGTGCAGGCGGATGCCTTCCGTGTTCTTGTCGACGGAGCGGGTGATGGCGATGTCGAAAGCCGCCTCCGCCTTGTCCAGTTGGTTCGTGTAGAGGTAGAGGATGCCCAGACGGTAGTCGACGTTGCGGTTGTCGGGGCTGATCTCCTTGACCCGGGCGTAGTCCTTCAGGGCGGCGTCATACTCACCCTGCGTTTCGCGGATGGCGGCGCGGTCGAGGAGGACGGTGGTGTAGTTCGGGTCGATGGCGAGCGCCGCCTCCACGTCCTTCAGGGCCGCCTCGGTGTTTTCCTTGTATTTGAACTGGGCATAGCCACGGTGCTGCAGGGCGGCCTTGTAGCTCGGGTCCACCGCCAGGGCGCGGCCGTAGTCGGCGATGGCGGCGTCGAGGTGTTTTTCCGCCGCCGCCTTGTCCGTAGCGCGGAGCGACAGATACATCGCCTCGTGCAGGGTGCCGCGGTTCGCGTAGGTGGCGGGTTTTTCCGCCTCGTACATGATGTAATTCGAATAGGCCTCGATGCCCTTTTCCGGATTGAAGAACTCGCCGCCGCGCTTGCCGTACACCAGCCCGCGAATCAGCCAAATCGTCGACAGGCCGGGGTTGCGCCACGATTCGTTCGCCTCGCCGCCCGAGCGCTCGCGCTCCTTTTGCTCGATGCGGTCGACCCGTTCCAGGGCTTCGGCGTCGCGGTTCGAGTGCACGTCGATATAGGCCTGACCGATTTCGGAAAACTCGTTACCCGGATCGATGGCGTTCATGGCGGCGAACTGCTCGATCGCCTTTTTCTCGTCGCGGTGCACGTCATAGTACAACAAGCCAAGATAATAATGCGCCATAATGTACGACGCGTCCCGCTCGTAGGCGGTCTGGTAGTCGGCGATGGCTTTCTGGACCTCCTTCGCCTGCTCGTAGGCGCGGGCGCGGGCGTAATACGCGCCGGCGGCGTCGCCGTTCTCCCGGCCGTCCCCTTCGAGGATGGCGAGGGCTTCGGAGAAGAAATCGATGGCCGGCTGGAGCAGTTGCAGTTTTTTGGCGCGGTCCCGCTCCTTGTCGACGGCCAGCTTGGACCGGTCCATGATGACGGTGCCCTTTTCCAGCGGCACGCGCGCGGCGGCGCGGCGGCGGATAAGTTCGCGCCGTTCCTCTTCGGCGAGCCGGCGGGCTTCGTCGGCCTGGCGCTGCCGGGCGATCGCCTCGCGGCGGGCGTCCTCGGCTTCGCGCATCTGGTCGATGGCGCGCTGGGTTTTTTCCCGGTCGAGGCGGGCCTGGAGTTCGGCCGCGCGCGCCTGGAGTTCGGCCGCCTCGGTCTGGGCCGCGAGGCTGCGGGCGCGGATGCTTGCGCCAATCGTCAGGATTGCCGCCAGGAGCATCACCGACGCCGCCATCACCGTGGCGCGGTGGCGGCGGGCGAATTTGAGGGCGCGGCCGTACCAGCCCTCGCGGTAGGCGGTGACGGGCAGGATGTCGAGGAAGCGTTCGAGATCGCCCGCCAGCGCGCCGACGCTCTGGTAGCGCTCGTCCGGGTCCTCCGCCAGTGCCTTGAGGATAATCGCCTCGAGGTCGCGCGGCAGCGACGGATCGCGCTGGCGCGGCGGCACGATGGGAAAGTCCTGGATGCGGCGGCGGAACTCTTTGAAAGACGTCTTGCCGACGTCGCGGGGCAGGGCGTTGACCAGGATGCGGTAGAGCATGACGCCAAGGGAATAGATGTCGCAACGCTGATCCGGCTTGCCGGGTTTGAACCGTTCCGGCGCGATGTAGAGGGGCGTGCCCGCCACCATCTTCGGGCTGTCCTCGACCCGCGAGGCAAAGCCCCAGTCGAGGACATACACCTCGCCGAACGGCCCCAGCTTGACGTTCTGCGGCTTGAGGTCGAGGTGGCAGACGCCGCGGGAGTGGGCGTACTGCATCGCGTGGCAGACCTGGACAAAGACGTTCAGGAGCCGCCGGCGGGAATACTCGCCCCGGTCGCGGGCGTTGTGGATGGCGCCGTCGGCGTGGGCCTTTTTCAGCAGTTCGTCGAGGCTGACCCCCTCGACCTTTTTCATGACAAAGAACGGGCTGCCGGTTTCGTCGCGGCACAGGTCGTAGGTGGGGAGGATGTTCGGGTGCTCGAGCATGCCGCCGAGGCGCGCCTCGTTTTCGAGCAGCTTTTCCCGTTCAGCCATGAAGGGCGGCTTGACCACCTTTATGGCGACGTCGCGGTCGAGGACGGTGTCGCGGAAGCGGAGCACCTTTCCCTGGCCGCCTTCGCCGATGACGTCCAGGTACTGGTAGCGCTCGCCGTAATCGCGGGTCGCCGGGTCGTCCGTCCCCTTGGCGTCCAGGAGGCCGGCGAGGAAGCCGCCGTCCGCCTTGCCCAGGACCCGGTTCAACGGCGATTCCAGCGCTTCCTCCATGCCGTCGGCGGTGGGGGTGGAGAGGGTGCTGCCCCGGCCGGCGCGGGCGGGTCGGGACGAGCCGGTTTTGGCAAAGCCGCTCCCCATCTCCTCGAGCGCGCGGGAGAGGGAGGCCGAGAGGTCTTCGGCAAAGTTGTTGTCGGGTTCGTTTCCGGCCATGCTGTTCTTTCCACGGGGCGATACAACCCCGAGTGTGGGAGCAAAACCGTTCACCCCGGGACACGGGGCGGCGGCCGATGCTGTCGCTTCAGAAGCCAATCACCCATAATCGTATCGATGCCGGGGTGGCAATTCAACAGTGGAATGGAATCGGCCGCAAAGGCGTTGGGCCATGCCAGTTGCGAGGTTTTCCGGTAGGGGTGGAATCCGGCCCGTGATTATCGGAAATTTTTCCAGGTTATCGGTTTTTTTCGCTGAAAGGAATCGTGGATTTCGTACATTATACAAGCGTTGCAACGATTCAGATCCGGGCTTGGCGCGCATTTGCGGGCCGGACTGCGGGCGGAAAAAGCCGGGAAAACGCCGACGCGTCCGTCGTGCGGGCGCGAGTTCGTGTTTTCCGGGCGGTTGACCATTCGAGGAGCTGCGATGGTAAAGAAGTCCGTGTTTGCCACCGTGTTGGCGTTGAGTCTTACAGTGGCAGGGTGTTTTTGGGGAGGCTCGTCGTCATCGCGTGACACGGCATACACCGAGCCGTCGCCCGCGCCGTTCCCGAGTGGCGGGTATACCGCGCCCCGGGCGGTCCAGACCGGCGGCGGCGCGAACCTGTTCCGGCTGCCCATGTCGGACGGCCAGTCGGTGACGGTGCGCTCGCCGGCGGTGCTGTTTTTCTTCACCTCCTGGTGCGGCTACTGTAAGCAGGTGATGCCGGAGTTCAAGCAGATTGCCGCGCGCGCGCGCGCGCAGGGCTGGCGCGTGTACGGGATAGACGTCGGCGAAGGCCCGCAGAAGGCGAACCAGGTAATCCAGCAGTACCAGCCCAATTTCCCGGTGCTTCTGGACCAGCAGAGCCTGGTGGCGCGTCAGTACCGTCTTGAAGGCTATCCGACCTTCATCATGGTGGACGAAAACGCCAACATAATCTACAACGCCCACGAGCCGCCGCGCAATTTTTAGGCAATATGGTGGGGCACCCCTTGACGCGCGGCGCCAAAACCATATCCTATGAATCTTCACTACGCCGCCACCAACCAGAGCGGAGAGATGCCGGAGTGGTCGAACGGGCTGGTTTCGAAAACCAGTGAGGGGGCAACTCCTCCCAGGGTTCGAATCCCTGTCTCTCCGCCAATTACTATAGAAAAGGCAAGGGCTTGCGTCTTTGCCTTTTTGTTTCCATGCGTTATGCTTGTCCAAATGCTCGTACAAGCAGCGTCCTTTTGAACCACGCAACGTGTGCTCTGTTCATTGCACACACCCACTTTGCGTATACACACGCAGTTCCGCATTATGGTATTCTGCGCAAAAGACGTCTTGCAGGGAAATCCCCTTGTTCCCAAGCTCCGCTTTCAGCCACTCCCGGTCCTTGCCGATCCTGGACAGCCCTTCCTCGTGGATGCGCCCCCTTTCGACGAGGAGGACGGACAGCATCTGGTCGTCGTTTTTACTGATCGTCAGTTTGCCGTTGGTTTCCTGCCAGACTTCGCGAAGCTCGGATATGGCGTGGACGCCGGATTGGTGGATCATTGTCTCGAAATCGGTGAGGGTAAGGTTGAGTCTGTCGAAATTATGGGGCTGGAGGCATCCATCCGCCACCAGGCACACGGAGTGGCCGTCCACCAACTTCTCGCCAGACAGGCTCTTGGTTTTATACTTCCGCATAAGGATAAACAGGACGGTCCAGAGCAGAATCACCCCGCCGACGGCCCAGACCGGCACATCGTTATTGAACAAACTGCCGCTGATCATCGCGCCCACCACCATGCCGCTCACGACCTCGGTCCCGGCCATGGGATTGACCTGACTGCGGCCGCCCACACGCGCATACACCACCAGGGCTACCGAGCCGATGACGATCTTTCCAATAACAGGCAAGTACTCCATAAGTCCACTCCATAGCAGTCCTCACCCATCATAGAGAATAGCAGAAATCGGCCCCCAAACCAAGAAGCCCGGTGCTGCGCTAGCCAAGCCCCGCAATCATGGCGGCAAGCGCGTCGTCGACCGCGTCCGCGAAGGCGGGAGCGGTCACCTTCGAGTCAGGCAGGCTGGTGACGGTGAACTGGAGGCAGTCGGGAGCCATGGCATAGCCAATCCCTATGCCGTCCGCCAGCACCGGCCCAAAGGCGAAAAAGCGCACGCACGGCGCGGTGACGCTGCTGGTGGACAAGGTGTTCCTGGTGCAGTTGTTCCAGCCCGCGTCCGAAAACAGCGATGGCAACGGCAGCCCGTCACGCTCCGCCATGCAGCGAAGACCAAACATGTGGCGCTCCGCCCCCTGGCCCTGCTGGCAGCGGCCGATGCGTTGCTTGTGTTCCCGGTCGGCCTGCGTGTACAGATCGCGCAGGGCGGTTGTTTCGCCGTCCGCAAGCGCCTTGGCGAACGCCAGCGCCGGCGCGGTGGCCGGGCGGGTGACTTCGGTCCGGCCCTGGTAAAAGCCCCGCACCGCCACCGCTTCGTACGCGGAGCCGAAGGTGCCGGTCAGCGCGTACCAGGCCGACTGGAACGCAAGCTGGGCAAAGATGTCCGGGCCGCAGCCAAGCGATTTGACAATCTCCCGGGTGACGCGCGTCAGCGACCGGAACACGGTGGGCATGGCCGCCGCCTTGGCGGCATGGCGCGCGCACACGGCCTGCAGATCGGCGGCGAGGCCGTCGTCCACATCCCAGGTCAACGGGGCGTACCTCGGTTCCGCCTTCCCGTCGGCCGGCACGCCCGAGGCGATCTCGGCGTCGACCAGGTTCAGGGCATAGATCCAGAAACCGGCGTCGCAGCCGGAGTGTTCGAAGTTGGCGCCGAATTCCCCGTCCGGGGCGGTGATGATCTGCAGTGATTTGTCGAACCATCTGTGTGCCGCATCGCCGGCGATGAGGTCGCGGCCGTAGCCGTCGCCTGAAACGGCGCTGTCCAGCGAGACGACGAAGAGCGCGTTTTCCAGGCGGTCGAGCGATTCGCGGTTGGTCGGGCTGGCGAGGAGGCGCGCGCGGAGCGATGTCGCTTCGTCCCGATCCGTGACCGTCACGGCGCCAACCGGCGGCTGGTCGGGGAGAGTCCCCGCCGTGGACCGGATGGCGGCCAGGGCGCGGTCCACTTCATCGGCGGACGCATAGCGGCCGTCCGCGTCGGTCACGGTGAGGATAAACCAGCGGCCTCTCCACACCACGGCGACGGTGGCGGGACCCGTGAGGGGGACGGGGGCCAGAATGTCGCGCTTTTCCTTCGGGATACGGGTATAGGCCATGGAAGCGAGGGAATCCATGGTCAACGGACCGGCGCGGCCGGATTCCACCGGCAAATCGTTTGCCGCGATCCGGCGGAGGAACCGGCACATGGCGAGGGTGAAGGAGGCAAGGGGCGTTCCGCCCCAGCGTTCGGGCTTGAGTTGGAGTACATAGTTCACCTCCATCGGGAGGGGACCGCGCGCCTCCAGGTACATGTCGTCCCACATCGGCCGCAGCCAGCTCCTGTTGCCGCCGCGTTCGTCGCGGGAGCGCAGCAGCCTTTCCTGCAGGGGCAGGCCGTCCACCTTCATGGCATCGGCCGCGGCGCAGGTCTGCCGCCATACCTCCGGCGAGTTTATGGGCCGCGCCAGCTCCTTGATCCACTCGCAACTGTCGGCGAGTTCGGGGATGGGAAGAGCGGGAAGGGTCGGGTCGGAGGCATAGACGGACATGGAGGATCCTTTCCTTTTTTTGAGCGGTTTTATCTGCCGGACCGGCGTCCTTTCGGAAAAATGGTCGAACTGCCACGCTGGAAAATGCCGCACATGAATCAGGGCTCCGGTGGAATAGGGCGGTTAGCGAATCAGTCCCTTTTCCCGTAAAAAGCCGCGCGCCACCTCGGCGGGCGTCTTTTCGTCCACATCAACGGCATAACTGAGATCCGTCATGATCTCATCGGTAAACAGCCCGCCCAGTCTGTTGAGGACTTCCTCGAGGTTGGGTGCGATGTCCTGCATTTTCGTGAACAGATCGTCGCGGACCAGCAACGCGCCGTTGTATTCGGGGAAAAAGCCCCGGTCGTCGCGCAGGATGGCTAGGTTCGCCTTTTTGTTCAGGCCGTCGGTGGCATAGGCGACGGTGACGTCGATGTTGCCGCTCTCGATGGCGAAATACTTCAGGCCGATGTCGATGGGTTTGGTGTCCTTGAATTTCAGCCCGTAGAAGGCGCTGAAGGGGCGGAAGCGCATGCTCCCCTCCTGGCTGAAGAACTCGTGTTCGGCGCCGAAGACAAGCTCGCCCGCCACCGGCACCAGGTCGCTGACCGTCTCCAGCCCGTATTGGTCGGTGAGATGCCGGGGCAGGGCGATGGCGTAGGTGTTGTTGAGGCCAAGCTTGTCGAGGAGGCGGACCTGGTGTTTTTCCAGAGCCGTCCTGTTGACGAAGTCGTAGAGGGTGACGCCTTCGGGCACGTCGGCCGGGTCCATTTTCAGAAAGGTGGCGAGCACGGTGCCGTCGTAACTGTTCATCAGGTCGCAGTCGCCCTTGACCAGGGTGGTGAAGGAATTGACCGGCGACATTTCGTCGCGGATATCCACCTTCGCCTTGGTGTGTTCCTCCACCAGGGCCTTGACCATCTGGTGGATGATGCGCATCTCGGCGAACTGGCCGTCATGGATGACGATCGTGTCCTTTTTTTCGTCGCCGCATCCGGGAACGAGGGCGGCGGCGCAGGCGACGACGGCGGCGATGACGCTGGCAATGATGAGGCGATGCATGGTTAGCTCCTTCTGTGGCGGTGCAGGCGGGTCTCGATACAGGCCATCACCGAGTCGAAGAGGATGGCCATGACCATGAGGGACAGGGTGCCGTAGAGAATGAGGCGCATGTTCTGGGTATGGATGCCCCGGGCGATCATCGAGCCGAGTCCGCCGCCGCCGACGGCGTTGGCGAACACGGCGACGCCGATGGCGGTGACGGTGGCGATGCGGATGCCGGTGAAGATGACCGGGAAGGCGATGGGCAGTTCGACGTTCACGAGGCGGTGGAAGCTGGTCATGCCCATTCCCACCGCCGCCTCCTTGATGGCGGGGCTGACTTCGGAGAGGCCGAGGTAAGTGTTGTGCATCACCGGGAGCATGGAGTAGAGGGTCAGGCCGGCGACGACCGTCGCCTTGCCCGCGCCCGCGACGACCATGATCAGGCCGAGGAGCGCCAGCGCGGGAATTGTCTGGAGTATTTCGACAGCCCAGATGATCGGGCGGCGGGCCGAGGGCGACAGATAGGCGAGCACGCCCAGTGGCAGGCCGACCACGATGGTGGCGATGACGGTGAGAAGGACGATGAGCAGGTGCTCGAGGATGAGGGCGGGGTTCATTTCGCCTCCCTTCCCCTGGGCCAGTGGACGACGCGCTTGCGGGCGAGGTCGATGAGGTAGCCGAGGGTCACCGCCATGATGGCGGACGGGACGGCTCCGGCGAAGATGAGCCGGTTGTCGTTGGTGGCGACGCCGATGTAGATGAATTCGCCCAGGCTTCCCCTGCCTATGAGCGCGGCCAGGACGGCCCAGCTCACCGTATAGACGCAGGACATCTTCAACCCGGCAAATATCGCCGGCGCGGCCAGCGGCACTTCCACCAGCCGCAGCGTCTGCAGGCCGGACATGCCGCAGCCGCGCGCGGCCTCCTTGTATTGCGGTTCCACCTCGAGTATGCCGACATAGGTGTTTTTCAGGATGGGGAAGACGGCGTACACGGTGAGGGCGGTGATGACGGTGGTGTCGGTCATGCCGAAATAGAGAAGCAGAATGCCGACGAAGACGATGCCGGGGATGGTCTGGGAGACGGAGATGATCGGCAGGAGATAGCGGGACAGCCGGGGCGCGCGGGACAGGGCGATGCCGAGAGCGAGCGCGACGACAAAGGCGATGCCGACCGACACCACGACGTAGTAGAGGTGGGTAAGGATGCATTCCACGAATTTGTCGCCGTACAGGTCGAAGAAATTCCGCATGGTCAGTTGTTCCAGAAGGCGTCGGCGAGGGCCTTCGCCACCGAGGTGTTGGTGACGATGCCGGCGACCCGGTCCTCGGGCGTCAACACGACGATATAGCGCGAATCCGATTCAAGCAGAACGTCGAAGCAGGCCTTGGCGTCGTAGTTAAGGCGGACGTTAGGAGTCTCAGTTTTTATAAACGGCTCGCTGGACCGGTAAGGCCTGCCGTCCTCCGGCGTGTTAATGACGCCGGTCTTGCCGTCTGCCTTGAGATCCTTGATGGAGATGGTGCCGGCGTAGGTTTTATCCAGGTTGGTGACGATGAGCGAGTCGATATCGACGTGGGCCATCAGTTCGATGCATTCACGGACGCCGCGGTTGCGGGAGACCTTGTGGATGTCGGTCCGCATGAAGTCGCGAACGAGGGACGGCGGCTGGTCCGGGCCGGCGAGGCGTTTTTTCATAAAGCTGCGGATCAGGTTGGTGGCCGGATTTTCCAGCATGTCCTCGGGCGAATCGATTTGGACGATGCCGCCCTTGTCCATGAAAATGATCTTGTCGGCGAGGTCGAGCGCCTCGTCCATGTCGTGGGTGACGAAGACAAAGGTCTTGTTGAGTTGTTGCTGGAGGTTCTTCACTTCGTCCTGCAGCGAGGCGCGGGTCATGGGGTCGAGCGCGCCGAAGGGCTCGTCCATGAGGATTATGGGCGGCGACGCCGCCAGCGCCCGGAGCACGCCGATGCGTTGCTGCTGGCCGCCGGAGAGTTGGTGCGGATACTTCGACGCGAAGGCGTCGTAGGGCATGTTGACCATGTCGAGGAGGGTGTGGACGGTCTCATCGATTGCGGCTTTCGGATATTTGAGCAGCTTCGGCACGACGGCGATGTTCTGCGCCACCGTCATGTTGGGAAACAGGCCGATCTGCTGGATGACATAGCCGATGGAACGGCGGAGTTCGATGCGGTCGGTGTCGCGGATATTGCGGTCGTTGACGTAGATGTCGCCGCTGTCGGGTTCGATGAGGCGGTTGATCATTTTCAGGGTGGTGGTTTTGCCGCAGCCGCTGGGACCGACGAGGACGGTAAATTCACCCGGGTTGATTTCAAAAGAGAGATCGTTCAGGATCGTGACGTTTCGGTAGCTTTTATTGACGTGTTCGAATCTGATCACAATCGCCCCTCTTCTTTGAGCGCGTTCCGGCGGAAAAGCTTTTGACCCCGAAGGCGGGGTGCGGGTTGGAGGCTTGGAACGCGAAAATACAGGTTGCGCGGATGTTGTGGTCGGGTCGTTACTGTTATACCGGTGATTGATTAAAAAGATTGTAACGCAATCCGCCCAGAAGGGGAAGGTTTTTTTTCGCCGTAGGCTGATACGCCGATGGTAAAAAGGCGGCGGACGGGTGGTTTTCGCCGGTTAAGAGTGGCTATGGAAAGGGGGTGACGGTAAAATTGCGTCGTTCACAGACCGCGCAAATGATGGGTATTCGGCATTGAGTCCACACGGGAGTCCAGAGATATGCGGCAAGGTTTGATTCATCTGTATACCGGCGACGGCAAGGGCAAGACCACGGCGGCGATCGGGCTGAGCGTCCGGGCGCGCGGCGCCGGGTACCGGGTGCTGTTTGCCCAGTTCATGAAAGGGCGGGATACGGCCGAGCTTGCGCCGCTGCGGCAGTTGGGCATCGAGATTCACCGCACCAGCGAACTGACCAAGTTCCTCCCCGCCATGAGCGAGGAAGAGCGCCGGTCGTACAGCGATTCGCAGCGGTGCAGCCTGCAGTACGCGCGGGAGAATGCGGAGCGCTTCGACCTCATCGTCCTGGACGAGATCGTCAGCGCCATCACCACCTCCATGGTGGAGATGGAGGACGTCGTCTCCTTTCTCGCGCAAAAGCCGAAAGCGCTGGAGGTGGTCCTGACGGGCCGGGACGCGCCGGATGCGATCCGCTCCATGGCAGATTACGTCTCCACCGTCACGGCGGACAAGCATCCCTATACTGCAGGTATTATGGCGCGTAAGGGCATCGAGTATTAAAGCATTTTAAAAAAAATACGTGAACGCAGCCGATGGCTTCGTGAGTTCGGTGCATTACCCGTCTATTCCCGTGGACCCCGGCCTCGGCTCCGGAATTCACCAGGGCGGCTCAGTACCGTCTACCCGTTTCATTTGTTCACGGAGTTTCTTAAAATGCTTTCGCTTTTTAAAGAATGACGGGTTTCTGCCTGCATTTTACGGTTATTACTGGATTAAACCGAAAAGCGCAGAGGAAGGTAAGGAGATAATTCGTGCGACAACAGCCACCGCAACCGGAACGGTTGCGCCTCCCTGCCAACGCGATCACGGGTCGGGAAACGGGATCAGAGGCGGGCAAGGACGGCTGTCAACTGCTCCCACAGCCGGACGGTCGAGTGGCAGAACAGCCGTTCCTTCGGCGTGTGCACGTCCTTGACGTCCGGTCCGATGGAGATGGCGTCGAGGGTGCGCCCGGCCTTTTTGAACGAATCGACAAGGCAGCCGCATTCCAGGCCGGCGTGCACGCCCAGGCAGGTCAACCCCTGCGCCGCGAACAGTTCCTGCACCCGGTTCAGGTGGGCCGGCATTTCCCAGCCGCGGGTGGTGCTTGTAACCGGTAGTGTCCCGCCCGCCAGCGCGGCAAGCCCTGCCACGCGTTGCATCATATCGTCCAGGACCGATTCTGTCGAGCCGCGCGCCAGCAGGGTCAATTTCGCCATCCCGCCGGACAGCGAGGCGATACCCATATTGCACGACGTCTCGACCAGCAGGTCGGAATAGGCGAGTTTACCGTCCAGCAAAGCATCTGTCTGAATAAAGCGAAAGACGCCGAGCGGCAAAAGGGTCACCACCCGAACCAGCGTATCGCGTCCTTCGTTCGTCAGGGCGGGAGATGCACCGCCGGGTTCGCTCGCCGTCTCGACGGTGATCGTGCACTCCGGGTCCGACGAGCGGAACTCGTTTCTGAAAATCCCGGTCCACGTCTTCGCCATGGCGGCAAGGCCGGCAGCCGCTTCTTTTGAGGACAGACCTACCACGGCTTCGGCAGAGGCCGGAATCGCATTGTCCTTGCCGTTGCTGTTGCCTGGGCCGAACGTGTGGAGGGCGAAGTCCGGATACTCTTTTGCCGCCGCATGCAGAACGCGCGCGAGCAAGACATAGGCGTTGGCGCGGGCCTGGTTGATTTCAACGCCTGAATGGCCGCCTTTCAGCCCTTCTATGGCGACACGGCGAAAGAAGGGGCTTTTTTCGCCAGAGCCGATGTCGAGCGGCAGGTGCAGTTCAGCGCGCACCCCGGCGGCGCTGGAAATGTAGGCGGTGTTTAAATCCTCGGCGTCGAGGTTGATCAACACTTCGCCTTCCAGCATGGCCGGGTCCACGTTTTCCGCGCCTCGCATCGACGTCTCTTCGTCCACGGTGAAAAGCGCCTCGAGCGGCGGATGCGCTATTTCCGTATTCGTCAACACCGCCATGGCGATGGCGACGCCGATGCCGTCGTCGCCGCCGAGGGTGGTGTTGTTGGCGCTCAGTTCATCGCCGTTCAGGACCAGTTCGATGGGGTCGGCGGTAAAATCATGGGCCGATTCCTCCGTCTTGATGCATACCATATCCATGTGCGCCTGGAGGATGACGCCGTGGGGCGACGCCGAATGCTGCGCCGGTTTTCGGATAATAACGTTCCCTGTCGCGTCCCGCATCGCCGCGAGGTTGTTCTTTCGCGCGAATGCTTCCAGAAACGCGCCAGCTCGGGCCGTGTCGCCGGAGCCGCGCGGCACGGCCGACAGATCGGCAAAGTATTCGAACACGCGGTCCGGCGGCAGCGCGTCCACCAGGGTATGGTTGCGTTTGCGTACCGCCGCGCAGTCGTCGTCTGTCACGGTTTTACTCCAGCATATGCGAAAGCTTCACCCGGTAGGTGTCCAGCACGACGGCGAGGACGATGATGAACCCGGTGACGATCTGCCGCGCAAAGTCCGACAGCCCCACCAGCAGCAGCCCGTTCGTCAGGACGCCCATGATGGCCGCGCCGATGAGTGTGCCGATGAGCGAGCCCTTGCCGCCCGACATGCTTGTCCCGCCGATAACGACGGCGGCGATGGCGTTGAGTTCGAAGCCGACGCCGAGGATGGGGCTGGCGATGTTGAGGCGGAGCATGTAGAGGATGGCGGCCAGGCCCACCGCCATGCCGCAGATGACGAACGCCGTCACCTTGTAGAACTTGACGTTGTGGCCCGACAGCCGCACCGCTTCCTCGTTGTTGCCGATGCCGTAAATCATTCGGCCGAACACGGTATAGGAGAGGACGAAATGCCCGACCAGGACGATGGCGAGGGCGATGAGGAAAATAAGGGGAATGCCGAAATACGACTCGGTGCCGACGGCGTTGAAGACGCGCGGGAAATTGAAGATGGTGCGCGAGTTCGATATCGACAGGGCGGAACCGCGCGCGATATTGAGCATACCCAGGGTCACGACAAACGACGGAATGCGCCAGCGCTCCGACACCCAGCCGTTGAACAGGCCGCAGGCGATGCCGCCCGCGAGGCTGGCGAGGATGGCGAGGAGTATCGCCAGCGGCACGCCGAGGTCGCCGTTCGTGATGACCAGCCCGGCCAGGATGGTGCACAGGGACAACACGGAGCCGACCGACAGGTCGATGCCGCCCAGCAGGATGACGAAGGTCATGCCGACCGAGATGACGGTATTTATGCTGATCTGGGTAAAGATGTTCGAGATGTTGTTCGGCTTGCGGAAGTTCGGTTCGTAGAGGGCGAACACCAGACACAGCAGCACCAGCACCACGCCGATGCCGGCTTCGCTCATAAGCAGGAAGGACAGCCGTTTCTTCGTCATCGCGGTTCCTTATTTAATGTATTCCCGGTAGGCGTAGGAGAGGATGCGCTCCTGGCTGAAGTCGGCCCGCTCCACTTCGCCGGCGATGGTGCCGGCGGAAAACACGAGGATGCGGTGACAGATGCCCATCAGTTCGTTCAGGTCCGACGACACCACCAGGATGCCCTTGCCCCGTTCCAGCAGCCGCCAGAGCAGGAGGTAGATTTCGTATTTGGCGCCGACATCGATGCCGCGCGTCGGCTCGTCGAAGAAGAGGATGCGGGCGTCGCGGTAGAGCCACTTCGCCACCACCACCTTCTGCTGGTTGCCGCCCGACAGGTTGCGGCACAGTTGTTTGTCCGACGGCGTGCGGATGCCGAGTTCGTCGATGTACTTGTCGGCCGCCTCCGTCTCCAGGCCCCGGCGCATCAGCCCGTGCCGGGACGCCTTGTCCAGGGCGGCCATCGTCACGTTCGCAAACACCGGCATGTCGAGGATGAGGCCCTGGTTCTTGCGGTCCTCCGTCAGCAGGCTGAGGCCGCACGCCACCGCGTCCCGGGGCGAGCGGATGTCCACCTGGTTGCCGTCAATAAACACCTCGCCGCCGTCTTTCGGGTCGGCCCCGAAGATGGCCCGCAGCGTCTCGGTCCGCTTCGACCCGACCAGCCCGGAGATGCCGAGAATCTCGCCTTCGCGGAGCGAAAACGAGATCGGGGTCGAGCTGCCCTGGATGCGCACGTCGCGCGCTTCGAAGATGACCTTTTGGTTCGGTTGCAGTTCGGCCCGGAACGGATACTCCGCGTCCATGTCCCGGCCGACCATCATCGACACGATTTCCGGAATGGCGGTGCCGGCGACGTCGCGGTGGCCGACGACCTCGCCGTTCCGGAGCACGGTGAGCCGGTCGGCGACTTCGTAGATTTCCTTCAGGTGGTGCGAAATGAACACGACGCCGATGCCGTCCGCCTTGAGGGCGCGGACGATTTCGAACAACCGCCCGGAATCCTTGGGCGACAGCGTTGCCGTCGGTTCGTCGAGAATAAGAACCCGGCAACGGCTGGAAATGGCCTTGGCGATTTCGACAAGCTGCATCTGCGCCACGCCCAGCAGTTCCACCGGCGTGCGCGGGTTCAGGTCCAGCCCGAGGCGGTCGAGGACCGCCTGCGCCTCGCGGTAGAGGCGGCGGTAGTCGACGAGCGGCCCGCGCCGGGGCAGGTTGTCGAAGAAAATGTTTTCGGCGACTGAAAGGTAGCCCAGCAGGTTGAATTCCTGATAGACGACGCGGATGCCCGCCTGCATCGCCGCGTGCGGGTCGAGCGGCCGGTAGGGCTGGCCGTCCAGGAACATCTCGCCCGAGTCGGCGTGGTGGAAGCCGCACACCGCCTTGATAAGGGTCGATTTGCCCGCGCCGTTTTCGCCCAGGAGCGCCAGGCATTCGCCTTTCATAAGCGAAAGGCTGACGTCCGACAGGGCCTGGACGCCCGGATACGACTTCGAGATGTTTTTCAGTTCGAGGATAGGGGTCATGGTGTACCGGATGGTGAAAAAGCGGCCGCACCGGTGGGCGCGGCCGCGGGCGAGCGCGGTTACTTCCTGATGAAATCCTGGGCCGAGACGACGGCGACCGGGGTCTTAATCCAGCCGTCCAGCGTTTCGCCGCCGAGAATGCGGAAGCCGACCTTGATGGCGTTTGCGGCCATTTCGGGGCCGAACTGGTCGACGGTCGCGAGCATCTTGCCGTCGCGAATCAGTTCCTGGCACGCGCCGATGTTGTCGAAGCCGACGACGTCGATATCGTTGATGCGTCCGGCGGCCTCGAGGGCCTTGACGACGCCCAGCGCCATCGAGTCGTTCGCGCACATCACGCCCTGCACGTCGGGATAGCGGGTCAGCAGGTTCGTCATGACGGTGTTGGCTTCTTCCGTCTCCCAGTGCGCGGTGGTGGAGGCGAGGAGTTCGAGTCCGTACTTTTCGACCGTCTTCATGAAGCCGGCCTTGCGCTGTTTGGCGTTGTCCGCGCCGGGGTTGCCTTCGATGATGATGATCTTGGCGCCGCGGCCGAGTTTCGCCGCCATGAAGTCGCCGACCCGTTCCGAGCCTTCCTCGTTATCGGGGCCGACGAAGAGGAAGTCCTGCGGCAGGTCGTTGGCGACGAGCGCCTCCTTGTCGAGGGTTACGTCGAAGTTGACGACGAGGATGCCGGCGTCGCGCGCCTTCTTCACCGACGGCACCAGTCCGACCGAATCCGCCGGCGCGAGGACGATCATGTCGACGCCGCGGGTTATGAAGTTCTCCATCGCGTTGACCTGGGTGTCGATGTCGGTCTCGGAGTTCATGCCGACGGGAATAAGGGTGAAGGTGCCGTCTTCATCGGCGAACTTGCGCGCCCCTTCTTCCATCGTCTTGAAAAATTCGTTTGCGAGGGATTTCATCACCAGGCCGACCACCGGTTTTTCGCCGGCCGCCGCCCCTACGGAAAACATGCACAGCGCCAGCACTGCCAGAAACGTTTTCTTCATCGCGATCTCCTTATAGAAAAGACGCCCTACCCGTGTGTGGATTGCCGGGCGCGCGGCCCGGAAAAAACGGCGCAATGCCGTTTCGTGCATGTGTGGTGTGCCGGCTTCGGCCGGATCAAGCGCAAAGGGAAGTTATGGTGACGCTGCAAGCCCCTCTCTTCTATGTTTACCACGTTTTTCGCGTTTTGCCAGAGGGGGCGTGTAAATATTCACGTTTTATTTTTCCCGGGCTGGGGCGTTATTCGACGATTCGCACCTGGTCGTCGCCGGTGAGCGGCACCACGATGCAGTCGTTCGCGTAGGTGCGTTCCGGCAGGACGATAAGCATGTTGAGGGCCTCTCGGCCGTAGGCGAAGGGCGCGTGATGCCAGACGCCGGCGTTCATGGTGATGAAAGTCCCGCGCGGCACCCTGAAGATGCGGATGCGGTCTTTCGGCATCACGCCGTTGGGGGTCGCGACCGCGACATGGATAAGGGCGTCGCCGTCCAGCGGCAGGTTGCCTTCGGCGGTGTAATTGTGGATTTCACTTGTATCGACGACGAGCGGCCGTTTTTCCACCCGGCAGATGGAAAAGGACGGCAGCGATCGCGGGTGCGCCATCGCCACCTGGATCATGTCCCGGTGGAAGCGGATTGGATTGTCGCCAATCGCCTCGGTGTCGGGGTCGAGCATGTTCACGTAGGTCCCGAAGGGGCGGTACGCCTCGGGCGTCAGTTCCTCGATTTTCGCGGTGGGCATGGTAACCTCCTCTGTTGGTTGGATTGACCGGTTGTGTCCGATACCATCACGCGCGCGGGTAGACGCCGTGCGCGGCAACGCGATAAAAAGGTTCCTGCGGTATGGTCTGTCCCTGAAGCATAGGCCAAGTCGATGCGGTTGTCGATGGGAAATATGCGAACGCTTGTCGTAGCTAACGGTACGAGATGGTTCGCCATAGTTATTACTAAGCCCGTTCCGTATCCCCCACACGTCACCCCGGCGTGCGGACCTCCATCAGCGAAACAAACGGGCGGTTCGGCCGGGGTCCACGCCACCGACGGCGGCGGCACCGAACTCAATCCGCTGCCTTATATAAACGGCCCGGCGCGATGCCGGGCCGCCCAAAAATCACGCGTGGAAAAAGCGCCTAATCCTTCTGCCACGTCTTCTGCTGGCCCAGCAGGATGAATTCTTCCACATTCATGTTGAAGATAATGCCCCCGCCCGGTTCCGACAGCGTCGGCACGGTGGCGATCGTTTCGACAATGCCTTGCACCTTGGCCGTCTCCGCGACGATGAGGAGCATTTCCTTTTCCGGCACCAGGGTGATGCCGAAAAATTTCACATCCTCTTCGGTGCCGGTGCCGCGCGCGTTGATGATGGTGCCGCCGCTGGCTCCGGCTTTTCTGGCCTCGGCCATGACGTCGTCGGCATAGCCGGAATTGACGATGACGGTGATCAGTTTGTAGCCGGATTCCATGGGGGTGCTCCTCGTCTGTTCGTGGGAGAGAATTTGCGTGTGGTTGCTTTTCCGGAGAAACAGTTCCGGTACGTTCAGGACCAGGGCGGTGCCGGCGAATTTGCGCGGTTCCTGTTCGGCCGCGTCGCGGATCGCCTTGACGACGGCCGGCCCTTCCGCGCCGGTTACGGTAAAGATGACGTCCTGCTGAATGTCCGCGAGGGACAGCGCCTGCAGCACCTTGGAATTGCCCAACGACTGGCCGAGTGCCAGGGTGCCGCCCCGGGCGCCGGCCGACTTCGCGGCCGCGACCAGCTTTTCGCCCCGGTGGCGCTTGGTAAAGCAGATCAGTATCTGCGCCGGCGCGGCTATGTGGTTTTGCATGATTTCCCTTCCACGTATTTAACGACCAAACCGAGAAGCTGAATGGTGATGAGAGGCGCCATGGCGATCATCGCCACCATGCCGAAGGCGTCGGTGGCGGGGTTGCCGCCGATGGCGGCGGACGCGCCCAGGGTCAGGGCAAGGACAAAGGTGGTGGACATCGGCCCCGACGCCACCCCGCCCGAGTCGAAGGCGATGGCGGTAAACATGGGCGGGCAGATTTTCGTCATGGCGAGGGCGAGGACGTACCCCGGAATAAGGATGTACCAGATGCTCAGGCCGGTGATGACCCGGAGCATGCCGAGGCCGACGGCGATGGCGACCGACAAGGACAGCGCGCCCAGCATGACCGAGCGGCGAATCGAGCCGCCGGAGACTTCTTCCACCTGTTCCGTCAACACCCACACCGCCGGCTCGGCGCACACCACCACCGCGCCCAGAATGAGGCCGACGGGGAGCAGCGCCCAGCCGTCGGCGAGGACGCCCAGTTGCATGCCGAGCGACCGGCCGATGGGGGTAAAGCCGCCGTTGACGCCGGTCATAAAGATGATGAGGCCGATCCAGGCATAGATAAAGCCGAACACCATACGCCGCACCTGCCGTCCCGGCAGCCGCAGCAGGGTTATCTGGAAGACGAAGAAGATGATCACCAGCGGCAGCAGCGCCATGGTGATGTCGTAGGCGACGTGGGGGAGTTCCCGGAGGAACGGTTCCAGGAGCGGCGTTTCGGCGGCGGGCGCGAGGCTGGCGGCGTCGATGTTTTCGTCCATGGGGCTGAACAGGCCCATGAAGGCGACGGCGGCGATGGGGCCGATGGAGGCGAGGCCGACAAAGCCGAAGGAGTTGTCCTGGCCGTCGGTCCGTTTCACCGTCGCGGCGACGCCGATGCCCATCGCCATGATGAACGGCACGGTGATGGGGCCGGTGGTCGCGCCGCCCGAGTCGAAGGCGATGGCGACGAAGGCCGGGTCGTCGAAGCCGGCGACGATAAAGACGGCGATATAGAAGAGGATCAGGAGGAGCGGCAAGGACAGTTGCAGCACCACGCGCAGCATGGCGATGACCAGGAATAGGCCCACCCCCCACCGCGATCATGAGGAGGAGGGCGGAGCGGTTCATGTCGGGAGCCACGCCCGCCACCTGGTTGACCAGAACCTGGACGTCGGGTTCGGCGATGGTGATGGCAAAGCCGATGGCGAAGGAGGCGACGAGGATCAGCGCCAGGTTGCGCCGGTGGGTCAGGGCCGCGCCCACGCGCTGGCCGAACGGTACCATGCCGATGTCGGCGCCGACCAGGAAGATGCTCAGTCCGAGGAGAAGCAAAACGCCGCCCATGATAAACTGGGGCAACTGTCCCGGGGGCAGGGGGCGATAGTGAAATTGAGGAGGACGACAATGGCCATGACCGGAATCACCGACACGGCGGATTCTTTGAGTTTGTGAATCAAACCCCTCTCCTATAGTGGTCTACGGATCAACGAGAATATTTAATTGTAGAAAAAAGCCTCCCGATCCGCAACAATATACCGATCCGCACACCGGGTTACCCATACGCACGAAGAGGAGAGGGAAATGGCCGATACCGAAGCCGGGCGGGAGTACGACGAGATCGCCGACCTGCCCCGGGAAAAACTGCTGGAACTGATCGCCAATTATTTGAAGAACTGGATCGCCCACGACGGGTTGTGGTTTCAGTCAATCGAGGCCGAGCACGGCATGGACGAGGCGAACCGGCACAACGTGAACGCCTGGCGGCGCTTTACCGTCATCGAGGCGAAGCGCATCAAGGAATTTCTCGGCCTGCCCGATCGGGCGGGGCTGGACGGGTTGCGCCGCGCCCTGCAGTTCCGCATGTACGCGCCCCTCAACAAGACGGTGACGACGATTGAGGGGAATGTTCTGACCTACGACGTCACCACCTGCCGGGTGCAGGCGGCGCGGGAGCGAAAAGGGATGCCGTTCCACCCGTGCAAGCCGGTGGGGCTGGTCGAATACGGCGGCTTTGCCTCCACCATCGACGACCGCTTCACAACCGAATGCGTCAGTTGTTTTCCCGACATCACCTGCCCGACGAGCAATTGCATCTGGCGTTTCACGCTGAACGAATAAGGACACGCAGCCATCCTCCCCATCCCTTCTCCCTCTCCCCTCGGGGAGAGGG
>JAJQBO010000163.1 GCA_021203245.1 Planctomycetaceae bacterium
CCCTGTATCTTTGCCGGTTCGGGCTGAAGGCGGCCCTGGTGGAGCAGTTGGCTCCGGGCGGGCAATTGCTCAAGACGTTTGAAATCGCCAATTACCTCGGTTTTCCCGAAGGGATGGCGGGCTGGAAGCTGGCCGAGAACTTCGCCCTCCACCTCGAGGGCTACGATATCGACCATATCACCCAGGGCGTGCAGAAGATGACCTTCGAGGACAAATGGCACATCCTCACCCTGGACAACGAAATGATCGCGGCCCGCGCCGTTATCGTCTGTTCCGGTGCAAGCCCGAAAAAAGCTCGGCGTCGACGGCGAGGACCGCCTCACCGGCCGGGGCGTCAGCTATTGCGCCATGTGCGACGGGATGTTTTTCAGGAACCGCACCGTGGCCATGGTCGGCGGCGGCAATTCAGCCCTCGAGGAAGCCCTGCACCTCTCGAACCTGGTGGAAAAACTCTACCTCATCCATCGCCGCGACCGCTTCAAGGCAGACCGCTGCCACGTGGAAAAGCTGGAATCGCACGCGAAAAACGTCGAGCCGGTGCTCGGCTACACCATCACCGAACTGCACGGCGACAACGCCCTGACCGGCGTGACCATCGTCCCGACAAACGGGGGCGAGGCAAGGACCCTGGAGGTGGCGGGGCTGTTCGTGTTTGTCGGCATGACGCCGTCGGGCGGGTTCCTCCCGGACGAGGTGCAAAAGGACAACGACGGATTCGTCATCACCGACTGCGAGATGCGCACGACCATGCCCGGGCTGTTCGCGGCAGGCGATATCCGCGCCAAACAATGCCGCCAGGTCGTCACCGCCGTCGGCGACGGCGCGACCGCCGCCTATTCGGCCTTCGATTATTTCGAGGACATTTAACGAGACCCGTCCCGGCCAAGCGAAAATTAGCGGCATAAAGCGAAAAAGAGGAGGAATTCTGATGACATAAACGTGTAAGGGGAGACTCACCACGAAAGGCATACCCATGGACAAACCGAAACTGAAGGAATCATACAAACTTTTCATCAACGGCGAATGGTGCGACGCCTCCGACGGCGGCACCTTTGAGACGCGATGCCCCGCCAACGGCGAAAAGCTGGCCACCTGCGCCGCCGCGACCCGCGAGGACGTCGACAAGGCGGCCCAGGCCGGGTGGGACGCCTGGATCTCGTGGCGCAACTCCTCGCCGGCCGACCGCGCCGACGTCCTGATGCAGATCGCCGATATCATCGATAAGAATAAGGAACATCTGGCCGCGGTCGAGACCTTCGACAACGGCAAGCCCATCCGCGAAACGCTCGCCTCCGACGTGCCTGAATCAGCCGACCATTTCCGCTACTTCGCCGCCGCCATCCGCGCCCACGAAGGCAGCGCCGTCATGCTGGACGACGACACCATGTCCATCATCCTGCACGAACCCATCGGCGTGGCCGGCCAGATCATCCCCTGGAATTTCCCGCTGCAGATGGGCGCGTGGAAGCTGGCCCCGGTCATCGCCGCAGGCTGCGCCACCGTGCTGAAACCGGCGGCTGAAACGTCCCTGAGCATGCTGGAACTGATGGACCTCATTAAGGACGTCGTGCCTCCGGGGGTCGTCAACCTCACGACAGGCAAGGGTTCGGAAACGGGCAGTTATATTCTCGAGAGCCCCAAATTCGCCAAGCTGTCCTTTACCGGGTCGACCGAGGTTGGCTATACCGTCGCGGCGGCGGCGGAAAAACTCATCCCCGCCACCCTCGAACTGGGCGGCAAATCGGCGAATATCTACTTCGAGGACTGCGATTGGGAGATGGCGATGGACGGGTTGCAGCAGGGCATCCTGTTCAACCAGGGCCAGGTGTGCTCGGCCGGTTCGCGGATTTTCGTCCAGGAATCCATTTACGACAAGTTTGTCGACGAGGCGAAAAAGCGGTTTGAAAAGGTCAAGGTCGGCATGCCCTGGGACAAGGACACCCAGATGGGCGCCATCGTTAACGAAAAGCAATTGGAAACGGTGCTGAAATACATCAAGGCAGGCAAGGACGAAGGCGCTCGGCTGGTGACGGGCGGAGAACGCCTGACCAAGGACGGCATGGACAAGGGCTATTTCATCGCGCCCACCCTGTTCGCGGACGTCACAAACGAGATGAAAATCGCCCGCGAGGAGATTTTCGGGCCGGTCGGCGTCGTCATCAAGTTCAAGGACGAGGAGGAAGCGCTCACCCTCGCCAACTCGAGTGAATACGGCCTTGCCGGCGCTGTCTATACCCGCGACATCAACCGCGCCATCCGCGTGGCCCGGGGCGTCCATACCGGCCGCATGTGGATCAATGATTACAACAACATCCCTGCCGGCGCGCCCTTCGGCGGATACAAGAAATCCGGCATCGGCCGCGAGACCCACAAGATGCTGTTGGGGGCGTACTGGCAGACGAAGAGCATTATGATCAATCTGAAGGAGAAGCCGTCGGGGTTGTATTAAGGTATGCCTGCCGCCCACGTTTTTTGCTGCGGCATGGGTGAAAACGTGGGCATGGGGCTATCACCCTCACCCCATCCCTCTCCCTCAAGGGAGAGGGGGCCGCGTTTCCCTATTGCCCATGTTTTCACTGCGGCACGATCAAACGAGGCGGAGTTTTCCCCTCCGGGCATCACGTTCCAAACCCCATCGACTTCACCAATAATTCAGCCAGGCCGGCCGAGAGATCCTCGCGCTGCACCGTCACGCCCTTCGGCACCTTGAGGATGGTGGGGGCAAAACTCCAGATGCGGGTTATGCCGCTATCGACAAGCAGATCCGCCGCCGCCTGGGCCGATTCGTCCGGCGCGCAGATAATGCCCATGCGGACGTGCATCCGCTGGCCCAGCGAGACCATCTTTTCGACAGGCAACACTTCCACGCCGTGAATGGTGAGCCCGACCTTGGCCGGATCGGTGTCGAAGGCGGCGACGAAATTCACCCCGTGGCTGCGGAGGTCGCGGTGGCCGAGAAGCGCGGCGCCGAGGTTGCCCGCGCCGACCAGGAAGGCGTCGTTCGGGTTATCCCAGCCGAGGAACGATTCGATGTCTGCGATAAGGGCGGCGACGCAGAAGCCGCGCCCGGTGGTGCCGGACGCGCCGGTCATTTCCAGATCCTTGCGCACCACCGAGGCGACCAGCCCGGCCAGGTCGGCAAGGGCGGCGGCAGAGGCATGCTCGATCCCGTCCTCGCGCATGGCGCGAAGCAGGTTTAGGTAGATGGGCAGTCGACGGATGCCGGGGAGGTTGCCTACGCGCATTGCGATCCTTTGTGGCTTGCCTTAGCCATACCCCGCAGTATAATGGGCTGAACCTTCAAGGCAAGTAAACTTTATTCCGGCGGGTATACCGTCACAGACAGGGATGGCGTCAATGGATCATATCGAGACACTCTGCGTTCAGGCCGGCTATACGCCCAAAAACGGCGAGCCGAGGCAGCTCCCCATAATCCAGAGTACCACCTTTAAATTCACCTCCAGCCAGGAGATGGGCCAGCTTTTCGATCTGGAAAAAGTGGGCTACTTCTACTCGCGGCTGCAAAATCCGACCTGCGACACCGTCGCGGCCAAGATTTGCCAGCTCGAGGGCGGCACCGCCGCCATGCTGACCGGCTCCGGCCAGGCGGCGTCGTTCCTGTCCGTGTTCAACATCTGCACCGCCGGCGGCCACATCATCTGCTCGGCCGAAATCTACGGCGGCACCTACAACCTCTTCGCCCACACCATGCGCAACATGGGCATCGAAACGACCTTCCTGCCGGTCAACCCATCGGACGCCGAGTTCGACGCCGCCTTCAGGCCGAACACAAAGCTGGTGTTTGCCGAGACCCTGTCGAACCCGTCGTTGTCGGTCGTCGACATCGAACGCTACGCCGACTTGGCCCACCGCCACGGCTGCCCGCTCATCATCGACAACACCTTCGCGACGCCGGTGAACTGCCGGCCGTTCGAATGGGGCGCGGACATCGTCACCCACTCCACCACCAAGTATATGGACGGCCACGGCGCGGCCGTGGGCGGGGTGGTCGTCGACAGCGGCAACTTCGACTGGACGAAATACCCGGACCGCTTCCCCGGCCTGACGCAGGCGGACGAGACCTACCACGGCGTCGTCTACCCGGAGCGCTTCGGCAAGGGCGGCGCGTATATCACCAAGATGGTGGCGCAGTTGATGCGCGACCTCGGCTGCGTCCAGTCGCCGGTCAGCGCCTATATCCTCAACCTCGGCCTCGAAAGCCTGCACCTACGGATGCAGCGCCACTGCGACAACGCCCGCACCATCGCCGAATACCTCGACAACCACCCGAAGGTCGACTATGTCAACTGCCCCATGCTGCCCGGCAACCGCTACCACAGCCTGGCGAACAAATACATGCCCAACGGCACCTGCGGCGTCATCGGCCTGGGCGTCACGGGCGGCAGGGATGCGGCCGAGCGCTTCCTGAACGCGCTCACCCACTGCCACATCGCCACCCACGTTTCCGACGCGCACTCGTGCGTATTGCATCCCGCTTCCGCCACCCACCGGCAGATGAACGACGCCGAACTGAAGGCGGCGGGCATTAATCCCGAATATGTGCGGCTTTCCGTCGGCATCGAAAACGTCCAGGACATCCTGGCCGATCTGGAGCAGGCATTGTCGACGGCATAAAGCCTATCTTGACGAGGGGGTTCCCATGCAGACCATCATCGCTGACGATTCCATCACCATGCGGCGCATCCTGCAGACCATGCTGGACGAGGTTGGCGGCACTGAGGCGTTGACCGCCGACGGCGGCGACGTCGTCCTGGAACTCCTGAATCAACACCCCGACGTCGGCCTCATCCTGATGGACTGGAATATGCCGTGCATCGACGGTCTGCAGTGCCTGCGCCATATCCGGTCCAACCCCAGGACAGAAGACATCGCCGTCGTCATGGTGTCGTCGGAAGCCTTGCGGAACGCATCATCGAAGCCATCCAGGCCGGCGCGACCAACTACCTGATGAAGCCGTTTGAAATCGACCGCTTCCGCTCCGTGGTCGGGCCTATCCTGCAAAACCCCGGCCACCGCGCCAACACCCGACGGAGCGTCAGGTAGGCGCAAGCGTAGGGAAACCCCGTACCTTGGGTGGAAAAACGCCTCCGCACTCGACGGAGGTGTTTTTTTTGGTGCGTGGGATGACTCGTACCGCCTCCCCAAAACACGTCACCCCGGCGGTGAAGCGGCGACCAGCGGACACGCGTGTCGTTGTGCCGGGGCAAGGGCGAATGACCCCGTGCTGGCTGTTTACCCGTCGGAGCGACACCATCGCGTGACCGCGTCCCCGCCTTGCCCCGGCACAACTTCACGCCCCTCGCCCGGTTCATCGCGGAGACGCCGGGGTGACGTGTTTGGGGAAAATGTGTCGTTGCGTGCAGAATGTACCGGTGCAGAGGTGCGACCCAAATAGCCAAACACGAGAAACGGCCCGGGAGCACCGGGCCGTTTATACGTTGTGGCAGGCCTGGTTACCAGCCCATTGCCTTGAGGATTTCGTAGAGGGTGTGGCTGGCGCGGGAGAGGTTCAGGGTGTAGAAGTGGATGCCGTACGCGCCGCGGCGCAAGAGGTCGGCGCACTGCGCTGCCGCGTAGGCGATGCCGACGCCACGCGTCTTCACCGCTTCGTCGTCCTGGAGCAGGCCGTCCAGGGCGGGCGGCACCTCGACCCGGCACAGCTCGCGGAAGCGGTCGACCTGGCCCGTTCGCGTTACCGGCATGATGCCGGGTAGGATCGGGACCTTGATTCCCTCCAGCCGGGCGCGGTGGACAAAGTCGAAATACGACTCGTTGTTGAAGAATAGCTGCGTGACGACAAAGTCCGCGCCGGCCGCGACCTTTTCGCCGAGATGGCGCATGTCTTCCTCGTGGCTGGGGGCCTGGGGATGCTTTTCCGGATAGCCGGCGACGCCGATGCAGACGTCCGGCGCGACCCGGCGGATGATCTCCACCACCTCGCGGGCGTTGGTGGCCTGGTCGGACGGCGGCCGCCAGTCCGGCACGTCGCGGGGCGGATCGCCCCGGAGGGCGAGGAAATTGCGGACGCCCCGGCGGCGGTAATCGGCCACCAGGTCGGCGAGTTCGCCCCGGGAATAGCCCATGGCAGTGATGTGGGCCATGACGCCGAAGTCGTAGCGTTCCTGCATGGACAGGACGAGGTCGCGGGTGCTCCCTGCCGCGCCGCAGGTGACGGAGACGAAGGCAGGGTTCAGCCTGGCCAGTTCGGCCAGGGACTTCTCCAGGGTCGCGTGGCCTTTTTCATCCTTGGGCGGAAAGAATTCGAAGGAAAACACCGGGTCACGCAGGTACAGCCGCTCCCGCATCGTCTCGACAACGTTCTTGCTCATGCCTGTCCCTCCATCAAATCGCCGGCCAATTTGACCGCCGCCACCGCGTCGGCCGAATAGCCGTCGGCCCCGGCCTCGGCGGCGAAGTGCTCGGTCACCGCCGCGCCGCCGACCATGATTTTGACGCCGGTGATGCCGGCGTCGCGGACCGCCCGGATAGTCTCGCGCATCGCCGCCAGGGTGGTGGTCATCAGGGCCGACAGGCCGATGATGTGGGGGTTGTGGGTGCGCGCGGCCTCGATGACCGCCTCGGCCGGAACGTCCTTCCCCAGGTCGACCACTTCGTAGCCGTGGTTCCGGAGCATCAGCGTCACCAGATTTTTGCCGATGTCGTGGACGTCGCCGGCGACGGTGGCGACGACGATGCGGCCCTTGGCCGTGCCGGCCTCGGCGGCGCGCTCGCGCGACAGGTCGGGCTCTATTTCCTCCAGCGCCCGGCGCATCGCCTCCCCAGCCAGCATCAGTTGCGGCAGGAAATAGGTGCCTTTTTCATAGAGATCACCCGCCTTCATGATGGCAGGCACCAGGTGCTCCTGCACCAGTTCGCCCGCCGGAATGCCTGTCTCGACGGCCTTGCGGACCAGCGGCGCGGCCTGTTTGACGCTGCCCTTGAGGATGGCGCGGGCGGCGAGATCGATGGGCGTCGCCGCCTCGGCCTTCTTTTCCGGTTCGGCCTGACCGTCGGCCGGCTTGGCGAAGCGGTCGAGATAGGCCGGGCCGCCGTCGTGGCGGTTCAGGAGCGCGTCGCAACTCGCCTTCATGTCCATGAGAAGGGGCGCGGCCGGGTTGGCGATGACCGCCGTCAGCCCGTGCGTCATCCCCATCGCCAGGAAGGCGGCGTTTAGCCACTGCCGCCCCGGCATGCCGAACGAGACGTTCGACAACCCGAGCAGGGTGGCGAGGCCGCGCCTGTGGCACAGGCCCAGCGTTTCCAGCGTCGCGCCGGCGGCGGCGGGGTCGGCGGAGACGGTCATGGCCAGCGCGTCGACAAGGACGTCGTCCTCGCCCAGGCCGTGTTTCGCCGCTTCGGCCAGGATGCCGTCGACGAGGCGCATCCGGTCCGCCGAGGTCTCGGGGATGTGGCCGTCGCCGACCGGCAGGACGATGATGGCTGCGCCGTATTTGGCGGCAAGTGGCAGGATACCTTCCAGCCGGTTTTGCTCGCCCGAGACGGAATTCACAAGCGCCTGGCCGGGATAGAGGCGCAGGGCCGCCTCCATAGCTTTCGGGTCGACGCTGTCGATGACGAGCGGCAGCGACGTCGCCGGAGCGAGCAGCGCGACCGCGGTCCGGAGCATCGCCGCCTCGTCGATGCCGCCGAGGCCGAGGTTGACGTCGAGGAGTCCGGCTCCCGCTTCGGCCTGTTCTTCGGCGAAGGTGAGGACGCGGTCGAGACTGCCGGCGAGCAGTTCGGCCTGGAAGGCCTTTTTGCCGGTCGGGTTGATGCGTTCGCCGATGACCGCCAGGGGCGCAGGCCGGCCGTCGACCGGCGAGAAATCGTAGAGGCTGCGGGCCGAGGTGACGGCGAGGCGGCTCGAGCGTTCCGGCGCGTGCAGCGTGCCGGCATGGGAATGGAGCGCCTGCCGGGTGGCGCGGATGTGATCCGGCGTCGTGCCGCAGCAGCCGCCGACGATGCGCGCGCCCATGCCGACGCCCCGGAGCACCGCCTCAGAAAAGCCGTCCGGGGCGAGGTCGTACTGGTTGCGGCCGTCGCGGAGGCAGGGCATGCCGGCGTTCGGTTTGATAAAGACCGGCACGCGCGCGTACGGGAGCATGTTCCCGAGCAGGACCAGCATCTCCTCCGGGCCGGTGGAACAGTTGCAGCCGACCGCGTCCGCGCCCAGCGCCTGGAGGGTGACGAGGGCGATCTCCGGCGTGGTGCCGCCGATGGTGCGGCCCGACTTCTCGTAGGTGAGGCCGGCGATGACCGGGTAATCGGGCGCGATTTCACGCACGGCGAGGAGGGCGGCGCGGGCCTCCTGCATGTCCATCATCGTTTCGATCATAAAGCCGTCGACGCCGCCTTCCAGCAGCGCGCTCGCCTGCTCGCGGTAGACATCGACCGCCTCGTCGAAGGCGAATGGGCCGAAGGGTTCAATCAGCATGCCGGTGGGCGACATGTCGCCGAACAGGAGGCGTCCTTCGGGCACCACTTTCCGGGACGCCCGCACCAGCGAAACGTTCATGTCGAGGACGCGGTCCTGCAGGCCGTGATCGCGCAGCTTGACCCGGTTGGCCCCGAAGGTGCAGGCGAGGACGATGTCGGACCCAGCCTCGTAGTATTCGCTGTGCAGGGCCTGGATGACGTCGGGGTGGTCCAGTATCCAGTGTTCGGGCGACGCGCCGGCGGGCAAGCCGCGTTTGAACAGTTCGGTGCCGGTCGCGCCGTCCAGGATAAGGGCGCGCCGGTTGACGAGGTCGTGAAAGTGTCGCCGCTGCATGAAAAATCTCCGTGATGGCCGGGGCTGCCCGGCGTTAAATGCATGGATAAAAAATTGTGAGCAGTGCCGATGACCACCGAAGCTCGGTGCCGTGGCTGTTTTTCCCCGTGGACCCCGGCCGAACCGCCCGCTTACTCCGCTGGTGGATGTCCGCACGCCGGGGTGACGTATGGGGGAGGGTGCGCGTGTCCTAACCCAAAACGACGCAACTCCCCTTTTCGTTAGGACCGGCGGGTATTCACAAACCAGAGAATGATGCCGATGACGATAACCAACAGGTCGGGAATCCAGATAACCCAATAGGGCATGAGGCCGCGCCCCACCTGCGCCTCGGCCGACTTGAGCGCGAGAAAATACGCGCCCGCAACGGCGATGCCCCACACGAACGAGGCGACCAGCGTGCCTCGGGTGCGCATGCCGAGCGGAATGCCCAGGATGGCGAAGGCGAAACAGGAGAAACACAGGGCCAGGCGCATGTTGATTTCCGACGTCCGGTCGAGGATGAGCCGCCGCTGGCGGTCGAGCATATTGACGGCGGCGGCGCGCTGGGTTTGCGTCAGGTTCTCGAGGTTGATGGACGAGAGTTCCCGCACCTTGTCCTCGGCCTCGCGGCGGGTGTCGGAGAGGAGCAGGATGGGCCAGAAGGACGAGCGGTTGGCGTGGATGGTGACGTTCGGCCTGCCGCCCAGGACGATGCGTTCCTCGCCCGACTCGCCGGTGGCGATGAAGGTGCGGTTGATGTCGGCGATGTGCAGGTCCTGGAAGATGGGCTTCATCACCAGCATCTTCATGGTCATTTCTTCGCCGCCGCCGCCGTCAGAAAAGTCCTGCACCTCGTGATCGCGGGCGACGACGCGCTTGGCCGGGTACGGGTAGCGTTCGTCCCAGGAGAAGTTGTCGCCTATCTCGGCCGGGGCGGCGTTGTTGAAGCGGGTGATGTCGAGGCTGGCGCGGCCTTCGGGATCGCGGGACGGGTCCAATTTCGACATGGCGATGTATTCGGAGCCGGTCTGGACGGTGATGTTGCCGGGCCGGGCGATCATGCGGTGGAGGATGTTGGCCTGGTCGTCAATCACCAGCCGTTCGATGTTGCGGATGGCGGGCAGGAGCGCCACCTCGTTCAGGGTCAGGGTGATGAAAATGGCGATAATGGAGGTAAGAATGGCCGGGAGCATGAGCCAGAGCGGGTTGATGCCGCCCGCGTAGGCGGCGAGGATCTCGTTGTCCTTCGCCAGGCGGCTGTAGCACATGAGGATGCCGGTGATGATGGCGAGCGGCAGCACGAACGGGCAGATCAGCGGGATGAAGTTCGGCAGCACCCGCGCCAGCGTATAGGCGCCGATACCGTCCCGCATGACCTGGCCGGCGAAGACGGCCATGAGGATGACGGAGAACACCGCCGTGGAGAGAATCACCCCCTTCAGCAGTTCGCGGAAGATATAGGTCGGCAGGGTGACGAGGCGCGAATACACGCGCCGACCCGAAAGGGTGGTGTCGTCCCAGGCGTCGGCCGGGGTGATGTAGTAGAACCCGGTCGCGCCGAGGGCCGGATCGTCCTCGGGGCCGGGGGTGCGGTCGTCGGCGTTTTTGCCAAGGATGCGCAGGCCTTTTTTGTCCATGCGAAAGACTTCCTTTTTCTAACGATTCGTGGCCAGCCGTTCCTTGAAGAACGCGGTCTCGGCGGCGATGTCGGCGGCCTTGGTGACGGCGGTGCAGATGGCGACGGCGCGCGCCCCGGCGGCGAGGACCGCGTCGATGGTGGTGCGGTTGATGCCGCCGATGGCGAAATACGGCAACCCGCCCCAGGACGAGACCCACGCGACATAGTCGGGTCCGGCGGCGGCGCGGTGCTTCTTGGTGTTTGTTTCATAAACCGGTCCGACGCCGATATAATCCGCCCCGTCCGCTTGCGCCTGCCGGGCAAAGTCGGGGCCGGAGGTGGAGCGGCCGATTATCTTGTCGGGTCCGAGGATGCGCCGCGTCAGGTGGATGGGCAAATCGCCCTGGCCGCCGTGGACGCCGTCGGCGTCGACGAGGGAGGCGATGTGCGGCCGGTCGTTGACGATGAACAGCGTGCCACCGTCGCGACAGATGTCGGCGATGTCGGAGGCGAGGCGGTGGAATTCGCCGTCCTCCATCTCCTTTTCGCGAAGTTGAATCATGTCGGCTCCGCCGGCGACGGCTTCCCGGGCCGCCGTGCGGGCGTCGGTGGAACAAAGACCGGTGGTGATGAGGATGTAGAGCCGCGCCTCGGCCAGACGCCTGCGCCGCTCTGCATCGGCCATCAGCACCGGCTCGAGATCGTAGAGCCCGTAGCGGATGCGCTCGAACTCGACTCCAAGCGCGGGGTTGTCGATTTTCGCGTATTCGGACAACACCCGTAGCGCTTCGGCGGCGCGGCGCGCCGCCGCCGCGGCGACGCCGGCGGCGTCGGGGCGCGTCCCTTCCCCGGGCGTTTTGATGGCGGCGCCGACGTCGCCGGCGATGTCCCGGTTGGGGAGCGGACGGTCGGCCGGCGGGACGGCGTTGTTCCACGCCGTTATGGCGGCGGCGAGGGCGTGACGCAGCGACTTGCACCGGGACGACATCCCGGCGGAATCCAGGACAAAGCGCGCGTATTCCTCGAGCGTGCGCAGGGCTTCGCCGGCGCGGTTGAAATTGACGTCCATAATGCGTGCTACCGGGTTGTTCATCGAGTTTCTTTCATCTCAAAGTCGAGCTACTCTAAAAAGTGCGCGGCCGAAGCCGAAGGCTGCTTGAGTTCGGTGCAGTAACCGTCTGTCCCCGTGGACCCCGGCCGAACCGCCTGTCTACTCCGCTGGTGGCTGTCCGCACGCCGGGGTGACGTATGGGGAGGTTTGCGGTCTACCTTGCGGCATAGCAAAAAACCTGACCGAAAGACCCCTCACCCCGACCCTCTCCCCCTCCGGGGGCGAGGGAGACGGTTTACAGCCATCTACCCGTTCACAGTATAATTTTACGGCTTTAGCACTGTGTCTTGTCGATTTCGCCGCGCAATACCTCTTCCATCGCCGCCAGAATCGATTCCGGTTCCGACATCCGGCCCGTACCCGCATAGCCGCAGGCGAGGTTGCCGCTGTCGGGGCCGACGAAATGGTAGCCGTCGCCGGCGAGGATTTTCAGGTTGCGTTGCGTCGGCGCGGCGTTCCACATGCCGACGTTCATGGCCGGGGCGATAAGGACCGGCTTCACCGTCGCCAGGAGCACGCTGGTCAGCAGGTTGTCCGCCAGGCCATGGGCGAGCTTGGCCATGGTGTTGGCGGTGCAGGGAGCGACGACGACGAGGTCTGGCCGCTCCGCCAGGGCGATGTGCTCGGGCTTGCGGTCCGCGAGCCACGGGTCCAGGTGCACGCCCCGGTGGGTGACGGCGGCAAAGGTGAGCGGCGCGACGAATTCGCACGCCGCCGGCGTCATGACGACGTCGACCTCGGCTCCGGCCTGGGCGAGTTTACTCGCCAGCCCCACCGCCTTGTAGATGGCGATGCCGCCAGTCACGCCGAGAAGCACCGATTTTCCCTGCCAGAAGTCGCTCATTCCGTCTCCGTCGCCCTTATATGATCTTCAGGAACTTCGCGTAGGCGTCGTCCCACTGGCTCGTCGTCTTGCCCGGCGTGAACTCGTTCACCGAGAACGAGCGCGCCACCAGGTCGCGCGCGTCGGCCAGCGAACCGAGGTCGCCCAGGGCCATCATCTGCAGGACGATGTTGCCGATGGCGCGCGCCTCCATCATGCCGAATTTGACCGTCATGCCGGTCGCGTCGGCAAGCCGCTGTCCAAGCGGCGCGAAATCGCCGCCCCGGCCGGTAAAGTGCAGGACCGAATACTTGCGCCCGGTGATGTCCCGCAGTTGCCGGATGGAATGGCGCTGGGCCAGGAGCATCATGTCCAGGATGGTGCGGACGATGGCGGCGCGGTCGGTAAGCGGTTCCTGGCCCGACTCGACGAGGATCTTGTTGAGAATCGCCGGCTTGTCCCAGGCGCGGTCGAGGCGCTCGTCCCACGGGTTGAAGACGCGCTGCATCGCGGGCGCCTCGAGGCTGGCCTTGAGCATTTCGTCCCGGCTGATCTGGCGGCCGTCCTGGCGGCTCCACACCTTGATGCAGCCGTCGATGAAGCCGAAGCCGATCATCTCCTTCTGGAAGATGATGGTGCCGTCGACGCCGCCAAGGTTGGAGAAGTCGGCGGCAAAGCTGTGGTCGTTGACGATGGGGTTGGCCAGTTCGGCCGACACCTGGGTCCAATAGCTGGAGGTGATGCAGAGCCAGTCCTCGCCCTTGGCCGGCGTGGCGGCGATGGCTCCTGCCATGCCGTGGGCGGCCGGGGCGATGACCGGCGTCGGCCCGAGATCGACCTCCATGTCGAGGAGGCTCCCTATGACTGTTCCGGGCGCGACGATTTCCGGCACCATCGCCGGCGGAATCTTTGCCCCCAGAATGATGTCGCGGGACCAGTCGCGCGTTTCGGCGTCGTACATGCCGCTGGTGCTGGCGAGAGTGTATTCCTCGACCGGAATGCCGGAGAGAAAGTACGACACCAAATCGCCCATGAGGAGCATCGTCACCGCCTTGTCGAGGAGCGGGTTGTTCGAGAACGCCATGGTATAGAGCTGCGTCAGGGTGCTGACGCTTTTCGGCTTGATGCCGGTCCGCTGGTAGAGGCTCCGGTCGGAGAAAATCGCGCCCAGCCGTTCGACCGCGCCCTCGGTCCGCGCGTCGAGGTGGTGGACCGGATTCGCCAGCAGATGGCCGGTCTTGTCCAGCAGGCCGAAGTCGACGCCCCACGAGTTGCAGGCGACGCCGGCGAGGGTGGGCCCGTATTTGGCGGTGTAGGAATGCAGACCCTGCTTGGCGTGGATGACCATCGCCGGAAAATCCCAATAGCCGACCCCTAGCATGGAGGTCGCGAGAATGTCGAACCGGTGCAGCAGATCCAGTTCCAGCAGGTCGCCGTCGAATCCGCCGGCCACGGCCACGCCCCGGCCGATGCCGAAGTCGAGGGCCATGTAACGCTTGTTCTTGCCCATTGTTTCTTCTCCTCAGAACTCTATTATAAAATTCGAATTATCTTGTGAGGCGTCATCTTCGTTTTCGCGCCGACTGGCCGGTGCGCGCGGTAAAGACGTTGTGGCGCTTTTCGTCCCGCGACTTGGCGGCCATGGCGACGGCGCGGCCGTAGAGCTTTTCCTGGCTGCGGTAGATCGGCTCGTACGGAGCCGGTTTTTCGCGGCTGTAGACGCCGTCCGGCAGGAGCCGCCAGGCGCTGACGTTGTCGGCGAAGCCGGCGTCGAGGACGGCCAGGGCCTCTTTGCGGCAGTCGGGATCATTGATCGGGAACAACAGTTCCAGCCGCCGGTCCATGTTGCGTTCCATCCAGTCCGCCGACGACAGGTAGACCTCCTCGTTGCCGCCGTTGCGGTAATGGAAGATGCGCGGGTGCTCGAGAAAGCGGTCGACGATGGAACGGACGCGGATGTTCTCGGACAGGCCCGGCACGCCCGGCCGCAAGCGGCACAGGCCGCGCACCAGCAGGTCGATCTTCACCCCCGCCTGGCTGGCCTTGTAGAGTTCCCGGATGATCTGCGGATCGATCAGTGAATTCATCTTGGCGCGGATGAAGCCGGGGTTGTCCGGCGTGTGGCGCTCGACCTCGCGGCGGATCATCGCCACGGTGCGGGCGCGGAGGCCGGTCGGGGCCATTTCGATGTAGTTCCACACCGGCGGCAGGCTGTAGCCGGTGATGACGTTGAAGAACGAACTCAGGTCCTCGCCGAAGTCCGGGTCGGCCGTGAGCAGGCCGAGGTCCGTGTACTGGCGCGCGGTGCGGTCGTTGTAGTTGCCGGTGGCGAGGTGACAGTAGCGGCGGATGCCGTCCGACTCGCGGCGGATAACCAGGGCAGCCTTTGAATGGGTCTTGTAGCCGACGACGCCGTAGATGACATGCGCGCCGGCGGCGTCCAGCCGCTGCGCCCAGGTAATGTTGGCCTCTTCGTCGAAGCGGGCCTGCAATTCCACCAGCGCCGTGACCTGCTTCTTCTGTTCGGCCGCGCGGATGAGCGCCCGCACCAGCGGGCTTTGGCCGCTGACCCGGTAGAGGGTTATTTTGATGGCGAGGACGTCTGGGTCGTCCGCCGCCTCGGCGATGAGGCGCGTCACCGGATCGAACGACTGGTAGGGCAGACTGATAATCACGTCCCGCTTCGAAATGACCGAAAACACGTCGTCGTGGCCGCTGAAGGCGGGGTGGTTCTGCGGCGGCCAGGGCGGCTCGAGCAGATCGGGCCGCTCCACCTTGCCGATCAGGCCGAACAACCCCTTCATGTCGAGCATGCCGGTGGAGCGGAACAGATCCTTCGGCTCGAGTTCGAGCATCTGCGACAGATAGGCCGCCTCCTCGTCCGGCACCTTGCTGGAGATGGACAGCTTGACGGGCGCGCCCCAGCGGCTTCGCTTGAGGCCCTCCCGGATGGCGATGATGAGGTCGTCGGAGCGGTCGTCGTCCAGCAGCAGTTCGGCGTCGCGGGTGATGCGGAAATGGTGGACGTTCAGGATGTCGTAGCCGTTGACGATTTCGTTGGCGCAGAGGGTGACCAGGTCTTCCAGCAGGAGGAAGCGGTAGCCGTCCTCGCGGTGCGGCAGGGTGACGAAGCGGTCGAGGCCGGACGGCACCTGCACCAGCACCGTATCGGCTTTCGAGAAAAAGGCGTCCTCGACGTCCGAGCGCGCCTTCAGCCGCAGCAGCAGGTAGATGGCCCCGGACGACAGGAGCGGGAACGGGTGCGTCGCGTCCAGCACCATCGGGGTGAGGACGGGCAGGACCTGCTCGCGGAAATAGGGGTTGAGGTAATCGCGGTCCTCGCGGGTCAACTCGCCCGGTTCGACGATGTCAACGCTCGAATTCCGCAGTGCCGGGAGGATGTCGTCGGTCCAGCAGCGGTTGGCGCGGTCCATGAGTTCGCGCGCCTTTTCGCGGGCCGAATCGAGGAGTTGCCGGGGCGTCATGCCGTCGGGGCCGGTCAGGGCCTGGCCGGACTTCAGCGCCCGGCGCATGTAGGCGATGCGGACCATGAAGAATTCGTCCAGGTTGGACGAGACGATGGCGAGGAAACGGACCCGGTCCAGCAGCGGCAAATTGATATCCTCCGCCTGCGCCAGCACGCGGTAGTTGAAGGCAATCCACGACAGGTCGCGGTTGATCCAGTGTTCGGGACCCAGGTCGTCGGCGGGCTGGGCCGGGATCATCATCGTTTCTATCTGCGCCTCCTTTCGCTACCTGCTGCGGCTTTGCCCGGGCGGCCGCATCCGCGCCGGGATGGCGCGGGCGGCCGAGCCTTCGGTCGACACGGCGCCGGGGATGTACGCCGGCTGCGACGGCAGCGGCGCGGGCGCGGCCGGGGCGAAGAAGGGATCCTCGCCCGGCGCGGCCTGCAACGCGTCGATCGGCTGCTGCGGCGTCGGCTGCTGCGCCATGCCATAATAGGGATCGACGTCCGCCGCGCCGGCCGAGAGGTCGAAGGGATCCCGCACCGGTCCGGCGGGACCGCCCGCAACCGGGGCCGGTGCCGACTCGAGCGGCTGGGCCGGCTGGACCGCCACCGCCGGCGGCGCAAAGCGGTCCGGCGCGATGGTGGGCGTGACCGGGCGCGGCACAAAGTCCGGCGGGCAGCGGTTCCAAACGATGCGGCGTCCGTTCCACTGGCCGTAATGGGAGAGGAAGCCGCGGTTGTTGTAGCGGAAATAATCGGTGATGGAGCCGGTGTAGCCGTCGTCCGACCACATCTCGTGCCAGTAGGTGCGCGGGATGGCGGAGGAGATGTCCGCCGTCGTGGCCGGGTCGATGGCGTGCCGCTCGAACAGGTCCGGCGGCGCGTTGACGTAGATGATGCGGTCGGTGGTGCCGTCGAGGTTCCTGTCTTCGTAAATCACCCAGCGGCGGCTGCCGGTGCGTTCGACCTCGACGTCGTTGACGCCGCGCTTGTTGGTGTCGCGGAGGACGGCGGTGATGAGGCCGGTGTCTGGGTCGTAGCGCATGACCAGGTCGACCCTGCCGTCGCCGTTGGTGTCTTGTTCCTCCGACGTGAGGATGCCGCGCCGGTAGAAGCGCCACACGTCGATGCGCCCGTCGCCGTTGGCGTCGAATTCCTCCGCGATGATCATCGAGCCGTCCATATAGCGGCGGCCCTGCCACCCGTCCGGCGAGGCGACGTTGAACCAGCCCGACAACGCGCGCGATCCGTACTCGCCCGCGAGGGCGGAGGTGGCGAGGAGGGACAGTACCAAGCTCAGGTTGAGGATATGGCGCATGCGAACTCCCTTTTTTAATTCACAATTCATAATTCACAATGCCCAATTATTACCGCATTTATGACTCACGCTCGACCGCTCCCCCATTGCTCGATGCGTGATCATTGTTCATTGTTTCATTGCCCAATAATTGTGAATTATGCATTGTGAATTGTGAATTCTCTTCACTCTTTCCGTTCGGTTCCGCCTGGTGCGGTTCTTCACTCTGGTCGGCTTCTTCCGCTTCTTCCGCTTCGCTGTCCGGTTCCGGCTCGGCCGCCAGGAGCGGATGCGCGGCGAGCTTGCGCAAGAACTCCTTCGGCGTCCGGGGGCGGCGGTCGCGGTCCTTTTCCAATAGCCAATTGATGAGGGTCGCTGTGGCGGCGCTGATTTTCGGGTCGAATTCGCGCACCGACGGCGGTTTGACCTCCAGGTGCATGCGCAGGACGTCGTCGGGCGTTTCGGCGACAAACACCGGACGGCCCGCCAGCATGGCGAACCACACCGCGCCCAGACTGTAGAGATCGCCCCGGATGTCGATGCCCAGTTCGTTGGCGATGCGCTCCGGCGGCAAATAGTTCGGCCGCGCCCGGCAGGCGGCTTCGTCGTCCCGGTAGGCCAGGCTCCAGGCAAAGCCGATACCGGCGAGGCAGGCGCTGCCGCCTTCCCCCAGAATGATGTTCCCCGGGTGGAAATTGCCGTGCGGATGGCCGAGTTCGAACAGGCTTTGCAGGACCCGCGCCAATTCGCCCACCAGCGCCAGGCTCTCCTTTTCGGTCAGCCTGCCGCTGACGCGACGCTCGATCCGCTCCCTCAGTCTCTCGGCGGCGAGGTATTCGTAGACCATGAAGAAGCGGCCGTCGCCCCGGCCGGCGTCGAGGCCGCGCGCCGCGCCGGGACAGCGGAGCTGGGCGATGCTGCCGGCGAGGGAGAAAAACTCCTCCACCACGCCCTCGCGACCGGGATACGGGGTCATCACCTTGACGGCGACGGCCCTGTCCATGGTCTGGTCGTGGCCCTTGAAGACGACGCCCTGTTCGTCGTGGGCGAGGACGCTGCGCAACTCATAGCCCCGGAACGGCTGGCGCTCGAGCATCGCCGCCGCTTCGGGCGGGACGGCGGGCCCGGCGGATTCCCCGGCGAGCGCGGGCGTTTCGATTTCAGGCGCGTCCATCAATACCCGTCCTCCCCGTCTTCGTCGCCGTCGTCCGAATCGGCGGACCGGGCGTCGAGTTCCTCGAGGCGGAAGGCGCCGTTTTTCTCCAGCAGGACCTGGACCTTTTCCTCGGCGGTGCGGAGGAGGTCGGCGCAAAGGCGCAGGTTGGCAACGCCCTTTTCATAGGCCTGGATGGACTCGTCGAGGCTGAGCCCGCCTTCCTCCATCTTCTCGGCCAGGACTTCGGCCTCGGCCAGCAGGTCTTCGAAAACGGGTTGCCTGTCGGCGTCGGCTGTTCCGGCGGCGGTATTTTTTCTGGCCATGGCTTAGTCCAGTCCTGAAAGTAGATGGATGATTTCGTGTTCGTCCTGGGCGCCCAGCAGCGCGGCCGGGAGCCAGTCCTCCTCCTTGAAGGCGCGGGCGATGGACTTGTATGCCTGCAGGTATTCGGTCGACATGCGCTCGTCGTAGGACGGCGCGGCCATGCCGAAGATAAGGTGCACCGGTTCGCCGTCCGGGCTTTCGAACTCCACCCCGTCCCGGCTCCGGGCAAACACCATGCAAAACGCCTTCGGCTGCATGGAACGGACGTGCGGCACGGCCAGGCCGCCCCCGATGGCGGTGGTGGCCTTGCGCTCCCGGGAGACCAGGTCGTGGTGAAACTTGTTCCGGTTGCGGATCTGCCCGGTCTGCATAAACAGATCGGTCAGTTCCTCCAGCACTTCGGCCTTGAGGCGGATGCGTTCCTTTTCCGGGTCCTTTTCCGGATCGATTTCGTCCAGGTGTCCGCCCATCATGCCGAGGCGCACGACCTGGGGGCTGAGGTATCGGGTAATTTGCACGTTGACATCCTGTTCACTCTATACTAAAGAGAAGTTCTGGCCGGAACTTTTCCCATTACATAACACCAGTCCGGAATAACTATTCCGGACGCCTGTATAAACTGTGGAATTTTAGCCTAAACCGGGGTAATTTACCAGTAAATTCGCCCGACCGACCGGGGTGGAGGAAGACATGGGGTTGATAGGCCAAATCGCCCGGGAAGCGCGGGACATCGCCTTCGCCTGCCTAACCCCGACCCGCTGCCGGCTGTGCCGCGCCGCCCTCTTCGCCCACGGAAACGCATTCCTCTGCTCGGATTGCGCCGGAAAGGTGCCCTGGATAGGGCCGGGCGCCTGCCCGACCTGCGGCTATCCGGCCGGCCCCCACGCCGTCCACCTGAAGGAGTGCCGCCGCTGCCACGGCGGCTGGATGGGGCTGCGGGGCGCGGTGTCTGTGGCGATGTACCGCCATGGGGCCAAGGTCCTGGTAACGGCACTGAAGTTCGGCGGCGAAGAGGAATTAATCCGGCCCATGGCCGGGCTGATGGCGGAGCGCTACCGGGCCGCCCCGTTCCATGGCAAACTCGACCTGATCGCTCCCGTCTCCCTTCACCCGAAACGGCGGCGCGAACGCGGTTTCGACCAGGCGGCGGTGCTGGCGGAACGGGTCGCCCGCACCTGCGGTCTCGAATGGTCCTCCGCGTGCCTCGAACGGGTGCGCTGGACCGTGCCGCAGGCCAGCCTAGGCCGGGGCCAGCGGCTGACCAACCTGGAGGGGGCGTTCCGGGCCGACCCGGCGGTGGCGGGCCGGCGGGTGCTGCTGGTGGACGACGTCATGACCACCGGCGCGACCATGGCCGAATGCGCCCGGGTCCTGAAGGCGGCCGGCGCGAGGGCGGTCTACGGCCTGACATTCGCGCGGTAACGGGGACTGTTTGACGAAAAATCCCGGCCGGGTCTGGCAATTCTCCTCCCCAGCCGTATGCTATGAGATTCGGCATTTTCCAAGGAGAACACCATGGCCACCACCGGCATACGCGCCATAGAAGGCACGCGCGACTATTTCGGCAACGACGGCAACCGTTTCGACAAGATCGAAACGTTCGCGGCGGATCTGTTCAGCCGGTACGGCTATGCCCGCATCCGCACCCCCGTGTTCGAACGGTCGGAACTCTTCGCCCGCTCCATCGGCGCGGCCACGGACATCGTCGAAAAGGAAATGTACACCTTCACGCCCGGCTCCGACACCATCACCCTGCGGCCGGAAAACACCGCCGGCGTCGTGCGCGCCTACCTGCAGCACTCGATGGAAAAGCAGGGCGGGCTGACCAAACTGTGGTACGCCGGCCCGATGTTCCGCCGCGAGCGGCCGCAAAAGGGACGCCAGCGCCAGTTCCACCAGATCGGCATCGAAGCCATCGGCTCCAGCGATCCGCTGCTGGACGCCGAGGTGGTGTCTGTCGGCATGCGCTTTTACGAGTTCGTCGGCATCGGCAACGTCGGGTTGCGGCTGAATTCCATCGGCTGCCAGAAGCCGGAGTGCCGACCGCTGTTCCGGCAACTGCTCCGGGACGCCATTCGCCCGAACCTGGACAAGTACTGCAAGACCTGCCAGAACCGGTTTGAACGGAACGTTCTGCGCATCATCGACTGCAAGAACCCGGAGTGCCAGAAGCTGTCGGCGACCCTGCCGAAGAGTTACGACAGCCTCTGCCCCGAGTGCGCCGATCACTTCGAGCGGACGAAGGAAGGGGTGAGCGCCCTCGGCGGCGAGTATACAATCGACCATACCCTGGTGCGCGGCCTCGACTACTACACCAAGACCGTGTTCGAATACACCCACGACGCCCTTGGCGCGCAAAACGCCATCGGCGGCGGCGGCCGCTACGACGGCCTGGTGGAGGAACTGGGCGGCAAGCCCACCCCCGCCATCGGCTTCGCCCTCGGCATCGAACGGATGCTTATCGCGATGGAAGCGGTCGGGGCGTGCGCCTGCGGCTATCCGTTGCAGGTCTACGGCGTGTCGTTGGGCGATTCGGCCAGGCGCGCCATGGCGGGATTGATCGCGCGGCTTCGCGAAGCAGGCATATCGGCCGACATGGATTACGAAGGCAGGTCGATGAAATCGCAGATGCGCGCCGCCAATCGGCGCGAGGCGATGTGCTGCCTTATCCTGGGGGAAAACGAGCTGGCCGAAGGGAAGATTTCGGTCAAGGATATGCTCGACGACGGCGGGCAGGAGGTGGTGGACATTTTCGATTGCCTGGACGCGGTGAGGAAGATTCTGCCGAGGATTTAAAAGACGGGTTCTTGTGAGGCTGTTTATGGACGGGGGGCGTCGAAAGGCGCTCCCCGTTTGTTATGGGCAACCGTTCCTCCTTGCCTCACAATCACCCCGGCGTGCGGTCATCCCCCACTCGGAGCAAAAAAATAGGTCATTCCCGCGAACGCGGGAACCCAGCGGACGGATCGAGAAAGGAACGGTGGTACATACCCGTAAACAGTTCGATGTTTCAGGGCTGAACGAATCGTTCCTCATTTGTTCGGTCCGCTGGACCCCCGCGTTCGCGGGGGTGACGGTGTTTTACAGGCGAGTGGGGCAGATTCCACCGCTTCAAGCCACTTCCCGCAAGCCAAACCCCCGTGTCAAGTTTTTTTTCGACTACCCCCGTTGCCTCCACCCCGATTATGCACTATAATGCAAATGAATTGTTTATGTCTTTTATATAATTGGAGAAGCCCGTGGCATCAGCCAAATGGCTGCTTAAGCCGAACCCCGGGCCGGTTGTCGAGGAAATTTCTGAGAAATTCGGTGTCTCACACATAATGGCCACAATCATCGCGCAACGCGTTTCACCGTTGGCGATGGAAAATGTGGCTGCTTTTCTCAAACCGTCCCTCAACTCACTGGTCTCGCCATGGCGCATGGACGACATGGACAAGGCGGCGACGCGCCTTGCCAAGGCCATCCAGTCGCGCGAACGCTGCGTCGTCTACGGTGACTACGACACCGACGGCGTCACCGCCTGCGCTCTCCTCATCCGCGCCTGCCGCGCCGCCGGCTATTCCCTCGACTACCGTTTGCCGTCCCGGTTCGAGGAAGGCTACGGCATCTCGGCCGAATTTGCCGAAAAGGCCGTCGCCGACGGCATCGACCTGGTGGTGACGGTCGACTGCGGCACCTCGGAACACGAGAGCATCAAATACCTGGTCGACCACGGCGTCGAGGTCATCGTCACCGATCACCACGAACCCGGCGACCGCGAATTGCCGCCCGCCTACGCCATCCTCAACCCGAAGCGGGTGGACTCGTCCTACCCGTTCCGCGAACTCACCGGCGTCGGCGTCGCCTTCAAGCTGGCGTGGGCCTTGTACGAAAAACTCTCCGGCCAGCCCAAGGTCGAACCGCACCTGCGCGACACCTTGCTGTCCCTGCTTTCGCTGGCCGCCATCGGCACCATCGCCGACGTCGCGCCGCTGGTGGACGAAAACCGGGTCATCGTCGCCCGGGGCCTCAAGACCATGCACAGCGCCTGCCCGGGCATTTCTGCGCTCCTGGACGTCTGCCGCCTGGGTGCGGGCGACCTCACCGCGCGGGGCATCGCCTTTTCGCTGTCGCCCCGCCTGAACGCGGCCGGCCGCATGGGCAACGCCGACCTCGCCCTCGAACTGCTGGTCGAGGACGACCCCATTCGCGCCCGCCGCCTCGCCGACCAACTCGACCGCCAGAACACCGAGCGCCAGACCCTGTGCCAGACCATCCTCGACGAAGCCTCGCGCGAGGCCGAAAACACCCACGACCTCGTCAACGACTCCGCCATCCTCGTCGCCCGTTCGGGCTGGCACGAAGGCGTGATCGGCATCGTCGCCGGAAGGCTGTCGGAGATTTTCGGCAAGCCGGCCGCCGTCATCTCCTTCCCGACCGGGCAGGACAAGGGCCGGGGCTCGGCCCGTTCCATCAACGGGCTGAACCTGTACCAGGCGATGGCCAACTCGCGCGAATACCTCCTGACCTTCGGCGGCCACGAACTGGCCGCCGGCTTCACTGTCGCCAAGTCGGAAGTGGCTGCCTTGCGGCAAAGCTTTTTCCGCGAATGCGCGACGCAGATCAAGGAAAACAACATTGCGCCGACCCTGAACATCGATATGGAGATAAAACTCTCCGACGTCAACCTGCGCCTGGTCGACGAGATGGAGCTGCTCCGGCCGGTCGGGCAAGGCAACCCTGAACCCAAGTTCCTGGCCCGCGGCGTGCGCGCCGCCGGGAGCATTCAACTGATGGGCGCGCAGCGCCAGCATTTCCACTTCAACGTCGCCCAGGGCGGCATGGCCTACCGGGCCGTCGTCTTCAACAACCTGAACCTGCTGACCGTGCTGCAATCGGCCGGCCGCCGGCCCATCGACATCGTCTTTACGCCGGCCCTGAACACCTTCTACTCGCCGCCGCGCCTGGAACTGCGCATCGACGACATCCACCAGGCCGAACGGTAACGCTCCACCGCAAGGAGACCGGGATGCACTACACCACACTGGCAATCGACTTCGTCCCCGACCGGCAGGATCTGCTCCGTCGGCTCAGCCTGGACGAAACATCGGAGGAGGCCGAGGACTTTTTCGCCCTCCTGGACCGGCTGACGCCTGTCGGCAAGCCGAAGGCGGCGGTTCTGCACGCGACGGTGGATGTGGCCGATCCCGAGACCGGCCGGGTGGTGGTCGGCGGCGTCGAGTTTTCCAGCACGCTCCTCGCCGGTCACCTGAAGGACCAGACCGAAGCCTGGCCGCACCTCGCGACCTGCGGGCGCGAACTTTACGACGCGGTCCAGGCCATCCCCGATCCGTTCGAGCGCTATTGGGGCGAAGAGATTCTCGAAGCCGCCCTGGCGCAGGCGCGCGCCGCCATGCTCCAGCACCTGGAAAAGGAGCACCACGTCGGCAAGATCGCCAGCATGGGGCCGGGGTCGTTGATCGAATGGCCGATCAGCCAGCAGGAACCCTTGTTTCGCCTGATGGCGGAAGGGGTGGCATTTACCGGCATCGAGTTGACGAAGACGATGCTGATGCTGCCAAACAAAAGCATCTCCGGCATTCTCTTCAAGAGTGAAAAAGACTGGGAAAGCTGCGTCCTCTGCCCACGGCAGAAGTGCCCGAACCGACGCGCCGAGTATGACCCGGATTTCGCCATGGCGCATTAAGTCAGCCTCGGGTTTGGCTTTTTTTCAGTATAATTGAGCCAATCATTGCAAAAGTGTCCATGTCGACACCCCCACACGTCACCCCGGCGGTGAATCGTCGACTAAAGCATTTTAAAATAATACGTGAACACAGCCGATGGCTTCGTGAGTTCGGTGCATTACCCGTCTATTCCCGTGGATCCCGGCCTCGGCTCCGGAATTCACCAGGGCGGTTCAGTACCGTCTACCCGTTTCA
>JAJQBO010000186.1 GCA_021203245.1 Planctomycetaceae bacterium
TACATATACTACTAGTATACCTTCACCGCTGACGCTTGAAAAAGCCTCCCTTTGCCTCGCGCACCCGTCACCTCTCAATCGCACAACTCGTTTTTGGAGATTTGATGGCAACCGTTCTTGGCCGGATCAGCAATTACAGCCAATGCCTGACGCCGAGCGAATCGCGCGTGGCGGATTATCTGCGCAGCCATCCGGAAGAGGTTATCAAGAATTCCATTCAGGAGGTGGCGCGGAATAGCGGCGTCTCCGTCGCCTCGGTGAGCCGCCTCGCCACCACCCTGGGATACCGTGACTGGAAGGACATGCGCCTCAACCTGGCCAAGGACTCATCCGCCCCCGACAACCCGGTCTTCTCCGACATCACCAAGGACGATTCCGACGAAATGGTGACGGGCAAGGTCTTTGACGGCGCCATCATGAGCCTGCGCGACACATTCGAACAGATGGACAAGAAAAGCATCTCCAGACTGGTCGCCGCCATCCGCAAGACGGATCGCATCGTTTTCTTCGGGTCGGGCGGCTCGGGCTGCATCGCCCGGGACGAGTCGCTCCGTTTCGCCCACCTCGAGCTTGCTGCCGAAGCCTATTCCGAAGAATTCCAGATGATGCTGCAGGCGTCGCGGATGAAGAAGGGGCAGATCGCCTTCGGCTTTTCCAATTCCGGCCGCAGCTGGGCCACGGTCGGCGTGCTGGAGGAGGCGCGGCGCAACAAGGCCCTCACCGTCGGCATTGCCAACTACCGCAACACCCCGCTGGAGGACGCCTCCGACATTTTCTTCTGCACATCCTTTCCCAGGCGCGGCGAATTCACCGCCGCCCTGACCGCCCGCATTCCCATCATGTGCATCATGGACGCCATCTACGTCCTTGCCGTCCAGCACGGCATGCTGACGACCAAGGTGGGCCATGTGGATCATATACTCGAGAAAAACCTGCGCCTGCCGGCCAAGCGCCAACCCGCCGGCAAGGGAAAGAACGGGCGAGCGTGAATCGTCTCGGCAAATTTTTGCCTTACGTGGATTACATTAAAAAGGAGAGTGGCATGAAGAAATGGTCGCAACTACTGTGTTGGACGGTGGGTCTGGTCGTGCTTGCCGGTTCGGTCCACGCGGGCACGGTCCGCATGAAGCTGGGCACCAATCACTCCGAAGATCACCCCACCGCCCAGGCGCTGGTGTTCTTCAAGGACAAGGTTGAAAAGGACAGCAACCGGGGCATCCGCATCCAGTTGTTCATGAACGCGACCCTCGGCAACGAGCCCGAAGTCATCCAGCAGTTGAAAAACGGCGCTGTGGAAATGACCCGCGTTTCGACGTCGACCCTGGAAAACTTCGACCCCCTGTTCAAGGCCCTGGCGCTTCCCTACCTTTTCACCAGCAAGGACAATTTCTACGAAGTGCTTGGCGGACCCATCGGTGAAAAGCTCTTTACTGCGCACCGCGACAGCGGCTACGTCGGCCTGACGTTCTACGACGGCGGCGCGCGCAGCTTCTACACCAAGTACAAGCCCATATACAAGCCTGAAGATCTCAACGGCCAGAAACTCCGGATTATGGACAGCCAGACCGCCATCAGGATGGTGCAGATGATGGGCGGCATCCCGACGCCCATGTCCTACGGCGAACTGTACGCCGCCCTGCAGCAGGGCGTCATCGACGGCGCCGAGAACAACCCCACTGCGCTCACCATCGGCCGCCACGGCGAAGTCGCCAAATTCTACTCCCTTGACGAACATAACATGATCCCCGACCTGCTGATCATTTCCACCAAGGTCTGGGACGGGCTCACCCCCGAACAGCAGAAGATCCTCAAGGACGCGGCAGTCGCCTCGACCGAATACCACAAGGATCTCTGGCGTCAGGCTGAAGAGGACGCGCTCACCGAAGCCCGCGAAAAGCTCGGCGTGACCATCAACGAAGTCGAGAAGGCGCCCTTCATCGAAATCACCAAGCCCCTCTACGATGAATACGCCTCCGACCCGGACATCAGCGAATTGGTCCAGGCCATCCGCGCCACCCAGAAGTGATCCTTCGTCAATCCAGGGCGGGGCGGATATCGCCCCGCCGATTTGGCCCTCTGCGGTCCCCCGGGGGATGGCATTCGCGATTATGCCTTCGGGAACGGCCGCTCCTGCCTTTTCGGCTGCCGCCGAAAAGCGCCGGGGGTTTTCGGCTGTGAGCGAACGCATTGTTTCGGGAGAAGCAAATCATGCTCCATACTTTCAAAAGCACGCTTGAGAAGTTGCTCATCACCGTCACGTCCATCATGCTGGTGGTGATGGTGGCGCTGGCCATCCAGCAGGTGTTCAGCCGCTATGTGCTCAAGGCGCCCGCCATCTATACCGAGGAGACGCTCCGCTTCGTCATGATCTGGATGGGTTTCCTTGGCTCCGCCTACGCCTTCGGCCTCGATCAGCACCTGCGCCTGGTGTTCCTGACCGACCGCCTGAGGCCGCGCGGCCGCCGCATTCTGCTGACCGTCAACGGCCTCATCACCATTTTCTTTTCCATGGTCATCCTGCTCATCGGCGGCATTTCCATGGTGAAAACGGGCATGGACCAGGTGTCCCCCATCCTCAATGTCAAAATGGGATACGTTTACACCATTCTGCCCATCAGCGCCGTTCTCATCACGCTCCTGCAGGGCGTCAACCTGCTCCTGACGTGGGCGGACGCCAAAGACGAGCCGGAAGCAGCCGGCGCCTGATCGACGACACAATTTTGAACCGGGGGTACACAATGGATTTTATTTTCGACTTCATGGAGCCGGAGATCTTCGCTTCCATCGTTCTCGCCTTCCTCTTCGGCATCATGCTGATTCAGGGCGTGCCGATTTCGGTCGCCATCGCCGTGTCGTCCATCATCACGGCGGCGTTTTTCATTCCCATCGATACCGCGTTTTTCGTCGCCACGCAGAAGATGTACTCGGGCATCGACAGCTTTACCCTGCTCGCCTTGCCATTTTTCATATTATCCGGAAATATAATGAACAAAGGCGGCATCGCCCTGCGACTCGTGAACCTGGCCAAGTACATTGGCGGCGGGTTGCCGGGATATCTTGCCCACACCAATGTCATCGCCAACATGCTTTTCGGCTCGCTGTCCGGCTCGTCTGTTGCGGCGGCGGCGGCGGTCGGCGGCGTCATGGGCCCGCTTGAGGAAAAGGAAGGCTACGACCCCGTCTTTTCGGCAACGGTGAATATCTGTTCCGCCCCGTCCGGCGTCATCATTCCGCCGAGCGGCCCGCTTATCCTCTTCTCGCTGGTGAGCGGCGGCACCTCGGTCGCGGCCCTCTTTATCGGCGGCTATGTTCCCGGCATTCTCATGGGCCTGGCGATCATGGTTGTCACCTATTTCCTGGCGAAACGCCGCGGCTATGTCGGGGCGCGCGAACAAGGACAGAACGGGTTGAAGATAATCTTCGACGCCATTCCCAGCCTTCTCATGATCGTCGTGGTCATCGGCGGCATCATCATCGGCGCCTTCACGGCGACCGAGGGCGCGGCCGTCGCGGCGGTCTATTCCTTCGCCCTGTCGCTTATCTATCGGCTGGCGACGCCCAGGGAATATTGGGACGTCCTCAAATCCACCACCGTCACCAGCGCCACCATTCTTTTCCTCATCGCCGCCTCGGGCATCATGTCCTACACCATGACCATTACCGGCATCCCGGAAGCGGTCTCCGAAGGCCTCCTGTACTTCTCGCACCCGCTGGCCATCCTTCTGGTCATGAACATTATCCTGCTTATCGTCGGGACCTTCATGGACCTGACCCCGGCTGTCCTCATCTTTACCCCCATCTTCATGCCTATCGCCCGTCAGATCGGAATGGACCCGGTGCACTTCGGCATCATGATGATTTACAACATGGCCATTGGCAGCGTCACTCCGCCGGTGGGCAGCGTGCTCTTTGTCGGCTGTTCCGTCTCCAAGGTCACTATCGAACAGGTCACCCGTGTCCTGCCGCCGTTCCTGATTGCGCTGACCATCTGTCTCATCCTGGTGATATACGTGCCCAGCCTCAGTCTGTTCCTGCCGCGCGCGTTCGGCCTTATGTAAACTAAGCCAGTCCAATCCACTCCCTGGGCGCGCCTGCGCGCGCCCAGTTTTGCCAGGAGACGTTATGGCTACAGCCAAGATGCTCACACGCATCCACCCCCATAACGGTGGATACGCCATCGAAACGGACGGCCCCGAGGTCCGCATCCTTTTTCTGACCGACGACATCGTCCGCATCCGGGCATCGTTCGACAGGAAGTTCGAAGAGGAATCCTACGCCCTGGTTATGACCGCGTGGGAGGATCGGCTTGACGCGGTGCTGGGCGACGAACGCCGCCGGGTCGAACCGATAGCCACCAGGTATGAAGAAAACGACGCGTCTGTCAGCATAGCCTCGGGCAGCCTGCGCCTGGTGATTCACCGCAATCCGTTCACCATCGAAATTTTCGACCGTGACGGCAGACGCTTACACGGTGATCTGAAACGGCGCGCTTTCCACCAGGATCACCTCGGCCGCATTTTTCATTATGCCGAGCGCGGCCCGCGCGACAATTACTACGGCTTCGGCGAATCAGCCGGCCACATGAACAAGGCGGGCCGGCGCGTCCGCATCAACCCCAAGGATTCGATAGGCCACGATGCCGAAAACGCCGGCTGTATGTACAAGCACATTCCCTTTTACATCAAGTTCGACGGCGAAAGCCGTCGCGCCTGCGGCTATTTCTATCACAACTTCAACGACTCCGAATTCGAGATGGGCAGCGAAATCAGCGGTTACTGGGCGCCGTATACCTATTACACCGCCGACGGCGGGGATCTCGATCTCTTCTTCATGAACGGCCTGGGCATCGCCGACGTCATCTCCCGCTATACCGATCTCACCGGCAAGACGGTCCTGCCGCCGAAATACTCCCTCGGTTACATCGGCTCGACGATGTACTATTCCGAACTGCCCAGCGACTGCGACAGGGAGATCGTCGATTTCGTCGACCGCAACTTCGAGGAGGGGATTCCCGTCGACGCGTTCCACCTGTCGTCTGGGTATTGCGTGGGCGAGGACGGACTGCGGTACGTTTTTACGTGGAACGACAAGCGGTTTCCCGATCCCGAACGGTTCTTCGCCGAAATGCGCAGGCGCGGCGTTCCCGTCTCCCCCAACATCAAACCCGGCATGCTTCTCACCCATCCGAATTACGGCGACTTCGACAAGGCCGGCGCGTTTGTGAAAAATTCCGACGGCGCGACGTCCTATGTCGACCAATGGTGGGGCGGGCGCGGCTCGTACGTGGATTTCACCAACCCCGAGGCGCGGCGCAGGTGGATTGCGCTGATGAGCAAACAACTGCTGGACAAGGGCGTGACCGCCATCTGGAACGACAACAACGAATTCGAAACGAACGACCGCGCCGCCATCTGCGACGTCGACGGCATGCCCCAGCCGGTCTCGCCCTGGCGCTCGCAACAAGCCAACCTCATGTGCTTGTGCAGCCATGAGGCCCTGGCCGCGGCGAAGCCGGACGTGCGCCCGTTCGTCCTCACCCGCTCCGGCGCGGCAGGCATCCAGCGCTATTCCCAAACCTGGGCCGGGGACAACTACACCGCCTGGAAGACGCTTCGCTTCAACATCGCCACCATCCTCAACATGGGCCTGTCGGGCGTCGCCAACAACGGTTGCGACATCGGCGGGTTCGCGGGTCCCTCGCCCGACGCGGAATTGCTGGTGCGCTGGGTGCAGAACGGCATTTTCCAGCCGCGCTTTTCCATCCACTCCTGCAACAACAACACCGTCACCGAACCGTGGACCTACGCCGACGCCCTGCCGTTTATCCGCGACGCCATTGCGCTCCGCTATACGCTGGTACCGTACTATTACTCCCTCATGCGCGAGGCCAACAAAACCGGCCTGCCCATCATGCGGCCGCTGGTGATGGAGTTCCCGGACGATCCGGGCCTGGACAGCGTCGACACCCAGTTCATGATTGGGCCCTTCCTGATGGTGGCGAACGTGCTGGAAAAAGGCGCGACCAGCATCCGCGTCCGTTTCCCCGCCGGCTGCGACTGGTACTGCTGGCACACGCGCACGCGCTATGCCGGCGGGCAAGAGATCGAGCTGCCGGTGACCATGGCGTCCATCCCCATGTTTATCCGGGACGGGGCGGTTATTCCAACCACCCACGGCTTGACCAGTATTTCGCTGCAGGAAATTGAAAACATCCACCTCATTGTCGCGCCGCGTCGTTCCGCTTCTTTCGTCCTCTACGAAGACGACGGCAAGACGAACGCCTACAAAAACGGCGCGTACCGCGAGACCGCCATCGACATGCAGGCCGGGGAGCGGGTCACCCTGAACTTCCGCAGCGCCGGCTCCTACCAGTCGCAGGTCAGGACCATGTTCCTGGACGTGATCAACGAAAAGAAGGGCGCCTATTGGGTCACGGTCAACGGCAGGAAGATTCCGCAGTTCCTGGCCCGGAAAAAATGGGAGGAGGCGGAGTCTGGTTGGATCTACGAAGGCACCACCTGGTCGGTACGGGTCAAGTACCCGGCCATCCACGAGGATCACACGGTTGTCGTCAGTTTTGATCACTTCGATTTGATTGGCATGGACGAATAAGCGCCTGCTTACCTCAGGAGACTGCAATGCTGAACATTGCGATTATCGGAACGGGCGCCATTTCGCCCAACCACATCGAGGGCTACCTCGCCTATCCCGAACGCTGCCGCATCGTCGCGCTGGTCGACCCGTACACCGACCGGGCGGAGGCGTCCAAGAAGAAATTTAACCTGGACTGTCGCGTTGTCGCGGACGTCAACGATATCATCGGCGCTTCCGACATCGACGCCGTTTCCATCTGCACGCCGCCGTCCACCCACGCGCCCCTGACCAAGGCCTTCCTCGAGGCAGGCAAGCACGTGCTGGTGGAAAAGCCGATGGCGACGTCCCTGGAGGAATGCGACGTCATGATCGACGCCGCCAAACGGAGCGGCGCGGTGCTGTCCGTCGTTGCGCAAAACCGTTTCCGCACCCCGGCCATGCGGCTGAAACGGGTCCTGGAATCGGGGCTGCTCGGCGAAATCAACCACATCCAGGTCAATTCCTTCTGGTGGCGGGCTGGTTGTTACTACGATCTCGATTGGCGCGGCACCTGGGCGAGCGAGGGCGGCGGCTGCACGCTGAACCATTCGGTGCACCATGTCGATCTTATGCTCTGGTTCGTCGGCATGCCGTACCAGACGCTGTCGGCCTTCGACAACCTGGCCCACGACAATTCGGAATGCGAGGACCTGTCCATATCCATCCTGCGCTTCAAGCCGCATATCATGGGACAACTCACCAGCTCGCTCCTTCACTACGGCGAGGAGCAGTCCATCACCATCCAGGCGGCCAACGCCTGCGTCGCCATGCCGTGGAAAATCCTGGCCTCCAGCCCCATGGAGAACGGGTTCCCGTCCGGCGACAACGAGTCGCTGATCCGGGAGGTGACGAACCTGTACAACAGCCTGCCGGAAGTGGCGCACGAGGGACATGCCGGACAGATCGGCGATTATATGACTGCCATCGAGACCGGCGGCACGCCGCTGATCACGGGGCAGGACGGCAAAAATACCATCGACGTCATTCTTGGCATCTACAAATCCGCGCTGGAACACCAGCCCGTCTCCCTGCCGCTGACGGCGGGCGACGATTTCTACACCCGCGACGGCCTGCTGAAGCGGACCGTCAAATTTCACGAAAAGACGAAGAGCGTCACCGGCTTCGGCGGGTCCGGTTCCATCATTGTCGATGGCAAAAAAACGCGGGCAGATAGGGTCACGGAAGCAATTTTCAGCACTCAAACGGAGAAACGCAGCATGTCCAGTGGAAAGATAAATCTGAAGACGGACGGGTTCAACTACGCGCCTGAATCGGTCGGCGAGGTGAAAAAGGTGGTCAAGCCGGGCGAATTCGTGTTCGCCGCCGCGCATCTCGACCACGGCCACATCTACGGCATGACGAACGGTCTGCTGGAGGCGGGTGCGGAACTGCGCTACGTCTACGACCCGAACCCGACGGCGGTGGCGGCATTTGTCGAAAAATATCCCCAAGTCAAGGCGGTCGACAGCTTGGAGCAAATCTTCAAGGACGGCGAGGTGCGGATGGTAGCGGGGGCCGCCGTCAACAGCGAGCGGTGCGGCATAGGCCTTGCCGTGCTTCGGGCGGGACGCGACTATTTCTGCGACAAGCCGCTGTTCACCACCATGGCGCAACTGAACGAGGCGAAGAAGGTCGTTGCCGAAACGAAGCGCCGGTACATGGCGTATTTCAGCGAACGGCTGCACGTGGAATGCGCGGTCAAGGCGGGCCAGTACATCCAGGAGGGCCTTATCGGCCGGGTGGTGCAGGTCATCGGCCTGGGGCCGCACCGGATGAGCATCGCCAACCGGCCGCCGTGGTTTTTCGACGAAGAAAAGGTCGGCGGCATCCTCTGCGATATCGGATCGCACCAGATCGACCAGTTCCTCTACTACACCGGCGCCAGCGACGCCACCCTGACGTCCAGCAACGTGGCAAATTACCGTTTCAAGGAATACCCGGGTTACCAGGATTTCGGCGAGATGTCCTTTGTTGCCGACAACGGCGCGGTCGGCTATTTCCGTCTCGACTGGCTGACCCCAAACGCCCTTGAGACCTGGGGCGACGGACGCACGATGATCCTTGGAACGCACGGCTACATCGAGCTGCGCAAATACACCGACATCGGCGTGGCCAAACAGCCGGACACCCTCTATATCGTCACCGACACCCTGAACGAGCGCCAGAGCTGCACGGCAAGGTCGGGTTCCCGTTCTTCGGCCAGCTCATCCTCGACAGCCTCAACCGCACCGAAAACGCCATGACCCAGGAACACGTCTTCAAGACGATGGAACTGGCGCTCACGGCGCAGGAGAAAGCGAAGCGCATCGAAGGATAAGGTGTGAGCACGCCCTTTTCATCGCATCGCACTGCCGCGTCCGGAACTGGACGCGGCAGTCTCAATTTTGGGCTTTTTCACAGAGCGTGTGTCAGCCATTTTCACCAATGCATCCCAACCTCCCCCACTCGTCACCCCGGTGAAACATCGACCAGCGCGCATGCGTGTGGTTGTGACGGGAAAGGGGAAAAGACCCTTGCTCCAGGAGACTATGGTGCGCGCGAGGTTTTTCCTCGTTTCCATCCTACACCATATGTTATAAAATCCCTGTGGAGGGGATAATTAATGCTACTGCGAGACATCGTTAAACCATGCACCGATTTCGCGGGCGGCACGCCGGTCCTGACCGCCGACATGGACATTATCGACGTGCCGGACGATTTTCTCGCGTCGGCGCCCGCCACCATCATTGTCGGACACGAAGGCGCGCCGGTGGGGCAGATCGACCGGGACGTGATCGTTTATGTCAAAGGCAAGTACGACATCGCCAAGATGGTGTTTGTCCTCGACCATCTCGAGGAAGGGATTATCGCCGTCGACCCGGACAGCCGCATTTTTTACGCCAATCATATGTATACGCAGTTGCTGGGGGTTCCAGTGGGAAAAATCATCGGAAAGCGCCTGCGCGATATCGAGGTGAACGCCGCCATCAACACCGTTCTTGAAACGCACAAGCCGATCATCAGCGAGAAGATCCATATCCACACCATCGGGCGCTACGTCTCGGTGCGCATCTTCCCCATCCACATCAAGGGGCGGTTCGAGGGCGTTGTGTCAATCTTCAAGGACGTGACCGAATTCAACACCCTGAACAAGGAAATCACCCGGGTAACCGGCATCGCCCGCGAATACCAGAACCAGATTCGCGCCCACCTCCAGGTCGCCGACCTCGACATCATCGGCAACGATCCGCGCTTCACGCGGGTGGTGCAGCAGGCCATGCTGGTGGCCCGGACCGAAGCCACCGTGCTGCTGCGGGGGAAAACGGCACCGGCAAGGAAATACTCGCCAGCCTCATCCGCACCCACAGCGACAGGGAGAATCAGCCCTTCATTACCGTCAACTGCGCGGCTGTGCCGGAAAATCTGATCGAAAGCGAACTGTTCGGCTATGCCGACGGTTCTTTCACCGGCGCCAAAAAAGGGGGCAGGGCAGGCAAGCTGCAACTCGCCGACGGCGGCACCCTGTTCCTGGACGAGGTCGGCGACATGCCCTATTCCATGCAGGGAAAGCTGCTCCGCTTTCTCCAGCAAGGCGAGATTGAACGGTTGGGGGGCGATCACGCCAAGCCGCTGGACGTGCGCGTCATCGCCGCCACCAACCAGCCGCTGGAGGAGATGATCCTCCGCCGCCAGTTCCGCCGCGATTTCTATTACCGCCTGAACGTGTTTACCATCACCATCCCGCCTCTGCGGGAACGCGGCCACGATCTCCTCCTCCTCGCCAAACATTTTCTCGCCGCCTTCAACGCGCGCTACGGCGGCTCGCTGGAGATGACTGCCGGCGTCTACCGGAAGCTGACGGCCTATCCGTGGCCCGGCAATGTGCGGGAACTCAAAAATTACGTCGAGCGCTCGGTGATACTGTCGGCGTGGGCGGATATCGGCCAGGCGGTCGGGGTGGATGCCGCCGCCCTCTCCACCGAACCGGGCGAGGGCGGGGATGCGGAGGCAGCGACGCAGCCGGACAATGACCCGCCGGCCGGGCCGCTGGATCGGTCCTTGCATTTGTACGAACGCAGGCTTCTCCTGGCCGCGCTTCGGCGCAACAGGAACAACCGCACCGCCGCCATGCGGGAACTCGGGATGAGCCGGCGGACCTTTTACCGCAAACTCGCCGACCACTGCATTGATGACAAAAATGGCACTGATGTGCCATAAACGCCACAGTAGACTGTATACGATTTGGCGCGTCCGAAATTATTTCGATCAGTAGATGTTCCGGCTATCTCCTTGTACTTTCGGTAGTACCAATTTTATTCCCACTCCTGGCACTCTTCTTGCTTTGCTTTATGCCGAGACACCCGTTATTCATCACACTGCATTTCCGATTCGACCTTCGCCAGGAGACAACCATGAAAACGGTCACCATCGGAGGTGGTCAGGGGTTTTGGGGCGACAGCCCCGATGCGGCCTTGCACATGATTCGTGAAGGCAGCGTCAACTACCTCGCCTGCGACTATCTCGCCGAACTCACCCTGTCCATCATGCAACGGCAAAAGCGGAAAAATCCGGCAGCCGGCTTTGCCCGCGATTTCGTCGAACTCTACAGGATGGGCGGGGCCGAAGCCTTGGAAAAGAAGATACGCATCCTCTCCAACGCCGGCGGCATGAACATTACCGGCTGCGTCGAGGCGCTGCGGGAGACGGTCAAAAAGGGCGGCATGCCGCCATGCCGCATCGGCTATGTGCTTGGCGACGATCTCATGGATAAGCTGCCGGAACTGATGCGTCAGGGCATCGAATTCCGGAATATCGACAACGGCCGCAAGCTGGAGGAAATCACCGACCGCATCGTCAATGTTAATGTCTACCACGGCCACGAACCGATCGAGCAATGCCTGCAGGAGGGAGCCGACGTGGTGGTGACCGGCAGGGCGGCCGATTCGGCCCTATTCCTCGCGCCCCTGAAGTACGAGTTCGGCTGGGCGGCGGACGACTGGAACGCCCTCGCCCGGGGCATCATGACCGGGCGTCTCCTCGAATGCGGCGGCCAGGGATCTGGCGGCAATTTCGACTACGACTGGCGCGCGGTACCGGATATGGACGACCTCGGCTTCCCGCTGGTGGAGATGACTGAATCCTCCATGGTTGTCACCAAACCGCCCCGCTGCGGCGGTCTCATCACCACCCAGGTGTGCAAGGAACAGCTTCTCTACGAAGTGCACGACCCCGCCAACTACATCACCCCCGACGTCACCGTCGATATATCCCGCTGCACCCTCGAAGACGCCGGCCCCGACCGGGTGGCGGTGAGCGGCCTGGCGGGAAAACCGCGTCCGGATCAGCTCAAGCTCTGCGTCGGCTATCACGCAGGCTACAAGGTCGTCACCTATCTCAGCTTCGCCTGGCCGGACGCCTACGAGAAGGCCAAGGCGACCGGCGACATCCTTATGAAAAAGATGGCCAGGAAAAACCTCAAGGCAGAAGAGGTTCGCATCGACTACCTTGGCCTCAACGCCCTGCACCTGGATGTCGCCGACACCAGCCCCGAACATATCGCCCACCTGAACGAGGTGGTGTTGCGCGTTGCCATCCGCACCCTGGACAAGGACGAGGCGGCGAAAATCATTCCCGAGGTCTCGCCCCTGCAATTGAACGGCCCGCCCGGCGCCAGCTTCTTCGGCGGCCGCGCCAAGGTGCAGGAGGCGATCGGCCTGTGGCCGACCTTTATTCCGCGTGACGCGGTGTCTCTCGAGGCCAGGGTGGTCGAGGCCTGACCGCGGTTTTCCAGTACGGTATTTTTCCAGAGGAGTTCCCCATGCCTCAAATCTACCTCAAGGACATCGCCCACGGCCGTTCCGGCGACAAGGGCGATACCTCGAACGTCTGCGTTTTTGCCCGTGATCCCAGGGATTATTCCCTCCTTAAACGGCTTCTCACCGTCGACCGCGTCCGCGCCCACTTCGGCGACATGGTCAAGGGAGACATCATCCGCTACGAGGTCGACAGCCTGCACGGGATGAATTTCGTCATGCACAAGGCCCTCGGCGGCGGCGCGACCCTGTCGCTGCGCCTCGACTCCCTCGGGAAGTCCATGGGCTCGGCGTTCATGCGCATGCGTATCGATACGGACGAATAGGCACGCGGTTACTCTGGCCAGCCACGCCGGCATAGCAAAAAAGGAAAGGCACCGCCATGAAAACCAGTGATTTTTCCGGATTCTACAAGCTCTCGGTCGAGGAGCGCCGAAAGGAAGTGGCCGAATTCGCCGGCCTGACGGACGATGAACTCGCCACCCTGGCCGATCCCTCCTCCATCGGAATGGAACTCGCCGATCATATGATCGAGAACGTGGTCGGCATGTTCGCGCTCCCCCTCGGGATCGGCCTGAACTTTACCGTCAACGGCAAGGATTACCTCGTCCCCATGGTGGGCGAGGAGGCGTCGGTCGTGGCCGCCGCCTCCCACGCGGCCAAGCTGGCCCGGCCCGCCGGCGGCTTTTTCGCGTCCAACACGGGATCGATTATGATCGCCCAGGTGCAACTCACCGACGTGGCCGATCCCTTTGCCGCCAAGATGCGCATCCTCGAGCAGAAGGACCGCATCATGGCGGCCTGCAACGAAAAGGATCCGGTGCTGGTCAACTTCGGCGGCGGCATGGTGGACGTCGAGGTCAGGGTCATCGATTCAAAGGTCGGCCCGATGGTCGTCGTCCACCTGATCGTCAACACCCTGGACGCCATGGGCGCGAACGCCGTCAACACCATGGCCGAGGCCATCGCCCCGACGCTGGCCGAAATAACCGGCGGCACGGCGTACCTGCGCATCCTCTCCAACCTCGCGGTCAAGCGTCTGGTGCGGTCGCGCTGCGTCATCAAGAAAGAGGCCCTGGGAGGCGAGGAGGTGGTGGACAAGATACTCGTCGCCTACGCCTTCGCCGCCGCCGACCCCTTCCGCGCCGCCACCCACAACAAGGGCATCATGAACGGCATCACCCCCATCGTCCTCGCCACCGGCAATGATACTCGCGCCATCGAGTCGGGCTGCCACGCCTACGCCTCCCGCTCCGGCGTCTACACCAGTCTCACCACCTGGGAGAAGACGAAGGACGGCGATCTCGCCGGCGGCATCGAGGTGCCGATGGCGGTGGGCCTGGTCGGCGGCGCCACCAAGATTCATCCGACGGCGAAAATCGCGGTCAAGATCCTTGGCGTGAAGTCGGCGGCGGAACTCGGGATGGTCATCGCATCGGTCGGCCTGGCCCAGAATCTCGGCGCCATCAAGGCGCTGGCGACCGAAGGCATCCAGCGCGGCCACATGTCCCTGCACGCCCGCAACCTCGCCACCACCGTCGGCGCGCGGGGGGAACTCCTGGAGAAGATCGTCGCGCAGATGATTGCCGAGAAACAGGTGCGTATGGAGTACGCTCAGGAATTGTTCGAGAAATATTCCAAATAACGCGAGTGCCGCCACGGGCGGCCGGGAAAGAGGGGAAAACGCATGGCAACCGAACACAAGGCCGCACGGCCGGCATACACCGAGGTGTGGGGCGACACGGTGGTAATCACCGAGTTGCTGGCGGCATCGGTGATCTGTATCGCCGCCACCATGATTTTCTATTTTATCGGCAATTCGATATTCCTCGGCCGCGAGGGGATGGAGACCGGCCTGGCAAAGGGCTACTCCCTTCTCATCGGCATTTTGGGCTGCATCCTGTCCGCCATCGTCTGCGCCAAACTTTATAAACCGAAACGCGTCGTCGAGGAACGGCTCGAGCAGGAGGACATCCTCCACGTGCTGGAAGCCGCCGGCATCACCCCCGAGGAAGAAGCCGAGGCGCTGGCCGTCGCCGACCCGCAGATCATCAGGGAAATGGAGGAACTCGAACTATACTCCCTCCTGGCGATGATTCCGGAAGGTTCGCCCAACTACAAGCCCGAATATAAACAGAAAAGCGAGGGGATATAATGGATATGTTCATGCTTATGGGAGAGGCGCTCCTGGCGGCAATCCTGGGCGGCCTCCTCTACGCGATAATCGGCATCATTCCGGGGACGGACGAAACGTCCACCATGGCGCCGGTGACGCTTATTCTCGTCCTGCTGGGCATCGAGCCCATCATCATCTTCTCGTGGGTCATGGCCACCATTGTCGCCATGCAGATAACCCACACCGTTCCCACAGCCATGGCGGCCCTGCCGGGCAGTACGATGGCGGTGCCGATGGTCTTCTACTGCTCCATCGCCAAGCGGCTGGGCATCCCGCACATCGGCATGCGGAAAATGGCGGCGGGTTCGCTGGTCGGTTCGGTCATCGCGTTGCCGATATCCATCGCGTGCGCCGTGCTGTTTTCGCCTCTCGGCGACATGGTCAAGCCGTACATCGGGCTGGTTTTCGCCCTGGGCGCGCTGTTCGTCGCCTATATGTCCAAGGCCAAATGGGCGGCCGTCCTGGCGGTTTTTCCCTTTGCCTTCCTGATTCAGGGACTGCAACGGGTCGCCGTCGAGGCGGTCGGGCACGGACTCTTTATATCCATCTTCATGGGCATCACCATCGGTCCCATGCTGTCGGAAATTTTCAACGTCATCGTGCCGCACCTCCGCGCCAAGCAGGGCAGGGACAAGCCGAACGAGATCTGGCTCGCTCCGGAGACGAAAACCCGGACCTCCTGGTTCCCCAACCCGTTCAAGCTCCTGACGCGCAGCCAGAACAAGTACGCGATGGGCTCGGCGGCGGTGGCCGGCTGCACCTTCACATTCTCGCCCGTCGGCATGACGGTCATGCTGGGCGAAATCATCGCCGGCCGCAAGAAGGAGCTGTACGACCGCGTCACCACCACCCTCGCGGTGCAGGACTCCGTCTCCAACGCCACCTATATCGGCGAACTGATCATTCCGCTGCTCGCCTTCGGCCTGCCGCTCAGCCCGGTCGCCCTCGGTCCAGCCGCGCCCCTGTTCAACGCGCCGCCCCGGTTTACCACCGACCCCATCAACAATCTGCACAATTTCCTGACCACCTCCGATTATCTTATCTTCGGCATCATCGGCATCATCGGCGGCGCCATCATCGCCTTCCCGGTCGCCATCAAGAAGGCGCGCTCCTGGACCGCCCTGATGTTCCGCGTGGTCAGCCACGAAGCCCTTATCGGCGCGTTTCTCGGGCTTATCTGCATGCTGGCCTATTATGAAGCAGGCCTGTTCGGCGTGCTCGCCTCCAGGTGCGTCGGTTTCTTCGGCGGTATTCTCCATAATTTCTTCGGCATCAACACCGGGGTGCAATTCATGGCCTACTATGCCTCCGGGTGGATAGTCGCTACCTTCCTGGCGTTGTGCAAATTCGCCTCCTGACCGATAGCTTCTTCGGCCTTCCCGACTTGCAAACACAGCCGCCCCACTCTCGCGATAAAGTGGGGCGGTTTTCTTTTCTTCTCTGCCATGGTCCCCTCCCTACCGGAGGCGGGAGAGTACCGCTCGGTCGAAAAAAAAATCGGATAAATAATTTGACCAAGGGGTGATCGTGAGGCATAGTGAATATAACGTCTATGACGTCTATAACCACCTGGTCATTGACAAACTACCCAGTATCATGGTGCCCGCGCGCGGGGAAGCGGTATAATCATCTGTTCGCTTCGCGCCGACGAAAAGGGATACCCATGAGAAACGAATCGCTTGTTCCGCTCTACCAGCAGATTAAGGAGGACATAAAGTCCTCTATTGAAAGCGGCGTCTATGTCCCCAGACAGAAGATTCCGTCCGAACCGGAGCTGAGCGCCAAGTACAACGCCAGCCGCATCACCATACGCCGGGCGGTCGACGAACTTTCCGCCGACGGCTACCTTATCAAGATGCAGGGCAGGGGGACCTTTGTCGGAACCCCGAGGATTCACCGGAAAATAACCGAGAGCAACCGGATTGAAAGCTTTACCAATACCTGTAAAAGTAACGGCATGACCGCCGGCGGCAGGCTGATCCGGCACCAGATTATTCCGGCTCAGAGCGACGAGCGCAGCTTCCTGTCTCTGAAAAAGGACGCCCTGCTCCTGTATATCCAGCGGGTGCGGACGGCAGACGGCGAGCCGGTGTTTCTAGAAAACCTCTTTTTGCCCTACGACAAATACCAGGCCATAGCGGAACGGGACGACCTCGGCACCGTTTCCATGTTCCAGGCCATCGAGGCGATATCCGGCACGCGGCCGGTCGGCGCGGCGCGGCGCACCGTCGAGGCGACCCGGGCAACGGGCGAGCGGGCGTCGATGCTCAACGTCCCTATCGGCGAGCCGCTTCTCCACGTCAACGTCTATTTCACCGACACGAATCAGAAGCCGGTGTTTATTGGCAGGCAGTACTATATCGGCAGCCGGTACATGTTCGAACTGTGACGCGCGGGCGCACCGCCGTCAACCGTTCCAGACGAAAGGCGGTGTGGCAGTGCTCAGGATTATTCTGGCTTCCCACGGCAGCATGGCCGCGGGCGCGAAAGACACGGCGGAGATGATCCTGGGGGAGCTCCCGCACCTCCACACGGTCTCCACCACCCGGGATGAAACGGAAAGCATCGTCAAGCCGGTGGAACGGATGCTGGCCGGCTGGCCCGTGGACGATACGATCTACGTGCTCACGGACGTCCTCGGCGGGAGCGTCAACAACGACCTCCTCGGCCTCGTCCCCCGGTACCCGAACCTCAACCTGATCTGCGGCATGAACATGTCCCTTATTCTCAATTTGGCCGCGTTGGAGGAACCGCCGGACGCCGACGATCTCGCCGAGATCATGGCGCAGGCGCGGGAAGAAATAGTGGACTGCGGCGCAGCCTTGCGCAATGCCGCACCAGTCGAGGAGGACGAATTATGATTAAACTGGTACGGTTGGATCACCGGCTCCTGCACGGGCAGGTGGTATTTGCCTGGGTGCAATCGATGGGCATCCAGCGTATCATCATCATTGACGATGCCGCCGCCACCGACGATCTCAAGAAGACCGCGCTGAACCTGACCAAACCGCCGAACGTCAGGCTCAACATCTTCACCCTGGAGACGGCCCTGGCCAAGATGCCCAAGGTCGAGGAACTTCAGGAAAACATCATGCTTATTTTCGGCAATACCCGCACCATGCGCCAGTTCTGCGAAACATATCAGAAGATCGAATCCATCAACTACGGCGGCCTGCCGTAGAAGGAGGGGCCCAAAAAATACAGCGACGCCATCTTCATGACCGAGGCCGAGTTGGAGGATTCCCGCGCTCTCAAGGACATGGGCATCGCCATGTATATGCAGCAGACGCCCACCTTTAAAAAAGAGCAGTTGAATCCGCTGATTTAGCACTACACCGCTATACAACGCAGGGCGCTTTCTCCAGTCATCCGCCACTACGCCAGTACGCCACAGTTCCCGCACGCCAGCCCCGCCTCCCGGCCCGACGCCGCCGGGACCGCACTGCCGCGCACCCGCGAAGGGATGGACGATTGGACGCCCGCATTATCTAGGGAGAGATCGAAATGCATATGTTGACCGTTTCCGTGTTGCTGGGGTTGATCGGGGTGATCTGCATCCTGGATTCCCGCTGGCTGGGGCGCATGAACTTCGAGCGCCCCCTTATCACCTGTACACTTGTCGGCCTGGTGCTGGGCGATGTGCAGACCGGCCTGACCGTCGGGGCGAGTCTGGAACTCATCTCCCTCGGCCTGGTGAACATCGGCGCAGCGACGCCGCCTGACATGAACATGGCGTCCATCATCGCGGCAGGCTTCGCCATTCTCACCGACGCCGGCATCGAGACCGCCCTCGCCATCGCCGTGCCGATCTCCATTCTCGGCCAGATGCTGGGCATCCTCATGCGGACCATCCTCTCGAACCTCACCCACCTCGCCGACAGCTATATCGAGAAGGAGCAGTACCGCAAGGCGCGGAACGTGCACATCGTCTGGGGCACCCTGTTGTACTGCCTTATGTACTTTATCCCGATCTTCCTCGCGGTCTATGTGGGCACCGACGTTGTCCAGCGCATCGTCGACGTCGTGCCGGCCTGGCTCACCAACGGCCTCGGTCTGGCCAGCAAGTTCCTCACCGCCTACGGTATCGCCCTGCTTCTGAACATGATGCTGAACAAGGACCTGACCGTCTTCTTCATTCTCGGCTTTTTCATCGTCGCCTACTTCAACCTGAACGTCACTGCCGTGGCCATCTTCGCCTGCATGATTGCGCTCATCCTCACCGGCCTGCGCTTCGGCAAGGGCGGCGGCAGCGGCCATGCGGCAACACCGGACGACTACGACCCGCTTGAAGATCCGCTCGAAGCCTAATTTACCGACAAAGAAAATTTCGAAGAAGGGAAGATACAATGACAACCGCCAACAACGACGTGAAGGTCAAATCGGACCGCCGGCGCTTTCTCCAGTTCCTCTGGCGCTCGTGGACCATTCAGGCCTCGTGGAATTACGAACGCCAGATGAACATGGGCTTCCTCTACGGCATCGCCCCGACGCTGGACGAGATTTACCACGACGATTCCGACCCGGTGGTCCGGAAGCACAAGCAGGAAGCCTACGACCGCCACATGGCCTTCTACAACTGCACCCCGCAGACCAGCGCCTTCGTCCTCGGCCTCGCCGCCTCCATGGAAAAGCAATACGCCGAAGACCGCGACAGCTTCAACCCCGACTCCATCAACGCGGTCAAGACCAGTCTCATGGGGCCGCTGTCCGGCGTGGGCGACTCCTTCTTTCAGGGAACGGTGCGGGTCATCGCCTTCGGGCTGGGCATCTCGCTCGCCCAGCAGGGCAATATCCTCGGGCCCATCCTCGCCATGGTGCTGTCCTTTATCCCGTCGTACGTCATAACCTACTACGCGGGCAAGCTCGGCTTCAACATGGGCAGCAAGTACCTGCACGAATTGCAAAAGGGCAACCTGATGGACAAGGTCATGTATGTCTGCGGGATTGTCGGCCTTATGGTCGTGGGGGCGATGGTGGCGAGCATGGTGACGATCGGCACGCCGCTGCAATTCGCCGGCACCGGGATGCAGGGCGTTATCGACAATATTCTGCCCCGGCTCATCCCGCTCGGCGTTACCCTGTTCATGTATTACCTGATCAAGCGCCGCGTCCCCACCGGCTGGCTGCTGACGGTGTGCATCGTGGGCGGCATTATCCTGAACGCGCTCGGCATTTTTGCGTAACCTTTCCGGGACGACCCGGACTCTCTCATCTGAAAAGGATTTTTACCATGGACCTGCACCAACCCGAACAGATCATTTCGGACATCCTCGCCAAGCAGAACAATCTCTCCACCGTCGCCTTCGTCGGCTGCGGCGCTTCGAAGGCGGATCTCTACCCCGCCTATTACCTGCTCCTGCATAACAGCCGTTCCATCCGGGTCGGACATTTCACCGCCAACGAATTCGTCTACGACACCCCGTCCTGGGTCGACGACACCACCCTGGTGATTTCCGCCTCCCTGGGCGGCACCACGCCGGAGACGGTCCACGCCAACGCCGTCGCCAAGGAGCGCAAGGCCCATGTCGTCAGCCTGACCCAGACCAAGGGATCAGCCCTGACCAAGGATGCGGACCATGTCATCATCCACCGCTTCAGCGAAAACTACGCCGCCAAGCTTGAGAAGATGGGTTATGCCATGGCCCTGGCGTCGGAACTCCTCCACCGCAAGGAGGGTTGGGCCGGCTACGAGAAAATGAAGGCCGGCTTCGACCGTATCTACGACCTGGCGCAAAAATCGGCCGAATCGGTGAAAAAGGACGCCACCGCCTTTGCCCAGGCCTACAAGGACGCGCCGGTCATCTACCTGATGAGCAGCGGCGCCAGCATGGAAGTCGCCTACTCGACTTCGATTTGCCTGATGATGGAAATGCAGTGGATCAACTCGGGTTATTTCCACGCGGGCGAATTTTTCCACGGTCCGTTCGAGATCGTCGAAAAAGGCGTGCCGTTCATCCTCATGATGAACGACGGCCCCACCCGCCATCTCGACGCCCGCGCCCTGACCTTTCTCGAACGCTTCGACGCCAAGACCACCGTCATCGACGCCCTCGATTACGGCCTCGCTTCGGCGGTGGACAAGGAGGTTATCAACTACTTCAACCCCATGCTCCTGGTGGCGGTGTTCCGGGTCTATGCGGAAGAACTCTCCTACGCCAGGCAACATCCGCTGACCAAGCGCCGGTACATGTGGAAGCTCGAGTACTAAGTGGAGACGGGCATGATTCGCGGGGTGATATTCGATATGGACGGGGTGCTGGTGGATACGGAACCATTCTACCACCAGCGCCGCAAGGATTATCTGGCATCCATGGGCCTCTCGGCTGAGACGATGACGGACCTCACCGGCTCGAACGAAAAAGCCATCTGGGAAGCGCTCGTCCCGAACGACCCGATCCTGCGGGAAGAACTGAAGGAGGGGTATCGTGTTTACCAGGTCGGGCACCCGGTCCCCTTCGCCAGCCTGCTTGACCCGGATGTGCCGGCGGTGTTTGATGCCCTGCGGGGCAGGGGTCTCAGGCTGGCTATCGCCTCGTCCTCCGACCGCGCCTGCATCGAGGCCCTGATGGACGCGGCAGGCATTACGGGCCTGGTCGACTATTCCATCAGCGGCGAGGAATGCGCCGCCCACAAGCCTGACCCCGAAATATACCGGCGGGCGCTGGACGGGCTCGGTCTGCGCGCGGACCAGGCCATCGCCGTCGAGGACTCGGCCACCGGCATCGCCGCGGCCGGAAATGCGGGACTGACCGTCTATGCGTATGCCCCAAAGGGGCTGGACCGGCGGCAGGACCAATCCGCCGCCGACGGGCACATCGCAACGCTTCGGGAAGTCCTGCAGATTCCGGCGTTGGCTGCTTCGTGTTCTGTCGAATTATTCTGACAAGGATGGCATTATGGTTCAATTCTCCCACGTGATTCGCGATGCCCTCGGCATCCATGCCCGTCCGGCCGGACTGCTGGTCAAGGCGGCGGGCAAGTACAAGAACGCCACCATCACTCTCGACAAGGGAGGCGACGACAAGGCGGACATGAAAAAGCTTTTTCGGGTGATGCGGCTCGGCGTCAAGCAGGGCGATACCGTGACCGTCACGGTGGAAGGCGAAGACGAGGACGCGGCCCTGGCGGAACTCAGGGCGATTATGGAAGAGACTTTATGATCACGCTGGAAGGCAAAGGGGTATCGGGCGGCTACGCGACCGGCCGCATCGCCTTTTACCACCGCGACGCCGCCGACGTGGAGAAACGCGGCGTCGACGATGCCCGCGCGGAGGTGGAACGCTTTCTCCAGGCCAAGGCCCAGGCGTCGGAGCAGGTGCGGCGGCTGTACGAGAAGGCGGTCGCCGACGTCGGTCATGAAGAGGCGAATATTTTTGACATCCACGGGATGATGCTGGACGACGAGGACTACCTGGAGGCGATTCAGGACATTATCCTCAACCAGCGGGTCAACGCGGAATACGCTGTGGCGACGACGGCGGAGGAATTCGCCGAGATGTTTTCGTCCATGGACGACGAGTACATGCAGGGGCGTGCCGCCGACGTCCGGGATATTTCCGCCCGCCTGGTGCGAATCCTGGGGGGCGGCGGCGAAGGCGGATTCCAGCCGAGCGGACCGGTCATCCTCGCGGCTGACGATTTGGTCCCGAGCGAGACGCTCCAGTTCGACCGGACACGCATTCTTGCCATCGTCACCATGTACGGTTCCGCCACCTCGCATACGGCGATTCTGGCAAAGATGATGAACATCCCGGCGATCATCGGCCTGGGTGAATGCCTCACCGACGCCGTCGACGGACGGGACGCCATCGTCGACGGCTTCTCAGGCAAACTGCTGGTTGAACCGGACGCCGCCACCCGCGACCATTACGACGGCAAGTTCCGTGAAGAACACACCCGGCGCACCACCCTCAGGCAACTGCGGGGCAAGGCGAACATCACCCGGGACGGCCGCAAAATAGACCTCTACGCCAACATCGGCGGCGTTGCCGACGTCACCGAAGCGCTGGAAAACGATGCAGGCGGCATCGGGTTGTTCCGGAGCGAATTCCTCTATCTGCAAACCGACCGCTATCCTGACGAAGAAACGCAGTTCGCCGCCTACAAGGCGGTCGCGGCGGGCATGGCCGGGCGGCGGGTCATTATCCGCACCCTGGACATCGGCGCCGACAAGAAGATCGAGTATTTCAATCTCGACCCAGAGGAAAATCCGGCCCTCGGGTTCCGCGCCATCCGCCTCTGTCTCGAGCGTCCGGAGCTGTTCACAACCCAACTTCGCGCCCTGTACCGGGCCAGCGCCTTCGGCCGGATAGCCATCATGTTCCCGATGATCACCGACGTCGAAGAGATCAGGGAAATCAAGGCGATTATCGCCGGGGTGCGGGACGACCTCGCCCGCAGGAACATTCCCCAGGCCGAACAGGTTGAAATCGGGGTGATGATTGAAACGCCGGCGGCGGTCATGGTGAGCGATCTGCTGGCGAAAGAGGTGGATTTCTTCAGCATCGGCACCAACGACCTGACCCAGTACACCCTGGCGGTGGACAGGCAGAATCCCAAGCTGGAGCGATTTTACCGGCCGCACCACACCGGCGTCCTCCGCATGCTGAAGATGGTGGTCGACAACGCCCACTGCGAGGGCAAATGAGTGGGCATTTGCGGCGAACTGGCCGCCGATTTGGCGCTGACCGAATTTTTCCTCGCCATCGGCGTCGACGAACTGTCGGTTTCACCCGGCAGTATCCTGGCAGTCAGGCAGACGATTCGTTCCATCGATACGACAAGTGCGCCCATTCCGCCGATGTAAATACAGGAAATCGCGATGTAAATCACCACCAGGGCCGACTCGAGCAGTCGGCCCTTTATTGGTTGGCGAAACGCCGTTTCCTGGATGGAAATCGAGCCGATTAAAGCAAATTAAAAAAGTATGTAAATAAAACCGAAGGCTTTTCTTAAGTTCGGTGCCTTGATTGTCTATCCCCGTGGACCCCGGCCGAACCGCCCGCTCTTCCCGCTGATGGAGGTCCGCACGCCGGGGTGACGGTGGGGGAGACTGAGATCTTGTTATCTAAACGGCGCAATCCCCCTTTACGTCACCCTGGCGTCTGGGCATTGAACCGGGCGCAAAACGGGCGGTTCGGCCGGGGTCCACGGCACGTCCTCAGCTCCGGAAATCTCCGTGGCAGTTCGGTGACGTTACCGTCCGCCCGTTTTCTCTGTTCACGAAAATTCGTAAAATGGCTTAGTGAAGCGCCGATGAAATGTCTGTGAATATTTTCCCGAGCGCAAACGCTCCCGCGTCGGGATAGCCGATGCTTCTCTCGCCCACCGCGCCCGCCCGTCCCATGT
>JAJQBO010000243.1 GCA_021203245.1 Planctomycetaceae bacterium
GATAACTCCCTGAAACATGCCGTATGCTATGCCGTGAGATAGCCAAACATGAGACGCCGGCGGCCCGAGAGCCGCCGGCGTGTTTTTCAGTGAAGTGTTTTATGGCACGGAAAAAACCGTGCCGAAAAGAAACAGGCAGGCGGAAAGGCACCCCCCAAAAAAAATATGGTCAAAAGTGCGGGATTTTTCCAAAACAACGACATATGGTATGGTAAATTTCCCGATACTGCCCCTATTCCGCAACCATACATGGAATCACTCTGCATATGGCCCTGAACAGACCTTTGGCGCGCTTTTGCCTGCCCGTCGTGGCGGTTCTTCTCCTCCAGTTGCCGGTCCGGCCCGCGCACGCCGCCTTCGCGCCGGACAAAAGCTACCTCGACGACCAGGCCGTCCTCGACAGGCTGCAGCGCGACGCCTTCCGCTTTTTCTGGGAATACGGCGATCCCCATTCCGGCATGGCGTACGAGGCCAACTACGATTGGGCCGAGAACGCCGTCGCGGTCGGCGGCACCGGCTTCGCCATCGCCGCCACCATCGCCGCCGTGGACCGGGAATGGGTGACTCGGGACGATGCCCTGTCGCGGCTGATGAAGATCGTCACTTTCCTCCGCGACAAGACGCCGCGACAACGGCTGCACGGCGCGTTTCCCCATTGGCTTGACGGCAAAACCGGCAAAGCCCTGCCGTTCGGCGACCGGGACGAAGGCGCGGACCTGGTCGAGACGTCCTTTCTGATGCAGGGCCTCCTCATCGCCCGCGCCTATTTCAACGGCCCGGGGGTCGAGGAAAAATTGCGCGCCGCCATTACCGGGTTGTGGGAGGATGTGGACTGGAACTGGTTCACCAACGGCGAGGACGACGGCCTTTACTGGCATTGGGATCCGAAGGGGGGCTTCCACAACGGCCTGAAGATCCTCGGCTATAACGAGTGCCTTATCACCTATGTTCTCGCCATCGCCTCGCCCACGCATCCCATCAGCCGCAAGGCCTACGACTATTGGACCTCCGGCGCCGCCTATCTTCCGCGCAGCATCGGCGGCTACGAGGTCGAAGCCACCTCGCTTTCGGGCGGCCCGCTCTTCCTGTCGCACTATTCGTTCATCGGTCTCAACCCGCACCTTCTGGCCGACGCGTTCGTCAAGAACGGCTATTTTGTCCGCGGCGTCAAGCACACCCTGGCTAACCGCGGCTATTGCCTCTACGAAGCGCCGCCGCAAAACAAGTACAGCGAAACGTTCTGGGGTCTGAGCGCCTGCCAGACCAAGAACGGCTATTTCGCCAACGACCCCATCAACGACAACGGCACGGTCGCGCCCACCGCCGCCTTGTCGTCCATGCCCTATACGCCGCACTATTCCATGCAGGTGCTCCACACCCTCGCCAACGGCATGAAGCGCCGCGCCTGGGGCGAATACGGCCCCTACGACGCTGTCAGCCTCCGCGACGATTGGGTCAGCAACTACCTCGCCATTGACCAGATGCCCATGGTGTGCATGGTGGAAAACTACCGCTCCGGCCTGTTGTGGAATCAGCTGATGGGCGACAAGGACATCCGCCAGGGCCTGCTCGCGGCCGGCTTCCACCCGCCGCGCCACGCGGAAGGTTTTCCCGAAGCGGTCGTCGCCTTGCGGCGTGACGGCGACGAGGTCGTTCCCGACGCCTACGCGATGCGGCGTCATCCCGATACGGGGCTCTACGGATTGCCGTTCTTTCTGGAACAAGCGCGCGAGGTGAAATTCCGCATTATGGATGCCGACGGCGAGACGGTTTTTGAGACAACGCTCGAGGCGGCCGAGGGAGCGAACACGCTGACCTTCGCCCAGTTCATGCCGCCGGAGGACGAAGTGCTGACCGTGTTCATGGATACCGGCGGCACCGTCCACACCCTCCCCATCCGCCTCTACTGAAGCGCGGTGTAGGGAGGGTGCGGATCGGTGCGCACTTCATGATTACGCCTCATCCTCCCCCCAAACGTCACCCCGGCGGGAAAACCGTCCGCTGCACGGTAAACGGGAAGTCGTGCCGGGGCAGGCGGGCTCAACCTGGACGGCAGGGCACCCTGAATCGCGGTCCGGCACAAAAAGTCGGCGAGGAGACGCGTGCGCGCGTACCAGCGTCCTTCACTTCAACACACAATCCCCCACTGCTCCGCATCCTCCAACGCCCACACCCGGGCGTGCAAATCGGCCAGCGCCTTCGGTTCGCGCAGCAGGGTGTTTTTTTCCTTTGCCGAAAGCCCGTTCGACCCGACCGCCAGCGCCTTGTCCACCAGCGCCGCCAGTTCGGCCTCCTTTGTCGGGTGATTTTTCCGCTTGTGGGACGCCAGCGCCAGGTGGAGCGAAAACGTCCTGGGGATAACCACCGCGCGGATAAACCCGCTGTCCGGCGTGATGTGGAACGGGGAATGGAAGGTCGGCCGCCGCATCAGCTTGTTCAGCGCCGCGACCTCGGCGGGCGGGAACGTCTCCGCCGGGGTGAGAAACAGCCCCCAGCGCATTGCCTTCAGTCCCAGGCTCGAGCGGCTCGTCCACACGGACAGCGGGATGGAGATGGCCAGACCCGCCACGATGGGGGACAGCCACAGGAAGAACGGCGGATTGACGATTGCGATCAGCCCGCCCCACACCATGCCGATAAACACGCCCCACCAGTGAAAGCGAATCGCCTCCAGCCAGGTGGTGCCGCTGGCGTCGCGGTTTTGCGTGTTCCAGCGCACGGTAAAGCCGAGGAGCGTGGTGATGACGAAGAGGCTGTGGTACAGCATCCGCACCGGCGCGAGCAGGGCCGACAGGAGCAGTTCGCACAACGCGCTGGCCAGCATGGCCGGCGCGCCGCCGAAGGCGCGGCCCCCGCCCTTCGCCAGCACCAGGATAACGGTCAGCAGCTTGGGCAGGAACAGCAGAGCGGCCGTGCCGGTGAACAAGGCCAGCATCCACCCGGAAAAATACTGCGGCCAGCTCGGCAGCAGCGTCGGCCCTTCGGGAAAATACACCGGCAGCCGGAACAGGACGGCGATCGCCTGCACGGTGCTGACGATGAGGAAAAAGAACCACAGCAGGGCGGAGAAATACGACATGATGCCGTTGATGAACAAGGCCCGGTGGGTGGGGGAAAATCCCTTCGCCAGGACAAGCTTGCTGTGCTGGAGGTTGCCCTGGCACCAGCGCCTGTCCCGCACCAGTTCGTCGATAAGCGACGGCGGGTTTTCCTCGAACGAGCCCTCGAGTTCGTAGGCCAGCCACACGCCATACCCGGCCCGCCGCATGAGGGCGGCTTCGACAAAGTCGTGGCTGAGGATGGGGCCGCCGAGCGGTTTGGGCCCGTCAAGGACGGGCAGGTGGCAGTGGCGGATAAACGGTTCGGTGCGGATAATGGCGTTATGGCCCCAATACTGGGCGTCGGCGAGTTGCCAATAGTGCAATCCGGCGGCAAACACCGGGCCATAGAGGTGGTTCGAGAACTGCTGGATGCGGGCGATGAGGGATCGGCTGTTGATGGATTTCGGCGTCGTCTGGAGGATGCCGATATCGGGCCTGGCTTCCATCGCCTGGACCATGCGCACGAGCGTGTCGCCCGACATGAGGCTGTCGGCGTCGAAGACGATCATGTAGGGGTAGTTCGCCCCCCAGCGCCGGCAGAAGTCGGCGACGTTGCCGCTCTTCCCTTTGCGGTTGATCTTGCGGTGGCGGTAGAAAATGTGGTCGAAGCCGTCTTCCTCGCGGCACAGGGCGTGCCAGGCTTCCTCCTCGTTCACCCAGGCGTCGGGGCTGGTGGAATCGGACAGGATGAAGATGTCGAAATTGTCCCGCGCGCCGGCGGCGGCGAGCGAGCGCCACACCACGCGCACGCCTTCGATGACGCGGGTGATGTCCTCGTTGTACAGCGGGAAGAGGATGGCGGCGCGCGCCTCGGGCGCGAGCGGGCCGCCCTTCGGCAAGGACGCGGTCACGACAAAGCGGTCGTAGCGAAACAGCATGGTGAACAGCCCGGCGAGCGCGCTCCAGAACCCCATCGACACCCACGCGAACAGGGTGGCGAAAAGGAGGGCGATCAGGATATTCAGGAGATGCCCGTCCCGCGCCGGCAGGATGTGGTACATGGCCGCCGCCAGCGAGGGAACGATGGTGAGGGCCAGGAGCGCGATGCGGCGGCGGCGGCCGGCCGATTCCGGGGTATCGGCCACGGCTATGCCCCCCGCTTCCCGCCGCCGATGACCCGCGCCGCCAGTCTGCGCGCCGACCCGACCAGGCTGAAGCCGGACATTTTTTTCGACACCATAACCTTTCGGTTCATCCGTGGATAGCTGTGCAGCCGTGCCGACGGCGCATGGCGGCCGACGCCGCGTTCGTGGAGCATGTCGTGGAGCACCGCCATGGCGGCGGCGGCATCGGCGTCCGGCCCGGCGCGGCGCAGGCATTCGCCCGCCAGTTCGAGGCTGAGCAGGTCGCCCAGGTCGAGGCCGGTGAGGTAGAGGAGGACGCGGTCGCGGGCGGCGAAGCTGTGCCTGCCGGCGACGACGGGGCTGTCGAGTTCGGTCTGCATGCGGTCCCTTAGAGTCTATCCCGTTATCAAGTCATACGGTTGAAGTTGTAGTTATCAATG
>JAJQBO010000012.1 GCA_021203245.1 Planctomycetaceae bacterium
GCGGACGAAAATGAGAAAAGCATACCCACGCTTAGATGTTTGACGATGTACTAGGGTTAAATTCGGGTTTTCATTTACCCATGTGCGCAGTAGTTCCCGGTCCTGTTCGGGTCAGCTTGGAAGGCCGGACTGTTTTCTTGCGTGGCGGGAAGAGTTTACCGTAGGTGTCCTAACAGTGCAGGACCTTGTTTACCCAGCCCTTACTAACCGCCAGTTCTTCGGCAATTTCGCCTTGCGTGAGACCTTCTTCATGCTTGGCCAGAACACGTTTGCGAAGCTCTAACGGATAAGTCATGACAAGTCCCTCCTATGTCATCAACTTATACCGAAAATCGTGCCGTGTTCACGAATTTTTTTCAAAGGCTTTAAACGGCGTATGGCTTGCTACGCCGCTGGCCGATGGAGCCGGTGCGCTGTTATCTATCGCATTGTTACTTGGGCATCGAAAAAAGTATTTTGGTGAGCGCCATAAGAGTGAGTAAACACTTCTGCGGCTTAGTTGGGATTATGATATTTTTAACGGCTATGGTTGCACGCGTTCGATTCTACAATGTCAGATGGCGCGGGTCATAGTCTACCCAAAGCCGGAAACACCACAAAAGCCTATAGGATCATAATGCGAATACAACTTTCGGATCACTTCACATACGGCCGGTTAATCCGGTTTGTTTTACCTTCTATCGTCATGATGATTTTCGTCTCGATTTATGGCGTCATGGACGGCTTGTTCGTTTCGAACTATGTTGGAAAAACTCCATTCGCGGCAATTAATCTAATCGTCCCGCTACTCATGGGAATGGGGGCCGTGGGTACGATGATCGGCGCGGGCGGCGCGGCGTTGGTCTCCAAAACGCTGGGCGAGGGAAAACGGGAAGAAGCGAACCGACTTTTCTCCATGCTGGTCTACCTGACGATTTTCCTCGGCGTCGTCCTTACCATAATCGGCTTGTGGCTTCTCCGCCCGGTAGCCGTTCTCATGGGCGCGACCGGCGATCTTCTCTACTACTGCGTGGTGTACGGCCGGATAATGATTCCCCTCCAGACTGCTTTCATGCTGCAACTGGTGTTTCAAAGTATAGCCCCGTTGCAGAAAAGCCAAAGTTTGGGCTGGCAGTTACCGCTACTGCGGGGTCGGTCGATATTCTTTTGAACGCTCTCTTCATTATTGTTTTGGGCTGGGGACTGGCAGGAGCGGCGATTTCGACGGTCATCGGGCAGGTAATTGCAGCCGTCGTCCCCCTCGTTTATTACGCCCGTGAGAACGACAGTCTCCTCCGCATTATTCGTCCGGTTTTCCCGTTCCGGGCCATCCTCAAGGTTTGCACAAACGGCATATCCGAACTGATGACGACGATATCCTCGTCTTTTGTCAGCGTACTGTATAATTTACAGCTCATACGCCTCGCTGGAGAGGACGGTGTCGCCGCATACGGTGTCATAATGTACGTGTACTACATTTTCTTTGCCGTATTCCTCGGGTACTCGTTAGGAATAGCACCGGTGATAGGCTATAACCACGGCGCAAAAAACAGTCCGGAATTGAAAAATATTTTCCGGAAAAGTCTAAAGGTAGTGGGGGTGTCCTCGATCGGTATTACGTTGCTTGCCGTGGCGCTGGCCGGTCCTATCGCATGGATTTACGTCAGGTACGACGCGGCCCTGTTCGAACTAAGTCGCCGCGCATTTTTACTCTATTCTTTGTCGTTCCTGATTTGCGGTTTCAACATCTTCGGATCGGCCTTTTTCACCGCGCTCAATAACGGGCTGATTTCCGCGATTATTTCGTTCTCTAGAACGCTCCTATTCCAAACACTGGTGATTTTTACTCTGCCGGTTTTTTGGGGAATCGATGGCGTCTGGCTATCAGTATCCACAGCGGAATTTCTCGCGCTTTTTGTCACCGTATCCCTTTTCATCTTCATGCGGAAGCGGTACCATTACGTATAGTCAGATTATTTGCGTCGCGTCGGCTTATGAACGTATTTCTGCCCCTTAAAGGTGATCAAGCAGACCTTTTTCATGGCGTTCATCATTTTGTCACGCATGGGAGAGGGGAACTTGCGGCCAGTCCGACTTTATTGTTTGCGCTGTAAGTGCGACAGGGACACTCTACGAGAGGTGGATTTGGGCTAACAGTGGGGTGCGAATGATGCAGCATTCAGCAGCCTCGGTTTTAATGCGATGATGCGGCAATTGCCATCCCAAAAATGCTGGCTTGGCAAGTGTGTCGACGCGGCGAAGCCGCTTTCGCCACTCACCGCCGACCGGTTGCGACTTCGGCGCGTAATGAGGATACGCCAGCATTACCATAAACGTTTTGGATAAAACCGGCGCTACTCCATTTATTGTTGTTTTTTTGCGTTGGTTCGTAGCGTGGTCAGTTGGTCCCAAAGGTGCCGCCATCAGTCATCGTATATATGGGTATTATTGTGGGTATTGTAACAGATTGCTTTTATTAATGGCTTGGCATTGATAGGGATAAGGTTAAATTAGAATCCCTCTCTCTCCGCCAAATTTTTATTACCGACGGAACCTCGGGTGTGCAGACCTGAGGTTCTTTTATAGCATTCTAAATTGAGTGGTAACCTTCCTCCGCGCTTTTCGGCTTAATCGACGCACGTATCACGTTTTCGCCCGTCCTGTCGCTTCACCTTCTGACGATTCCGGCTGCTTGTCCGGCAGAGCTATTTCGTCAGTGGTCCTATCGCTAAGCGCGACCTCATGTGGCGGGGCCAGCCACCCAGCGTACTCCCAGCCCTTTGGAAATTCCAATTGACGAAAACCGCTACAGCGCGGATACTGTATCCTGAAGTTGTCAGACCTCTTTTGCACTCGACCTTCAGACCAATCCCTACGCGCTCGCACCTTCTGACAACGCAGAACTTCCGGGTGAGGCGGCACCGTTTCACGCGCGGCAGGTCCTGCCCGCGAACAACCCTACGGATAAGGAGAATGGTATGAAGAAAATCGTGGCTGTCCTGCTTGTCGCCTTCTGCATCCTGGCCGCGCCGGCTCTCGCCGGAACCACCCTGCGCGTCGTCGGCGTCAACCATCCCTATGTCGAAGCCATCAGGGATATGATTCCCGAGTTCGAGAAAGAAACCGGCATCAAGGTCAACCTGGAAATGTACGGCGAAGACCAGCTCGGACAAAAGCTGACCACCGAATTCGCCGCCGGCGGCTCGTCCGTCGACGTCTTCTCCACCCGCCCGCCGCAGGACGCCCGCGTCATGTACCGGAACGGCTGGTACGCCGACCTCGCCCCCTACATCAAGGCCACCGCCGATTATGACTGGGACGATTTCTCCCAATCCGCCCATGACGCCGTGACCTTCGACGGCTTCGTCGTCGCCATCCCCACCGTCAACGAATGCCATGTCATGTACTACCGCAAGGATCTCCTCGAGGCCAAGGGCCTCAAGGTCCCCACCACGATGGAGGAACTCTACGACGTCGTCGGCAAGGTCACGGACCGCGCCAACGACATCACCGGCGTCGCCCTGCGCGGGCAACGCAGCCCCCTCGTCACCCAGTTCTCCAGCTTCCTGTTCTCCTACGGCGGCGACTTTTTCGACAACGACATGAACGCCACCATCAATACCCCGGAAGCCCTTGCCGCCATGAAAATGTACGGCGACCTCCTGCACAACTACGGGCCGGAAGGCGCATTGAACATGTCGTGGCCGCAGGCCGCCGCCATCTTCGCCCAGGGCAAGGCCGCGTTCTGGATTGACGCGTCGAGCCTGTCCTCGAACGTGCTCGACCCGGCCAAGAGCACCGTCGCCGACAAGACCGGCGTCGCCGTCTTTCCCGCCGGCCCGGCCGGCGCGAAGATGTACAACATCTCGCAATGGGCGCTCGGCATCTACAGCGGCTCGCAAAACAAGGACGCCGCCTGGCAGTTTGTCGAATTCATGACCAACAAAAAAGGCATCACCTACATGCAGGGCACCGGCCTTAACCAGTGCCCGCGCCAATCGGTCTGGGAGACGCCGGAAGGCACGGCCAAATTCCACCCCGAATGGGTCAAGGCCGTGGCCGCCTCCACCAACGGCGTGCCGTACGACAGGCCGCTCCTCGCCGCCGTCAGCCAGGCCCGCGACATTATCGGCGAAGTCGTCACCGCCGCTATCGAAGGCCGCGACGACGCGACCGTCAAACAGCGCGCCGACCAAGCCAACGTGCGCTTCCAGGCCCTGCTGGACAGGGAAAAACAGTAAGACGCACGGCAGATCACGATACGCACCCGCGGCCGGCCCTTTGTGGCTGGCCGCTTTTTCTTTCGCCGTCTGCGGCGGCGGGGCGGGGGCGTTCCGCCGTGTGAACGATTATCGTGTCAAAGAGCTTGGGGCGGGTCGAAGCCGGAACACGTACCGGATCAACCCGTTGCTCGAGAGACGGCGACCACCTCGGGTTCACGCCTGCCTGGGCGTCCTTCGCCGAGGGCCGTCGGGAGACGCGGCGGCGGGCCGGTCGTCCTCGCGACCAGAGACGGCAGGATGAAGCGCCGCCGGCGCGGGGGCGGGTTCGGGG
>JAJQBO010000268.1 GCA_021203245.1 Planctomycetaceae bacterium
GATTATACCCAGAATCGTATGGCCAATCCATCCTGGTGATTAATTTTACTCTCGCGGGTGCGATATTCCGCGCGGTGGGAGGGATTTTCGGGGTATGCGGTTGGCGCGGCATTCCAGTGGAGAATCGGCCGCGTCGGAGGGAGGACGGCAAAATACTTACGACCGAATGCGCTCACATCGACAGAGTCCTTCCAGAATGTCCTCACCGCTTTCGGGCGGTATTTTTTCCGCAGCGATACGGATGAACTCGCGGTAGGTCTTGCGGTTGCCGCCGATGGTAGCGCTTCTGCCGTCGGCGGCCTTAAGTATCAGACGGTTCTGGGCGTTGACCCGTACCTCGTCGACCTCGTCCCAGCGCAGGCCAAGTTGTTCTCCCCACAGCGAGGTGACAAGGAGGGAATCGGGGTAGACGATGACGGAACGAAGGAACTGATTGAGAAGCATGAGCCCGCTGAAAACGGCACTGGCGCCGCAGAGGAAAACAAAGTACCACGCAGCGCCGTCATCGTCGCCCACAAGAGACGGGTTGATGTACCGGGCGACGAGGAGGGCGATGGCGAGGGCGTAGCCGGAGAGGGCGAGCACCGTCGTCAGATAGGTCTCCCGCAGCACGAGTAATCTTTCGGGACGCGGTTTGGGGCGTCGAGTGAGGAGCAAGTAGACCGGCACGAGGATGGAGCTGAGGATAAGAACGGTGCTTATCGTCAATACAAGCGAATTGTGCATGGTCAGGTGCTTTCTTGCGGTTTTCCCATCTCTACGATGGAGTCGAACAGATTCTTGCCCTTGCGCTTGTTGAGAGAATAAAGGATGACCACATCGAGAAGATACGGAGTAAACGGCAACCCGGCCAGGCGACGGCTGAAAGCCATTGCCCCGATCTCGCTCAGGCATTTGAGACGCGCCCGGCGGACGAACGGCCCGAGTGAGAAGGTGGTTATCCGCGTCGTCTTGCCCACGGTGGCGCCATGGCGCATCTCCACCACGTGGAATAATTCGTGCGCCAACAGGATATCGACCAGATCGACCTGCCGCAGGACGTCCGGCATGTCGTCGCCTGCCAGCAGTCGTTGCGCCGGTTCGACCATGTGAGTAAAGATGCGGATAGTATCTGGTTCGCGATAACAGGCGAACAAATCACCGCCGCCTTCATCGGTCGCCTCCACCGTTATCTGGAGCGCGGCGGCAATCTGCCGCATATCGGCCTGCGGGTGGCTGGCCGTAATCTTATCCGCCAGCGACGCCGCTTCCGACCCGGCTTTTTCAGCCAGGGCGATGCGCTCGTCCGGTGCGACCTTGTAGCCAAAAGTGTCCCGGCGAAACGCGTAGTCGCACCAGACGGCATCCGGGAGGGCAAGAAGCGTTCTTACCATATCCGCCAGCATATCTCCCAGCCTCCTCCGGCGCGCAGCGGCGCTTGGTTACAAATTGTCCATTTTCGCGCCGACCGGGATGATAGACTCCCGGGGATCGACTCCGGTGAATTCGGAGCGCATCACGATCTTCAGCTGTTCCAGACTGACGCACCCGGCGTAGTCGAGCACCTTCCCGCCGATGCACATGTAAAGGTCAGGGGTGCGGACCATTTCGTTTTTATAGGTGATCATCTCCTGCCAGAGTGTGGCGACCACATCCTCCCAGTTTTCGACAACGCAGGTGACTGCCTTGCCGTCGCCGCGCTGAATGCGGACAAAGCCCTTCCTGTCCACCAGGCGAATGCCGCGCCGGCCCTTGACGTCTGCTTCGAAAACATAGAACAGGTCATTTTTCGTCACCAATTCGAGGTTTTCGGGCGGCTGGTTCATCGACTTCGCCGCCAACTCCCTTGCTTCCTCCTCGCCGCATTCCTTGCGCAGGTCGGTTGTCTGGACCTCCATCGAACCGAGCGCGATGGCAGTAACCTTGGAGGTCTGCGCGTCGATCTCCACCTGGACCTCGATGGAATCCGGCACCGCGCCGTTCTTGATGGCGAGGTAGGACGCTTCCCGCTTGATGGCGCTGATGTCCTCGGTGGTCGGATTGGGGATAACGCGTTCGACCATGTCGCGGATCATCGCCAGAGCGACGCCAATGGACGAGATAACCTCGGCATATTGCGGAATGCTGTAATCGAGATGCATCTTTTGGGAACAATACGGGATAAGCGCCGCCGCGCCGCCGCCCACGCCCACCAGGGATATTTGATCGCGTTCGATGCGATACTTTTCCGCGAATTCGAGGATGACGGGTTCGATCTTTTCGTAGGCCTTGTGGAGGATTTGATCGGCGAGTTCCTCGACGGAGATGCTGCAGTAATCGGCCAGTGGCTTCATTGTCTTACGAGCCGACTCGATATTGCCGCGCGAATAATCGTTTTCCCCCACCAGGCCGAGGACATTGGCGGCGCAACTGTTGGTGATTGCGACTCGCTTGCCGTTCTTAAGCCGCACGGCGACGTAGTCCGCCGGATCGCCCGGCTTGGGCGCGAAAAACTCCAACTGCGGATCCTCAATTTCTTCCGGCGGCGTGTACACCGCGTAGGGCAGGCCGGCGATGTGGGCGCTGCGAGGGCCGACGTCGACCAGCCGATTGTCGGCGGCGCGGGTGAAGCTGCCGCCCGCCACGCCGAGAACGCGGACGTCCAGAGAGTTGATATAGGTCCGATGCCCGCCGACGATAGAGTACTCGACGGCAGGGCGGCCATTCTTGATGACGCCGATGTTGACGCTGGTGCCGCCGACTTCAAAGTAAATGCCGTTTGAGGCGCGCAGGAACATGAGCGCCCCAACCACGCTGGCGGCCGGGCCGGAAAGCATGGTGAGGACGGGTCGTTTTTTCATTTCGGAAATGTCCATAACGCCGCCGTCGCCGCGCATGATCATGAGGGGCACGGATATGCCCGCCTTTCTGACGCTCATTTCCGTGCTGTTGGCGGTGTTCATCATCTTGGGCAGGATACTGCCGTTGATGGCTGCGGTGCGGGTGCGCCGGGTGAGACCGTAGAGCTTGCTGATGTCGGAGGCGACGCTGACCATCATACCGTGGCTGTCGGCCACGTCCTTTACCAGCTCCTCCTCGTTGATGCTGTCCACGCCGAAGGCCTTGGAGGCGACGATGACGCTGGCGCCTTCGCCTTCCAGTTCCCTGATCGCCGCTTCCACCGTCTGCTTGTTGACTTCCTTGAGCTTGAGAAACCGGTGGCTGGTGTGAATGGCCTTGCCGGTCCCGAGAGGAATGTCGCCGATGCGCGATTGGCGCTTTGCCAGAAAGCCTTCCAAAAGGCCCTTGCCCATGCCGATAATTCCCACCGTCGCCACATCGCCTTCGAGGAGGGCGTTCGTCGCCTGGGTGGTGCTGTGGGCGATGAAAATAACGTCCTCCGGTTGGATATTGTTTTCCGAGAGGCACTGCTCGAAACAGGCGATGACGCCCGCCGCCACGCCCATTTCATGATCATGACTGGTCATGACGATGGCCTGGCCGATTATGTCGTGGGCGGCGTTGTCGATGGCGACCGCTTTGGTGTGGGTGCCGCCGACATCGATACCCATCCTGACCAGCCTATTTCCCATAACCGTACCCTTTCGGAAATTGACAGACGAATAATGCCGCAGGCCGATGGCTCCCAGGATACGGTCCGGAAAGGTCGCCCCACGAGGAGCGCATTTTTCCGGACCGTTTCCGGTGCGTCAATCACGCAAAGATAAGGTAGGCGATGATGGAGAGCGCGACGCAGGTGAGCCAGGCGAAAGGCAGCACCACTTTGAGGTAATCCTTGACGCCGATCTTCACATAACCCACCGCCCACGAGTTCCATGATTGGGTGGGGCAGATGGACGCGGTGATGGATGTGGACGGAATATAGAACAGCGGAAAAATGACGTTGGCCACGTACAGACCGGACGCTTCCAGCAGCGCGACGGTGGCGACGCCCGACCCCCAGAGGGTGAGCGGGCCGCGGAACAGGGCGAGGACGCACAACACGCCGAAGACGATGAAAAGCAGCCCGACGTTTTCGGGCAGCACCGGCTGGAGGATGGGCGCGAGCAATTGGGCGCAGGTGCTGGTGGAGCGGATGAACATCTGCAAGATAAGGACGAAGCCGAAGACCAAACCAAGATCGGCAACGCCGTCGTTGAAGGTCTTCTGCACCAGCGTCCCCAGCCGGGTCCAGCTCTTGAGATTGCCGGTGAAGGCCAGGCCCCAGATGACGGCCAGGAGGATGGAGGGGATGTACTGCCAATTGAACGCGACGGCGACGATGACCGGGATGACGGGCGTGATCAGGGCGGGCCAGGTGACGTTGCGGTCGCCGCCATCGGTAAAGCCCTGCGGCGCGGCCCAGCCGTGGACTGATTCGGTCTTGCGGGAGTAGATAAACACCATCAGGAAGCACAGGACAAGCTGGACGCCCATGGCGATGAAGGAAAAATAGCGCCAGCCGGCGTCATTGGTAAAGCCGCCGATAATGGCTTTAACCTGCGAGAACATGCCCATGTTGATGTACATGCCCGACCCCACCGCCATCATGAAGCTCGATATGGCGAGGCTTTTAGAAATGCCCAGAGACAGCAGGATGGGGAAGGCGATGACACCGATGGAGACGACGGCTCCCGCCCCGTAGGATGTGGTAAAGATAATGCCGACCACCAGGCTGACCAACATACAGGTGAAACCGGGTTTGTCGCCGCCGAGTTCGACAGCTTTGCGGATGATGGTGCCGGCGATGTTGGTGTCGACCATAATTCTCCCGAACCAACTGCCGAAAATGATGATTATCGCGGTTCCGCCCCAATTGGCCGGTCCGCCCTGGAAGAAGTCGACATTCACGTTTTTCCAGGTGGTGACCCCGGCCAGCGCGCCCAACCCCGACCAGAGAACAGCCATGACAAAGAAGCCTAATATCAGATTGCCGCCTCGCGCCGCATAGATTGCGAACACGATGTACGACACCAGCAGAAGTATGCCGATCACCGATTCCATAATCAGCCCCTTTCCCGACCAGCGCCATTCCGCCCCGTCGCCACGCACGAAGGGTGGAAGGCGGTTAACGTTCCTGATTCAAGGCACAGCGCAAGGGCTCCCCCTTTGGCATAACGGACTACCTCCTCCGCTGCCTTGATGCCGATATCGGCGGCCGCGCTGACTGAATAGTAGGCCATGTGCGGAGTATAGATGAAGTTGTCGAGGGTCAATAATTTCGAATCGGCCGGCAGGGGTTCGACAACCGACACATCAAGGGCGGCTGCGGCGATAGCACCCGTTTTCAGCGCTTTATAGAGCGCGTCTTCGTTAATGATGCCGCCTCGGGCCACGTTGATAATACAGGCCGTCTTCTTCATCCTGGCCAATTCCGCCGCACCGATAAGGTCGCGGTTGCCGTCGAGCGGGCAGTGGATGGAAATGAAATCCGACTCGGCGAGAACCCGTTCCATATCGGTCAATTCGATAAAGTCGGGGCTGGTGTTTTTTTGCCGCGCGTATTCGTCAAAACCGAGGAACCGCATGCCGAATCCGCGCATGCGGGTGGCCAGAGCGATCCCGATTCGGCCGACCCCGATGAGCCCCAGCGTGCAGGTATTCAGGCGGAAGAGCGGGATTGCGTCCCGAAAGGAGGACTTTCCCTGGCGGGCTTTCTGATTGAGAAGGACAATCTTCCGTGCCAGGGCGAGGAGCATGGCGGCGCCGTGATCGGCGACTTCGTTGGTGCAGCCGTCAGGAACGTTACAAATAGTAACGCCATGGCGGGTAGCGGCCGGGATATCGATATGGTCGACGCCCACCCCATACCGGACGACAACCTTGAGGTCCTTGAGTCCGGCGAACGCCTCTTCGGTCAATGGCGTATATTGATTCACGAGCACTTCGAAACCCTGACAATTCAGCACAAGGTCGGCCGGCGTTTTGCACTGGCGGACCACATATTCGATGCCGTTTTCCCGTAAAACAGCGTCCACAGGCGTCAGATCCTGGTCGGTATCCGTGAAACATACGGTCAGCGCGGGCATAAATCCTCCTTGGTAAGAGACGGTAACGGATTCGAAAAGTGTCACGGGTGCAAGCGGTAATGGAACCGTTTTCAGGAACATCCCGTAGACGACGCAAGCGCTGCGGCAGTACCGTTGTGCGAGAGATACTTAATAGGGGTAGCCAAGTAGACGAAAGAGGCCGTGCGTATTGAATAAAATACGATGGCCGGAACGAGACTGTGATGGTCCGCTGGTACTACCAGCGGTTGCTCATTTAGTATACCCTGTATGAAGCGCTATTCAACTTTTTTATTTCTGTCACCGATTCTCATTGGGGATGTATCATTTCCGGTGTTTTCCTAGCCGACACGGAAAACCTCGATTCCGCCGCGCCGCAATACTTCGCCCGTTACACCGTCCTTGTCGCAGCTTGGCGAGCCGCCCTTAAGGTAGGCCCGTTTCGCTCCGACCTCTTGAGCAATATCCAGGGTGATGGAGGAGCCTCTGACGTGGAACTCCGTCACGTCTTCGCCGGTTTCCGGAGCAAGGAGTTTCCAGCCTTCGTCCAGTACCTGCGCGCCGGTGCCGCCTCGGAGCGTCTCGCTGGTGCGGGGCGTTGGCATGCCGCCCAATTGTTCGGGGCAGACCGGGACAATGGTGTACTTTTCTTTAAGCTTGGCGAGCAGGGTATCGCGGCGCTTCGCCCGTCTGCCGTGCCAGCGGCAGGGGACTCCCAAGAAACAAAGGCTCACCAGGACCGGCTCTTTTTCTCGGAGACTCTCCCGATTGCTTGCCTTGGGTCTCTGTTGGAAAGAATCATTATCTGGTCTCGATTCTTCGAATAATTTTCGCTGGCCGGTTTCGGGCATGGGCAATCCTTATAAGGTCGTCAAACGCGGTAGCGGCGGTAGTGAATCGAGGAAAGAACTTCCGGCCGACGGGCTGTGTTTCAGGAACAAGCGGAGGAAGAGTTTTCCACCACATGGTTAGAAATAGGTTAGAAAACGCAAAAGGGGTTACGAGAGCGTTCTCGTAACCCCTTGATAGTATTGGTAGCGGGGGCAGGATTTGAACCTGCGGCCTCCGGGTTATGAGCCCGACGAGCTACCAGACTGCTCCACCCCGCGATATGGCAATATCTCCCTGCCAAGGAGAACTGAGCGCTCCTCAGCGGTGCGTCTTATATACTGCATACCGTCAGGATTGTCAAGGATGATTCGGGCTTTTTCTTCGATTTTTTTCGCGATTATCCCCGAGGCATTTGGTCGGTGACACGATGGATATCGAAAAATACCACCGCATTTACCGCTTGATTTCTGCCGCTTATCATTCCGAATGGGTAAGACTTGGTCATGCCTTGTGATGACATTGTCCTCATTCGGCAGGGAAAATTATTAATTTCCCTGCCTGTGTGGGGTGGTAGGGGCTGTGTCGGGGACTTTGGGCCGCACATTGCCTCCCAGACCGGTGCGGCCGGTCCCCTTATCCGTACCATTTCGCGGAAAGCCTCTTATTTTAGGCCAGATTAAACTAGACTTTATTCGCCCAGATACTAAAATAGCGCACTCAGGAGGGGTCCCGAACGAGGCCGGTTGGTAGACAGGTTGATCGAATGGAAACAATAATCAGAGGAATACCGGTCTCCCAAGGCGTGGCCATCGGACCTGCCTACGTCTTGGGATCGGTCGAGTCGAAGCTGCCGCCCTCGTACCTGTCTGACGAAGAACTGGTTCCAGCGGAGGTCGATCGCTTTCAGCAGGCTGTCGCAAAGGCCCAGGCCGAAATCAGCAAGCTGAAGAGTTCCGTGCAAGCCGATGCTCGGCAAGACGTTGGACCTATTTTTGACGCCCACATCCTTATCCTCTCCGATCCGTCCCTCAATTCGGAAGTGCTGCGGCGCATCCAACGCAACCGCATGACCGCCGAATACGCGGTCCAATGCACCATCGGCGAATATGTGCGCGGCCTCAAAGGCAAATCGTTCCTCAGCCCGCGCATCAACGATATGCAGGATATCGAGCGCCGGCTCCTCCGTGCCATTCTCGGACGGCAATACGAAGAGTTGCATTCGCTGGGGCGGGAGGTCATCATCATCGCCCACGACCTCACCCCTTCCCAGACCGCCGACATGGACCGCGAGCATATCCTCGGCTTTGCCACCGATATCGGGGGCACTACCGGCCATACCGCCATCGTGGCGCGCGCGCGGGAAATTCCCGCCGTCGTCGGCCTGGGCAATATCTCCGACATCATCCAATCCGGCACCGAAGTCATCCTCGACGGCAGCCGCGGCCTGCTGATCATTTCGCCGCAGGAATCCACCCGCGCCGCCTATGAGAAAATCCGCGCCGATTTCCACTGCTTTGGGGCAGAACTCCTGTCCGAAGCCGGGAGGCCCGCCGTCACCCTGGATGGTTGCCGGGTGTATGTGCAGGGCAATATTGAATTTCCGCAGGAGACGGATTCCATCATCCGCAGTTCCGCCGACGGAGTCGGGTTGTACCGGACAGAGTTCATCTATATCGACAACAAGGGCGAGCCGGACGAAGAGACCCACTTCAACGCCTATTCCCGCGTCGTCAAGGCGTGCGCCGGCCGTCCCGTCACTATCCGCACCCTCGACCTGGGATATGACAAGGCGTTCCACCTGCAGGACGGCGAGAACTTCGCGATTGAACGCAATCCCGGCCTCGGCTGCCGCGCCATCCGCTATTGTTTTGCCAACCCCGACCTGTTCCGGAATCAGATTCGCGCCATCTGCCGCGCCTCGGCCCTGGGCGAAGTGAAGATGCTGATCCCGATGATCAGTTCCCGCGACGAAGTGCAGAAGGTCGTTCGCCTCGTCCGGTCGGTGCAGGAGCGCCTGTCGGACGAAGGCATCCCGTTCGACGCCGATATGAAAATCGGCATCATGGTCGAGGTGCCGTCGGTCGCGCTCACGCTGGACCAGTTCTGCGACATCTCCGACTTCTTCTCCATCGGCACCAACGACCTTATCCAATACCTCCTGGCGGTAGACAGGACCAATGAGCAGGTCGCGCCGCTGTATCGGCCCGAGCATCCGTCGGTTTTGCGGACGCTGAAGTTCATCATCGAAGCCGCCCAGGCGGGGAACGTACCGGTTAGCATGTGCGGCGAGATGGCGGGCGATCCCATTTTCGTCCTGTTCCTTCTCGGCCTCGGGCTGCGGAATTTCTCGGTCAGCCCGCCCCAGATACCGGAGGTCAAGAAGACTATCCGCAGTTCGTCGCTCGAATCGGCCCGCAAGGTCGCCGACAGCGTCATGAACCTGTCATCGGCCCGCGACGTCCGCAACTGCCTCCGGGGCGCGGCGGCCAAGTATTTCTAACAGGCGGGACGCAGACGGTTTTCCTTGCTCCAGGCGCGGAATTCCTTAGAATGACTGGTTGTCTGAAGCACCCGCCGGCGAAGCGAGCGGGTGTTATTTTTTGGAGCAGGCAATGAACAAGCGCAGCAGCAAGCCGGTCGACGAGCCGGACAGTCCGAATTCGGTCGGGTGGGTCACGCCCGGGCGCATTCGTCTCGCCACGCCGGAAAAGCCGTTTACCCTGGAGGTGGGGGAGTCGTTGTCGGACGTCGTGGTCGAGTATGAGACCTACGGCGAACTGTCGCCCGCGCGGGACAACGCCATCCTCATCTGCCACGCCCTTTCCGGCGACGCTCACGCCGCCGGCTGGGATGTTTCGGCGACGCGCCGCACCGCTTCCGGCCGTTTCAGGCCCATGAAGGACGGCTATACGCCGCCTCGCGGCTACCGCACCAAAAAACCTGGCTGGTGGGATTCGATGATTGGTCCGGGCAAACCCATCGATACCTCGCGGTTTTTCGTCATTTGTTCCAACGTCCTCGGCAGTTGCTACGGCACCACCGGCCCGGCGAGCCTCAATCCGGAAACGGGCCGGCCCTACGGGTTGACATTCCCGGTGGTGGTGGAGGATTGGGTGCGGCTGCAGGCGCTTCTTCTCGACGCGCTGGGAATTGGCGACCTGTACGCCGTCATCGGCGGCTCGCTCGGGGGGCAGCAGGCGCTCGAATGGGCGCTCGCGTATCCCGAAAGGGTGCGCAAGGCCATCATTCTCGCCGCAGCGCCCAGGCTGTCGACGCAGGGGGTTGCGTTCAATGCGGTGGCGCGGTATTCCATCATGAACGACCCCAACTTCCGGGACGGGCATTACTACAGTGACGCCAATCCCGATCACGGGCTCGCGGCCGCGCGGATGCTGGCGCACATCACCTATCTTTCCGAGGAGGGGCTGGACGCCAAGTTCGGCCGCAGGCTCCAGGACGAGTCGAAGGAGAACCCGGACTTCGGCTTTGAAATCGAGTTCGCGGTCGAAAGCTACCTGAACCACCAGGGCAAGGTTTTTGTCGAACGATTCGACGCCAATTCGTATTTGTACATCCTTCGTGCCATGGACTACTACGACGCGGCGGCGCGGTGGGGCGGGGGGGATTTGGTCGAGGCGGTACGGCGCATCACGGCGGAAACGCTGGTGGCGAGTTTTTCCTCCGACTGGCTGTATACGCCGGACGGATGCCAGGAATTGGTTCACGCCATCTGCCGCACGGCCAAACCGGTCACCTATATCGACATTCTCAGCCAGTACGGCCACGACGCGTTCCTGGTCGAGACCGAGCGGGTGGGATCGTTGCTGCGCGGAACGCTCAAGGCGCGCGGGTAGAAGAAAAAGGATACCACATGAAACCAGTACGCATCATGCCCTGCCTGAACATTATGAACGGCAGGGTGGTCAAGGGGGTTCGGTTCGTCGATTTGAAGGACGCGGCCGACCCGGTCGAAGCCGCCGTCGCTTATGCGCAGGGCGGCGCGGACGAACTGGCCTTCCTCGACATCACCGCAACCGTGGAAAAGCGCATCCCGATCTGGGAAACGCTGACCGCGGTCACTTCGGCGGTCGAAATCCCCGTCACCGTCGGCGGCGGCATTCGCAACACCGGCGACGTCGCCAAGGCGTTTGACTGCGGCGCGTCGAAAGTCTCTATCTCGTCCGCCGCTTTCCGCGACCCGCAGTTCATCAAGGAAGCGGTCAAGCTTTTCGGCGGCAACCGCGTCGCGGTGGCCGTGGATACGGATGTGAACGACAGCCTGCCGTCGCGGCGGGAAATTCTCGTCGACGGCGGCTGCACCCGTACCGGAGCCGATGCGGTTGAGTTCGGCGTCTCCATGCGGGACATCGGCGTCAGCGCCATCCTCGCGACCAGCAAAACCGCCGACGGCAGCCGCGAAGGGTATGATATCGAAGGGTTGCGGCAACTGGCCGATGCGACCGGCATTCCCATTATCGCCTCTGGCGGGGCCGGAGCGCTGGAACATTTCCTCGCCGCGGTGCGGGAAGGCGGAGCCGAGGTGCTCCTGGCCGCTTCCGTGTTCCATTTCGGCACCTTTACCGTGCGTCAGGTCAAGGAATTCCTGCGGGACAACGGCGTGCCTGTCGTTCTCTAGCGGTATTCGAAAGTTCACGCATCTCGACCCGATTGGATTCCCGTATGCGTACCGCTTCCTTTAACAGGGCGTTGTTTTTGGATTGCCTGGCGGTCACCACGCCCCCATGCCTGTATGGCGTGAGGGCGTGTCTGTTGCAGGGGAAGGCGGTGCCGGTTCTGGCGGGAACAGGCGTGGGTATCGGCTGCGCGGCACTCGCGGCGGCCTGGATTGCCACAACGGTCGCGCGATTCGCGCGGCAGCGGCGCTTTACGCCTGACTATGCGCTGGCGTGGCTCGATTTGCATAACCGCGCCGGCGGACGGATTCTGGCGGGCGAGGCGGCGGTGGCGCGGGTCGTGCCGTCGGTGAGCCTGCGGCCGTTCCTGAAACGACTGCCGCTGCCGCTCCTTTTCGCCGTTGCCAGCCTGATGGTGCCGCCCATGCATACAAAACCGGGGCGCGCCCGCGCGGCGGTGGATCCGGTTTTGGACCGGTTGGCCGAGGAAGTCGCCGTCTCGGAGGAGGCTGAGGCGTTGTCGGCTGCCGAGGCCGAAGTTCTGCGGCGGCAGATTGCCGAAGTGCGACGTTTGGCCGAAACGCAACCGGAAGCGGCGATGGAAGCGCTGTCATCGTTGCCCGAACGGCTGGACGCGGCGCGGGCGGAACGGTTGGACGCGGTTGCGGACGCAATGGAAAAGGCCCTCGATCGCGCGGAATCGCTGCGGCGAGGCGAACAGGACGGCGGAACCGGGTTGTCCGAAAGCATGCAACAGCTTGCCGAAGCGAGCGGCGGCTGGGAAGCGCTTCCCGACGAACTGCGGCATGGGGTCGGAGCGACGGAAAGTATGGGCGGCGCTCCCCTCGATAAGCTGCTCGTAGCATTGGACAAATACGGCGAAACGGCTGCGCAGAACGCTGCCGCAAGCCGGGCGGCGAACCGTAACGGCGAATCGAACGCCGGCGCGTCGGCGGCCGGCGCGGAGGCGGCGGCTGCGGAACGGCTGGCTTCCGCCAGGGAAATACTCGACACTATGCGGATGTCTCCTGACGGTGGCATGGGGGCGGTGTCCGGGTTGAGCGGTACGGGACAAACGGGCGGGCAGGGCGGCGCGGAGGGCATGGACGGCGATGGTCCCGGCAGCGGCGGCGTCTCCCGTGGCCCCGGCACGGCGCCGTTGTGGATTGGCACGCCGGCGGAGCGTGGGGTGGAATTCGAATACCGGCCGCTGCCGCCCGGCGACGACTCGCAGGCTGGTGCGCTGCTGCGGCGTGAACGCAGTCTGCCGGACGAGGCATGGCGCGAGGAGGCCGAAGCGCCGGGAAGAAGCGCGGTCGATGCGCCCGCCATTGTCAGGGGCCGAGGCGGCAGGCTCGCGCCCGGGCCATCGGGCGAACAGGCGGTGACGCGGTATTTCGACGCTTTGCGGAGAGAGGAACAACGGTGAGGGATGTGACAGAACTGATGCGCGCGCTGGCGCGCACCGAAGAGCGGCTCAACACAATCATCGTCGGTCAGGCCGGTTTGATACGTCAGTTCCTGGCGGGCGTGCTCGCGGGCGGCCATATCCTGCTGGAAGGCTTGCCCGGCATGGGCAAAACCCAGATGGTGCGGGCGTTCTGCATGCTGTCGGGGCTGCGGTCGAGCCGGGTGCAATTCACCCCCGACCTGATGCCGCTGGACATCACCGGGTCGGCCCTCTTGCAGGAGTCGGGCGGCGAGAGCCGGTTCGTCTTCAGCCCCGGGCCGTTGTTCGCCAACCTGGTCATAGCGGACGAAATCAACCGCGCCAGCCCCAAGACCCAGTCCGCCCTGCTGGAAGCCATGCAGGAAGGCCAGGTGACGGTTCTTGGAGAAAGTCACCCGCTGCCCCGGCCGTTTTCCGTCCTTGCCACACAAAACCCCATCGAACTCGAAGGCACCTATCCGTTGCCGGAAGCGCAACTGGACCGCTTCCTGTTCAAGCTTGACGTGGGGCAGGTGGGAGTGGACGAACTGCGGCGGATTGCCTCCGGCGCGGTTGGCGGCCCGCTGACCGGTCTGACGCCCGAGATGACGCCGGCGGATTTTTCCGCAGCCATGGCGGCCGCCGCGGCGATTCCCCTGGCTGATCCGATTGCCGATTATATCGCGCGGCTTGTCCTCGCCACCCGCCCGAGCGAGAGTGGGCCGTCGGCCTGCGTCCGCTTTGGCGCAAGTCCCCGCGCCGCCATCGCCATGGCGGGCGCGGCCCGGGCGCGGGCATTTCTTGAAGGACGGACCAGCGTCGGTTTCGAGGACGTCAACGCGGTCGCGACGCCGGTTCTCCGCCACCGTATTATCCTCGACTACGGCGCGCGCCTGGACGGGATGGACGCCGACGCCGCCCTGGCGGCGATACTTGACGCTACGCCGGAACTGGGCCGGGAGGAACCGCACTCCCTCGCCAGCCGCATCGCCGGCGGAGCCGGAGGTCCGAGATGAGGGCGGTATTTCTGGCCGTCGTCGTCACGGCAGCGTCGGCCCTTTCCGCCCGGGGCGGCGAAGTGATCGCGCGCAACGCGCCGCCGGACTGGAACACCCGCCTCGGTTCGCCCGTTTTTCTCGACGTGCTTGACGGCACGGGAGACCTGGCCTTGACCATTCGGGGCGTCGGCGTCGAGACGCGCGACCGTTTCGCCCTTTCGGGCCTGCCGCTGGAGACGGTGGAATCGACCATTTTCTCGCGGTCGTCGGTGCGGTTGGAATGGAACCTCGCCGGCCGCACCGAATCGAAATATGTCAGTGTTGAATCGTCTCCGGACAGCCACACCTTCTTGTGCATCAATGGAGCCATGTACCGCGAGCTCATGGGAGAGGCCTCGTCGCACTCGGGTCGGGAGGTGCTGACCTACCCGGGCGTCATGCTGCCGGGGCTCTGGCAGTCCTATGCCGGGCTGTCCGCCGTGCTGGTCGTCGACGTTAGGGACGCGCGGGCGTTCTCCCGCGATCAGCGCGAGGCGCTCCGGCACTGGCTTCTCTGGTCGGCGGGGATCTTGTGGGTGGTGGGGGACGACGGTGACGCCGTTCTGCGCGAATGGGGCTGGCGGCTGGACGCGACCGGCGACAGGAACGTGTTTTCAATCGGCGCCGGGACGGTGAGGCTGGCCGACGCTTCCGACGCCGCCGTTATCCTTGCGACGCCCTATTCGCGGGAAAAGGACCTCCTCGACCGCTTTGTCACCCGGAACTTTCACGATCCGGAAAGGCGGCTGACGCAAAACTTCCGGGGCGCGTCCACCCTGTATATTATCGTGTGCCTGGTTGTGCTGGGACTGGTCCTCGGCCCAGTCAACTACTGGGTGGCCAAACGCCTCCGTTCCATGCTGTTCTTCTTTGTCCTGACGCCGCTGGCGGCGATCCTCGGGTCGGCGGCAATCGTCGGCGGGACGCTGGTGACGGAGGGCGGCGGCGTGGTGAACGAAAAATCGATCCTGTTCGGGACCGGCGAGGACGCGCTTCTTGTGAATTACTATGGCGTGCGGCCCGGGGTTTTGATTCCACAACTCCGATTTCCGGCAGAGACGCTTCTTGTCGCGGAAAACTATATGAGCGAGAACGCTCTGGTGATGGAACGGACGGGCGGCGTCGTGGTCCGCGAAGGCCTGCTGCTTCCGCGCCTCCCTTCCGTCTTCGGAACGGCCCGGCCGGTGAAAAACAGGATGGCGGTCACGCTCGGGGACAACCTGACGGTGGAAAATACGCTCGGCTTTGACCTGCATTGGGTGGTCGCCACGGACGGCGTCGGCTGGGCTCGCGACATCCCCGCCGGTGCGACGGTGACCCTCGAACAAACCCGCATCCCGGACGATATCGAACAGGAACTGCGCCTCGTCCCGAATACAAACCGCTTTGGCGGGAGGAGGGCGGTCATTGCCAAAGCCGCGGGCCTGCCCTATCTGGACGATGGCGGATTGGGACCGCGCCGTTTTTCGGCCGAGTACTATTTCGTCGGGCTGGGCGAACGGGAGGACGGCGAATGATGACGACACCGCCGCTCGTCCAGGTACGGGCCCTCCACAAGCGCTTCGGACAGGTTGTCGCCCTGGACGGTATTTCTCTCGACCTCCTTCCCGGCGAAGTGCACGGCTTTATCGGCCCGAACGGGGCTGGCAAGACCACGGCCATGCGCATCATGGCCGGGGTCGAATCGCCGGACGCCGGCGACGTGCTGCTGGACGGGACGTCGGTGATGCAGCATCCCGAGGCGGGCCGTCAGCGCATCGGGTTCATGCCCGACTACCTCGATTCATACCCCGGCGTGCTGGTATGGGAATATCTCGACTTCTACAGCCGCATCGCCGGTTTTCCACCCGAACGCCGGATGGAAAGGGGGCGGGACGTCGTCGACTTCACCGGGTTGAATGGCCATCTCGCCATGCCGGTGGAGGGGTTGTCGAAGGGGTGGAAACAGCGGCTCAGCCTGGCGCGGGTGCTGTTGAACGATCCGGACGTCCTCATCCTCGACGAACCCGCCGCCGGTCTGGATCCGCGCGCCCGCATCGAACTCCGTGAAATGGTCACCGAACTCGCCCGCCACGGCAAGGCGATATTCATCTCCAGCCACATCCTGGGCGAGTTGGCCGAAATGTGCACGGCGGTGAGCATTATCGAAGAAGGGCGTTTGGTCACCTCCGGGTCGATGGACGGCTTGCAGACCCGGGTCGACAACGGCCGCCGGGTGGCGGTGCGGCTGGTCGGCGGCGACGACGGCGAGCGGCGGCGGCTGGCGCTGCTCCTGGCCGGACTGCCGGGCGTGACCGGCGCGGCGGAGGAGGCGGACGGCGCGACCTTTACCTATGACGGCGACGACGGCTTTCGCGCCGACGTGCTGGCGCGGCTGGTGAACGAGGGGTTCCGTGTGGGCGATTTTCACAAATCCTCGTCGTCCCTTGAGGACGCGTTCATGGCTGTCACCGGGCAGTCGGAAAAGGAGGGCTGAGGCATGTCAACGCTCGAAACGGTCAATTGCGGCCTGGCGCACCGCCTGACGCGTTACCTCGACTGGCGGGCCAACCCGGTGCTTGTCCGCGATCTGCGCCTGTATATGCGCGGCCGCGCGCTGCTTCTTGGCTATGCCCTGACGCTCGCCATCCTCGTCCTCACCGGCATCGCCTCCACGGTGGCGATGCAATGGGAATACGGGGGCGGCAGGGGGCTCCTGACCATGCCCACCTACCTCCTGGCGGTGATCTGCGGCGCGCTTGTCCCCAACCTGGTCGGCGAACGGTTCCGGGGCGAACTGTCGGGCCGGGCGATTGAACTCACTCTCGCTTCCGGACTGGAACCGGCGCGGCTGGTGCGGGGAAAGCTGTTTGGCGCGTGGCTCCTCAGTCTTCTCGCCGTCTCCCTGGCCATGCCGCTGTATGCCACCGCCTATTTGTTGGGCGGCGTTTCGCCTTGCACGCTGGCGGGCTTGACGGGCGGCATTCTTTTTGCCGGACTCATCATGCCCATACCGCATCTCTACCTCGCGACATCGGGCAAGCGGTCGGGCGTATTTCGGTTGATCGACGCTCTGGCGTCCATCGGTTCGGTTGCCGCCATGCTGTTGTACGCACCGCTTCTTCTCGAGGCGCTGGAGTCGTCGGACGACGAGTACCGCATTCTCTACGGCGTCGCCGTCATGGCCGCAATATTGGTGTTCGGGTTCCTGCACACGGTGACGGTATCCCGTCTGCGGGGCGAGGCTGGGGACCGGGAGGTCAGGCCGCGCCGAAGCCTTGCCGTCGCCGCACTGGTAGGCTTTATCGCCGCCATGGCGACCGTATATGTGTGCCGCGCGCAGGGTCTCATGTTCAAGACCATGCTATGGGATGAAATGGCGGCAGTAGCAGCGCTTTGTGCCGCGTATCCTTTCGCCTAGGGGATTTACGTCCTGTCCCACGGCAATGCCTTGCGGCCGCGACTGTTTCCCGAGACCGGAGGCCGGGTACGCCGTTGGCTGGGTTCGGCCGGGCCTGATTCGTTGACGTCGTTTTTTGTCGTCGCCAGTGTGGTTCTTCTTGCAGCCGGTTTTTTTCACGCCCGCTATATCGATCGTAAATGGTTGGAACCACTCGAGTTTTTGCCCCGGGTTCTGGCGCCGCTCACCGCCATCGCCTATGGGCTGGTCGTATACCAGGTAATCGTGCGCCGGATGCAGCGCGGCGTCCCCGGCTTCGGCCTGCTTGCCAACGTCATCCTTATCGTCAACCTGGTGCTCGCCCTGCCCGGGTATTTTTTCCTGACCATCATCACCCGGGTTCTACCGGTCCCCTACGACGCCGTTTATTACATCCTGCCCGTCGGTTTGTTGTGGGGGCGGTATCAGGACCGTTACGAGCTGGAAAACCCTGCGCTGGTCGGGCTGGCTGTGTTTGCCGGGTTGGTCCTGCTCCTCCTGCCTTCGCTGTGGCGGGCATGGCGCGACGCCGGCAGGGCGAAGCGAGGCGGCGATGGAATCTGACCGCTATATCGTGGCGGCACGCCGGCTGGCACGGGCGTATCGGCTTGTCCCGCCGGCGACGGGGCTGGGCGGGGTCGCCGGGTCGTTTCTGGGCCGGCGGGAAGGCGAGTCCATCGATTTCCACGATTATCGTCAATACCACCCCGGCGACGATCTCCGCCGCGTCGACTGGCGCGCCTATGCCCGCAGCAAGCAAATGCACCTCCGGCTGTTCCGGGAGGAAGTGTCCCCGCTGGTTGAATTGCACCTCGACACGTCCGCCAGCATGGGGGCCTATCCGGGCAAGGCGGCGGCCGCCGTGTTTGCGGCGGCATTTCTGGCGGAAGCGACGCTGGCGAGTGATGGGCGTCCGGTCCTGTGTGCCGACGGCACGCGTCACAGCGGCGGCGGCCTGTTGAAAGTCCTGGCCAACTGCCATTTCACCACGAGCGGCCCGGCGGCGCATCCTTTGTCGACAGGCGGGGCCCGGCCGCTGCGGATTCTCCTGTCCGACTTTCTCTGGGAAGGCGGGGCGGCGCGGTATTTCCACCAGGGCGCGTCCGGCGGAGTGGGGTTTGTGCCGGTGGCTATCCTGAGCCATTCGGAAATCGACCCGCCCTGGCGCGGCCTTTTCAGGCTGTCGGATGTGGAAGACGATGCCGCAACGGTCGACATCGCCCTTGGCGAAAAGACCTTGGGCGAATACAAGGCGCGGCTCCGGCAGCACCGGAACGGGCTGGAGCGTGAGGCGCGCCGCTACGGCTGTCCCCTCTTATGGTGGGAGACGCCGGACGCCGAACTGCGCGACGGCGATATGGAACGGCTGGTCGCCTTCTTCCTGGCTGAAAGGCTGGTGACGCTGCGATGACGGCTCTGTTTTTCTCGACCCCGCTCGGCCTCGTCGCCCTCGCCGTCCCTGCGGCGGTGGTGTGGCTCTACCTGTATCGCCGCCGCCGCCAGGCCCTTGCCGTTACAGGGCTGTTCCTGTGGGGCAGGCCCGCTCCCCGGCCGACTGCCGGGAGGCGGCGGGAACGGCTCATCCGCTCTCCGTCGTTCTGGATGGACTTCGCCGCCGCCGTGCTGCTGGCGCTGGCGGCCGCCGGTCTCGCCGTACGCCGCGACGCCCCGTCGCCTGTCGTCATCCTGGACGACTGCTTTGCCATGCGGTCGCGGGACAACCATCGCGACGCCGGCCGGGAGGCGGTAGCGCTTCTCGAACAGCACGGCAAAGGAGCGCTTATCCTGGCCGGCGAGCGGCCGCGCCTCGCCCTGGCCATGGGCGACGTCACGCCTGCCACGGCGGAGAGGCTCCGTGCCGATTACCAACCCGATGCCCGGCGCGGCGACCTGGCGGCGGCGCTGGAACTGGCCAGGCACCTATACGGCCCAGGCGCGGACCCGCATCTCTATACCAATCAAGCGCCTGAAACAACCCCGTGGGCAAACGGCCTGGTCGTGCACCGGTATGCCGGACGCGGGGGCAATGTTGCGTTCGGCCACCTCTGGCGGTACCGTCCGGAACCAGGGGAACCGGAACGGCTGGCCGCGACGTGGTGCGGGTATGCCGAGACGCCCCAAACAGTCGCTTTCCGCATCCAGTCGGCGGGCGTAACGGTGCACGCCGAACAAGCTGTTCTTGAGCCCGGCGCGGTGGCGGCGGTGGAGGTTGATTTGCCCGCTATCACCGAAGAGGTCACCGTCTCCCTTCATGCCGACGAAGACGTCATCCTGGAGGATTCGGCCGCGACGCTGCCGCCCGCCCCCGACGCCGACCTCGGCTACGCCGTGCGCGGCCTGACCCCGACCGCAACCCGGTTCGTGTCGCTGGCGCTCAACGCCGCCGGCCTACAGCTCTCCGAATCGCCGCATCTGCTCGTGACCGGAGACGAGGACGAAACGCCGGCCCTCGTCACCGTTCGCATGGTCCCCCCCCCAATGAACCGGGGGTGATATCCCCACCCTATGCGGTGGACGGGACCGAACGGCTGTGCCGCGACCTCGACCTTTCGGGCACGGCCTGGGTGGCTGCCTCGCCGGCGCAGCCCGAGGGGGTGGCGGACATTCTCGTCGCCGGCGGCGACCTGCCGCTCTACTGGCGGGACGAGGCGGGGTTGTTCCACCTCAACATCTCGGTGGAACACGCGCCGCTGGTGGGCGAGCCGTCGTGGCCGATTCTCTGGAAAAACCTCGCCGCCCTGTGCCGCGAGCAGGTAAGGGCCGGGGCGGCGGCTTCCCTGCCGCTCTACGGTGCGGCTTCCGACACCACTCTCCTCGCCGCCGCTGCCGGGACGACAGAGGCGGAAGGGCGGGGTGGGCAGGATGACGGCTTGCCGCTTGCGCCGTGGTGCCTCGCAGCGGCGGTGGGGTTGCTCGGCTGGAATTGGTCGAGCGGCCGGAGGAGGGACGGATGGGTATAACCTTCGCCTATCCCCATTTCCTGCTGTTCCTCCTGCTGCTGCCGCTGGTGTGGCGGACCGCCGGCGCAGGACGGCGGACAACGGCCTGCCTCCGGGTCCTCCTCGCCGCGCTGGCGATCCTCGCCGTCGCCAGACCTGCATGGGAGCGGCCGAGCCGGGGCAGCGACCTTATCGTCCTGGTCGACCGGTCCTCATCCTGCGAGACCGATGCTGAAGCCGCGCTGCGGGAAATCCTGCCGCTGCTGCGGCACGACGGGTCGGAGGACGACCGAACAGCCATCATCGGCTTCGGCGACGGCGCGCGGCTTGAGCAGGGCTTTGGCGGCACCGCCGGGCCGACCCAGCCCGAGGGCTTCTCCCGCTCCAGCGATCTGGCGGCCGCACTCGACCCGGCCGCATCGATACGCGATCCACGGCGGCGGACAGCCGTCCTCTGCCTCGGCGACGGCTTGGCGACGGACGGGAGCAGGCTTTCCAGCGCCGCGACCCGGCTGGGCATGCCCTTTTTCTACCGGGTGGCGGGCGGGGTGCGCGGCGGGGACGTCGCTGTCGGCGATGTGCTGACCCCAGGCCGGGTGCAGCCGCGCTCCGCCTGGCCGGTCCGGTTTACCGTCGCCGCCCAGCGGTCGGGCAGGGCCGATGTCAGGCTGAGCCGTGACGGGGCGGTCGTGTTTGAGAAGACCGTAGACCTGCGCCGGGGCGTTAATCCGTTCACCCTCCTGGACATCGCTCCGGACCGGGACGCGGTCCGCTACCGGGTCGATGTCGTTGCCGACAACGACCCGGTAGCGCAGAACAATCGGGGGTTGGGGTTGGTCCTGGTGGACAGGCCCCCACGGGTGCTGCTTGTCACCGACAGGGAGGAGCGGGGCTGGCTGGAAGGGGTCTTGGAGGCGGGCATGCTGCCTGTCGACCGGGTCAACCCACGGGCCTTCCCCGGAGAACCGGCCCTCCTCGCCCCCTATGCCGTCGTGGTCCTGGAGGACTGCCGCCTCGCCGACTTCGCCCCCGGCGCGGTGCGGTCCCTGGCCGCCATGGTGGAGGCGGGCCTGGTGTCGCTTTTGGCCACCGGCGGGCCGAACAGTTTTGGCGCCGGCGGCTATCACCGCTCCGACCTCGACCCGCTGCTCCCGGTCGAAATGGAATTGCAGAACGATACCCGGCGCGGCGGCGTGGCCTTGGCGATAGCGCTCGACCGCTCCGGTTCCATGGGTGCGCCCGCCGGGGGCGGGGCGGTGAAGATGGACCTCGCCAACCAGGGGGCGGCCGAAGCCATCCGTTTGCTTTCGGACCGGGACCAGGTGTCGGTCATAGCCGTCGATTCCGACGCCCATATCATCGTGCCGCTGGCCCGCGCCGACGCGCCTGAGGAACTCGCCCGCCTGACCCTGGGCATTACCCCCATGGGCGGCGGCATCTTCTGCCGAACCGCCATCCAGGCGGCGGCGGAACAGGTCAGGCGGTCGACCCTGCGCCAGCGCCACATCATCCTCTTTGCCGATGCGTCCGACGCCGAGGAGCAGGAGGGCTGCCTCGAACTGATTCGCGACTTGCAGGACGAAGGAATCGGCGTGTCTGTCGTCGCCATGGGCCGGGAGGACGATTCCGACGCGATCTTCCTCCGCCAGGCGGCCGCCTTCGGCGGCGGCGTCGCGGCGTTTGCGAACGACGCATCCGGGTTGCCCGCCCTGTTTACGGGGGAGGTCATCCGTCTCGCCCGGCGGGGCTTTATCGAGGAGCCGGCCACGCCGCAGGCGCTTTTCCCGCTCGCGGCGCTCCTCCCCGACGTATCGGCCCCGCCGGAGCTCGGCGGCTATAACGTCTCGGCGGCTCGGGAGGGGGCGACGGTGTTCCTGCGCCTGGACGACGAGTTCCACACCCCGGTGGCGGCACTGCGCAGCGTCGGGAACGCCTCGACGGCGGCGCTCCTCTTCCAGGTCGAAGGGGAGTTCGCGGGCGGATTCACCCGCTGGGACGGCGCGGCTGAATTGGTCGTGTCCTTGTTGCGGCGAATTGCCCCCGGCCAGCCGCCTGAAGGGATAACGGTATATGGCGGCAAGGAGACGTCGACCGGGATGGTGGAGGTGGAACTGTCGCCCGAGACGGCGCGCCAATTGCGGCGCGAGACGCTGGTCGTCCGCTGGCTTGGCCCGGGCGGCGAGACGAGCGAAACGCCCATGGCGTGGCGGGGGTCCCCTTGAACTGACCGCATCCGTGCCGCTTGCCAGCCCCGGTCACTACCTGCCCGTCGTCGTTCTTGGCGACCGGAGCGTGGCCGGCCCTCCCTTGACCCTCTCCTCCAGCCCCGAATTCCGCATGGCAGCGCCTGGCGAAGGCAGGCGAACCCTGGCACGGGTTGCGTCCATCGCCGGCGGCGGCGAGGTGGCCGACCTTACCCGGGTGTGGACCATGGCAACGGCTGATGGCAGGGAGAATCGGGATCTCGCCGCGGTATTTCTCTGGTGTTGTATCGCCTTGTTTTTACTGGAGTTGGCTGGGCGTCGCCTCGAACTTTTCTCGTAGGCCGGTTTTTTCGCCACTTTTCCCTCAATATCTCCCGCCGGTGTCCGATTATTTATAACGTAAGGAATAGCGCCTGGTTCGGTGAAACGGCAGGGAGGTGTGCGATGAGTGCATTACGACATGACGATGGGGGTTCGCGGCCTGGTAGTTCTGCGGGATATCGTGGCGCCGGGCTCCACCACCACCAGGGATAAAACGGCGGAAAAGGCACGATGGCACTGCAGGGAGACGTCAATCCTGCGGGTGGTGTCAGTCTCGGCCAACCAGGTGCATGAAGTATAACTGGCTTCTTCCAATCCTCTCCGACAATTGTCCAAGAGCATACGAAAAGGGCGTCCCGGCGGGACGCCCTTTTCTCACGTTTGGCTTTTTGGCGTCACCTCTGCATTGGTACATTCTGCCCTCAACGCTCGATTCTCCCCACAAACGTCACCCCGGCGTGCATGCGATGAACCGGGCGAGGGTCGTGAAGTTGTGCC
>JAJQBO010000093.1 GCA_021203245.1 Planctomycetaceae bacterium
GAATTGGAGAGTCTGTCCGGATGTCGAACGGCAGCGCTGCGAAAACCCCATTGCGTCCGCCGTAACCAGCCGCCAAACTGGGCGGCGGGAGCGTCCGAGATCCGGAGATACTCAGTGAGCATATAATAAACACATCAACCCGCATTGCAAGGATTAAATCCGGCCCGCGATGAAAAAACGACGGGGTGGACGGTTTGCCTGGTTTTTGTAAAGGGTGACTAAACATGGGCCTTGGAATTTGGATAGCGGTTGATGGGCAAATCTACGCGCGAAGCGATGATACCCGGCCGGCCTCAACGGTTTCCGGAAAGGGTCCCGGCGAGGCCGGACCGGGCGATACGATGGAGTAGTTTGGTCCAGTGAGCCATATCAGCGATTGAACCGACACTGGATCAGTGGGTCAAAGATTAATACCCCCGGACATACGGGTCTGTCGAAAACGGCGTGCGCCTGGGCGAGGTCTTCCGCGACGCGGTCGGGGCGCTGTATTGCTGCACAATCACCGGTTCCTGCACCCAGAGGACCGTCTCCACCGCGACATCGGGATCGGGATGGGCCGGCGCGGGGATCATCTCCATCGCGTCCGGGGGCGGCCCGGCCGAGGCGATGGCCTGCGGCGACGCGACCCAGCCGTCCATGAGCCGGGCAGGCGACCGTTCGGGTTCGATCCGTGCCACCGTCGGCAACGGCGGCGGCGGCGTGGCCGGGACGAGCGCCCGCCGCCGGACCGGTTCCACCATTTCTGGCGACGGCGACAAGGGACGGAAGACCTCGTTCTCACCCGTGCCGCGATCGGCAGAGGGTTCGGGCGCGGCGGGTTCAGCCGGCGGGACAGGTTCCGCTTCGCCGGCCGGCGTCGCAGAGGGTTCCGAGGGTATGGGCGAGGCCGCCGGTTCGGGGGACGGTTCCGGTACAGGGGCTTCGACCGGCTCCGGCATGGCCACAGCCTCGGGTGCCGGTCCGGATTGGAGCGGCGGCGATTCGAGAGCAGGGGCGGCTTCGGTCGCGGCGGCGGGTGCTGCGGCGGTCTCACCCGCTGCGACAGCTTCGGCATCTGCGACGGCTTCTTCCCGCCTGGCCTTGGCCGCCTCCTCCATGCCGGTCAGAATTTCGGCAAGATTGCGGGCCGCGTCGGTGTCGTAGGCTTCGAGCAGGCGCACCGACGCCCATGCGTCTTCAAACTCGCCGTTCGCCATCTGCATGCCGGCGAGGGTGGTCAGGCTCTGAATCCGTTCCGGCACGTTGATGGGGGTCGGACGTTCGATAAGATGCGGCGGCTCCATCTGCAGCATGTCGACGATGACCGGGGCGTCGCCACCGCTGGTGACGGCCCCCTCGGGCAGGAACTCCTCCAGCGATTCCGTCAGGACCGACGCGTCGATCTCCGGGACCGCCGGTTCTTCGCCGGCGTCCGGTTCCGCTGCGGCGGCAGGCTCGGCTTCCGCCGCCACGGAGGCTTCGGCAGCCAATGCCGGTTGCGATTGCGGCACTGCCGGTTCCTCCGGTGGCGGGACCGGTGCCGGCGGCGCGGGCGATGCGGCGGCGGCCGGGACGGCGGCATCCCTGGCCATGCGGGGCGACGGCTGGGCACGAGCCGGAGAAGGGGCTGGCGCGGGCAACGCAGGCAGGGCCGGCGGCTCGTTCATGGCCTCGGCTTCCCGCAGGACGATGGGGGCTTCGGCCGGGATGGGCGCGGGAGCCTCGCGCTGTTTCGGCGCGGCGGCTGGCAAGCGTTCGCGCTCGCGAATCTGCCGGGTCGCGGCGTCGTCCCGGGCGGGGACGGACGGGGGATAATATCCCGGCCGGTTCATCCTGGGCGAAATATGCATGAGTAACGCGCAGATAAACACCACGCTCGCCGCCACCGTCCAGGCAGGGTGGAAGAACCAGGTGCGCCAGGTTTTCTGCTGCACTTCGCCCAGGACATCCTCGCGGATGCGCCTGTACTCCTTTTCCAGGTTTTCCGTGGAAACGCGGCTTTGTTCGATGCGAAGCACCTGCTCCAGCCCTTCGGTGACCTTTTCAAGGGACGGCGAGGGAGGCGCGGGCGTGCGGGGCGGCGGAGCGGGAGCGACAGGCGCGGCCACCACCGGCACCGGATCGGGCGCGGGCGGGGCGGCGGCCGCCTCGGCTTCGGCGGCGCGGGCGGCTTCGAGCGCTTTCATGGCGGCGCGAACCGCCAGCCCGTCCGGAACGGTCGGGCCGCCGGCGCGGCGGTATGCCTTGACTGTTTCGCGGACCGCGCGCATGTCGGCGCGGCAGTCGGGGCATTCGGCCAGGTGGCGACGGACCTCCGCCATCCCTTCCGAGGCAAGTTCTTCATACAGGTAATCAAGCGGATCCCGCAGATGGTCGCTCATTCGTTCGCCACCTTTTTGTGGGCCGGGCTGTCCAGCGCCAGCAGGGTGCGCAGCTTGCCCACGGCGAGGCGGAAACGGCTTTTCGCCGTCTCCCTCCCGCAGCCGAGGACCGCGCCCACCTCTTCAAAATCCAGCCCGCCCTCCTCCTTCAGGAGGAACGCTTCGCGCTGCACCTCCGGAATCTCCTGGAGGACCTGCCGGATCCGCTCACCCAATTCTTCGTTCGTCAGGTTGTCGAGGGGGGTGTGGTCGTCCGACACCGCCGCTACGATGTCGTCCATCCCGCCCGCCGCCACCCCTTGCGCGCAGCCTGACGGCGCAATTCGTCCAGGGCGGCGTTGCGGGCGATGCGAAACAGCCAGGTCGAAAACGACGCCCTGCCGTCAAAACCCGCCGCCCCTTTTGCCACCTTGATACATGTCTGCTGGAAAACGTCCTCGGCCGCGTGGGCGTCGCCGACCATGCGGACGATATAGGCGTAGAGACTGGACTCGTACCGCGCCACCAACGCGCCGAACGCGTCGTCGTCGCCGTCCAGATAGCGCTGGAGCAGCCGCTCCGGGCCATCTGGGGACGGGGTGGCGGATAGGTCATCCATCAGGACACTTCCCTCATGTATAGACGCGCGCCGGGGCGTCCCGGGTCAAAAAGGCAGGGGAGGCCCCGCCTCGTCGTCCGGTTGCGCCTCGTCCGCCTCGTCGCCGGGGGGCGCGCCCGCCTCGGGCGGTTCGGCCCCGTCCGGCTCATCCTCGGCGCTTTCCGCGCCTTCCGCCGTCTCTGTCGCTTCCTGGACAGCGGCCCCTTCCACCCCGGTTTCCGGTTCTGGTTCGTGGTGCGATTCTTCTGTATCTGGTGCCGATTCCTGCGGTTGCACTGCCTGTGCAGCGTCCGCCCCGTTTTCGCCAGGCGCATCCGTTTGCGAGGCGGCTTCGGCGTTTTCTCCCTCTTCGGGCAGCAGTTCCACCTGTGGCTCTTCGCCCGGGGCGGGGAGATAATCGTTTCGGAGCGGCAGTTCGTCCAGCGAGCCGAGGCCGAATTCGGCCAAAAACTTTTCCGTCGTGCCGAACACCGACGGCTTGCCGACCAGATCGGTGCGGCGGCCGACCTGCTTGACCGACCCGCGCTCAATCAGCATCTTCAGGACCGGGCCGCAGGCGACGCCGCGAATCCGTTCGATTTCGCTGCGCATCACCGGCTGCTTGTAGGCGATGATGGCGAGGGTGTCCATGGCCGCCGGGGTCAGCCGGTTCGACTTGTCCTTGTCGGCGTGCAGTTCCCGCTTCGGATAGATGCGCATGATGTGGCGGGCGTATTCGGGACGGCTCATCAACTGGTACCGTTCCGATATCTCCGCTATTTCAAACGCTCTCCCCGTTTCGAGATAGTGGACGTTCAACTCCTCCACCGCCGCCCGGACAGCGTCCTGACGGGTGCGCTTGCCGACCGCGCGGGCGATCTGCGCCGGCTTCAGCGGTTCGCGGGCGGCAAAGAGAATGGCCTCCACCACCGCCGTCATCGGGAGGGATTCGCCCTCCTCCGCCTCGCCGTCTTCGGGTTCTTCCTCCGCTTCATCCTCCGCTTCATCCTCCGACCCGTTTTCCGAGCCGTCCTCACCCTGCTCCCCTGCCGCACCTGCTTCGTCGTCCGATTCGTCGTCGCTTTTTCCGAGTGCGTCGGATGTCTCGGACACTTCGGCTGTTCCAGATTCGCCCTCCGCTTCGGGTGCGTCGCCGGTATCGTCTTCCTCACCCGGCTCGGCGGCGGCGTCGGTTTCTGGTGCAGCGTCGTTCGCCGAGGCGGAGTCTTCCCCTTCCCCGGCGGATGCGTCGATTTCTCCCTCCTGGTCGGGGGGAGAGGAGACGTTTTCGTCTTCTTTGTCTACTTCTTTTTCGTCGGCCATGCTTTTTATTTCATTCGAGGCTATGAGCGGCCGTTATATGACACGAGCCTTTCCCGGATGGAAAAGGCTTGCTGGACGGGTGACCGGGTCACGCCGTACCCTTGCCGGCAAGCTGCAAAAAGGCATCGCAGGCTTTCCAGAGGTACCGAAAAGGCAGTGGAAAATGGTAATCGGTACCGGGACATTGTCAACTTTATTCCGAGATCCGCCTTTTCTATTGCGCTGTCCACCGGGTGTGGGTATATCC
>JAJQBO010000209.1 GCA_021203245.1 Planctomycetaceae bacterium
TTCAGGATTCCCAGCCGTCCACGTCCAGCCCGCCTTGCCCCGGCACAACTTCCCGTGCGTGATGCAGCGGACGGTTTTCCCGCCGGGGTGACGGTTGGGGGAGGTTGGGATGTAGTGGTGAAAATGGCTGACACACGCTCTGTGAAAAAGGCCAAACGTGAGAAACGGGCGGAATGACTCTACCCGCTCGTTTTTGCTCCTTGTGCTTACACGGCGGATTCGCTTGGTGACCCGTATTGCGTTTTCGGGTGGTCGCTGCTATATCGTCTTGTATGGCGAATCGCTATCCGTTGCGTCGAAAGCGCTGCATGCCCGAAGGCGGATTGTTCGGTCCGCCCCGGCAGTCCCTGTGGCACACGCTGCTGAGCCATTCGCCCCGGTGTCCGGATTTCTTTCGACCAGAACGGATCGTCCTGGCCGCCGGAAGCCTCGAGACGCCGGAACGGCGGGAGTTTGTGGAACGCATTGTTTGCCTGTATCCCGACGCGTCGGTTGAACGGCATACAGACACTCCGCACAACAAAATCCCGCCAGCCGCGCCCGACACCTATGGGCGTCACACCGCCGGGAAAAAGACGCTGGTGTTCGGCGTCCATAAATCGGCGGTCCGCTATGCCGATGGGCGCGGCAACACCTGTCCGAATTACTGGCACTTTTCGCCGTATGGATTCTGCCCGTATGATTGCCAATATTGCTATCTCGCAGGAACCCGGAGCGTGTTCCTGTCGCCGTCGGTGAAAATATTCGTTAACCTTCCTGAAATCTGGGACGAAATCGACCGGACCGCCATGCGCCTCGCCATGCCGACGGCTTTCTATCTCGGCAAGCTCCAGGACGCGCTGGCGCTTGAACCTCTCACCGGGTATGTCGCAAGCCTCATTCCCCGTTTTGCTACGCATCCTTTCGCCCGCATGACCCTGCTGACCAAGGCGGCTGATGTCGGCGAGGTGCCGTCCCGCGAACACGGCGGGCGGACGACATTATCCTGGAGTATGAGCCCGCCCGGGGTACATGCCCAATACGAACGCAATGTACCGTCTCCCGCTGATCGTCTCGCTGCCATGAAGCGCTGCGCCGACGCAGGCTATCCGGTGCGAGTCAATCTTATGCCCATTATTCCGGTTGGTGAATGGCGGGAAATTTACGCGGACCTTCTGCGACAACTCCTGACCACGGTGCAGGTGTCACGCCTTACCTTTGGAGGGATTTGCATCTACCCCGATGCGCGACGGTTGATAGAACGGAAGATGGGCCGCGATAATCCGGTGAGTGGAGCGCTGGAACCGCATGCCGCCCGGGACGACGGGCGACAGCGCTTTCCCCAGACTCTGCGTGTCGAGGCGTACCGCTTTCTCTGCGACGTCGCCGCGAGGATTGCACCAAACACCGAACTGTCAGTCTGCCTTGAGACGCCCGACGTTATGGAACGGATCGGCTTAACCGCCAGCCGTGGGCGATGCAACTGCGTCCTCTAGAGGCCCCTTGATCTGGAGCGGACTTCTCTCTGACGCCTGATCCAGCTTTTTTTCCGTCTCCAGCCGCTTGACGTAGACGGATGTGTCCAGCATGGAATTCAACTGCCCCGCCATTTCCGACAACATGGCGGTGGTGGTGGCGATGCGCTGTGCCTCCTGTACGCCCTGGTTGGCGATGGCGGCGATGCGTTCCATGTTGGCATTGGCCTGGCGTACGCCCTGCAGCTGCTCGCTCGAGGAATTCCGCACCGTCTCCACCGCCTGCGACACCTCCTGCGTCGACTCGGAGATGGCCGTCAGGGCGTCGGCCGTTCCCTGGGCGCGGTTCATCGCTTCCGCCATCTGCTGATCGGCCAGGGTGACTTCCTTTCTGGCTTCCGCCGCCGCCTTGGCGGAATGCGCCGACAAGGTCCGCACTTCTTCAGCCACCACCGAAAAACCCTTGCCATACCGTCCGGCGTGGGCGGCCTCGACCGCTGCGTTCAGGGCCAGCAAATTTGTCTGGAAGGCGATGTCGTCGATAGTTTTCACCATGCCGGTCAGGCGGGCATACAGTTCGGACACGACGTGCATCGAATCGCTGACGGCGCGCATCTCCTTGGCGCCGTCGCGCGCCCGGGTAAAGGCCGCCTCCGACATGGTGGCGACGCGGGCGGCGTTGTCGGTGTTTTGTTCGGAATGGCGCTCCATTTCCACCATCGTCTCGGCGATGCCCTGCAATGCGCCGCCGAGATCGGCGAAACCGGCGGTAAAGCCTCGACTCGAGTCGGCGATGTCCCGAGACCCAGCCGAGAGCCGGTTGGCGATGTCGTTGACGCGGGACAAGACATCGCGCAATTCCGCCAGCGCTCCCTGCGTCTCCTTGCCCCGCGCCTCCAGCGCATCCGCCATGGAGTTCAGGGCGAGGATGAGCCTGCGGGCGTCGTACTGATCCCCCGGCTCCATGCGCCTGGAGAGATCGCCTTCGCCCAGACTTGCGGCAAAGACGGTCGCCCGCTGGAGCGGACGAAGCAGTCGGGACGAAAGGAGCGCGATGGCGGTCAAAGAACCGACGAGGACAGCCATGATAAGGATGACGGAGGCGCGGTTCATGCGCCTGTCAGCCTGCTCGCCCAACGATTCGAACTGCTGCATGGTTGTCTGCATCAGGTCGCCCTGCTCGCTGGAAAGGCGCTGCGCTTCGCGGGAGAGCGAGGCCAGCGTCTCGTGCTGGAGCACTCCGGCCCGTTGGGCCAAGCTTTCCGCGTCGCGGAGGATGCGGTCGTTCAGCATGATCAGCCGCACCCAGCCGATGCGCTGCGTCACATCGCGGGGCGAGTAGATGGGCGCGCGCTCCTCGTAAATCGAGTCGGCGTGGTTTTCCGTCAGCGTGCGGGCGATGCGGTCCGGACCGAAGGGGAGCGGTTCGCCGTCGGGCGACAGACGGCGGACCAGATCTGGATGGTCCTCCCGGTAGTAGCCGCCGTAATAGTAGCCCTCGTCGTCCTCCACCAGCAGGACCCCGATGTCGGAATCATAGGCGGCGCTGCGGCAGACGTCGTCGATTTGGGCGTCATCGTTCCGGAACAGGTAGGGCGCGACGAAGGAGGCGATGAGTTGCGCCAACTGGGTGGCGCGCTCCCGCTGGTGGACGACCAGGTCTTCGGTCTGCTTGGTTTGGATGGAATAGATTTCGGAGTCGATTATCTGGCTGACGGCGGTGTTCATCTGGGCGATGCTGGTGTGGTTGCTGCGGGAGAGGTCCTGAAAAAACGCGCCCAGTTGCGCGTTTCTTTCCTCCCGGGCGTGGCGCTGCATGACCACGAGGATAACGGTGAGCACGACCATGCCGGCGAGCATCAACAGGCCGACGATACCCATCAGACTTCGCTGGATACTCAGCTTCTTGAGCATAAACGCCTCCACGGGGACGGGTCGTCCCGGTTTGGTTGGTGGTCGGAATCATTGTTCGACATCGCCCCGGACGAATTCCTCGTAGGAGAAGGGCTGCCGCAATTGGCCGTTGTCGTGCAGGAACGCATGCATGACGGTAAAGTCGTTCCTGGACAACACGCCTGTTTTGCGGGTTGAATCCGGCGGCACAAAGACGCTGTCGATGCACACGCCCAACATCCAGCGCTGGTGATCCTCGGTGACGAGTTCGTCCGGGTCGTCGGCGACCTCTCGCATGACCACAGCCAGCGTTTCCTCCGGGTTGTCGCGCGCGTATTCCCAGCCTTCGAAGGTTGCTTGCACAAAAGCGCGGCACAACTCCGGGTCGTTTTCGGCCGTCTCCTCCGTCGTGAAGATAGCGTCCTCCGGGAAGTCCATCCCCATCTCGCGGAGCCGGAAGAAAATCAGGTCTTCCTTATCCACGGTGGGGGAGGTGATGATGAGGTTGTATTCGTTGTATTCCATGGCGGAACAGGCGGCTACCTGTTTGGAGGTGAATTGGGATACGGTCAGACCCATGGGACGCTCACGCAGGTTTGTGACTCCCTGATCCGTGAAAAAGGATTTGAAGACGAATCGGTAATACCCGTCCCAGAAGCACACGGCCTTGCCGGAGAGATCGGTAACTTTCTCCACCCCGTCGGATCGCCTGGCGACCACCATGAGGTTGGAGCGGTTGAAAACCTGGGCGAGGTGGACGACCGGCTGTTTGGCGCCGCGCAGGCCAACGCCGGCCGAGAGGAAGTGGGTGGCGAAGGTGACCCGGCCGTCCATGAGGAGGTCCAGAGAATCGCTCCGGCCCTTGCGGGCGAGCAGGGCGACGTCGAGGCCGTGTTTTTCGTAGATGCCTTTTTCCCGAGCCATATAGTAGCCGGCCCATTGGGCCTGGGCTTTCCAGTGGAAGATGACCGATACTTTTCGCAGGTCGGCCGATGCCGCGGGCGACAACGGAACCGCCAAGAAAAGGAGTACGGCGAAAAGTATAGGGCAAAAGGCACGGCTAAACCGGAAAACACGACAAGGGGCGGGGCGGGGGCGGCGCGAACGGACTGATACCATCGAAGAC
>JAJQBO010000106.1 GCA_021203245.1 Planctomycetaceae bacterium
ATACTACCCCCCTTATTAATGCATATCTCTGGCTGATCCGATTTAGGAAAAAACTTGTTGTACCGGTGGAAAATGTTATTGCTGAATTCACTATGGTCATGGTTTCCCTCCCATTATTTTTTCTACTTACTTTATCTATTGCTTTTTAAACCACGCAAAAAACCGAAAACTGTAGACTTTCCATCAAACATTGAGACTTTTTATGCTCAAGTATCACAAGTAAGAAATAAAAATGAGGCAACTAAGGGGAGCGGTTAAGCAAGTAGGCGCAAAGTAAGGTTACTAAGGCTACAAAAGTAACGTCAGTAGCAATTTTTCCCATTGCCATCGTTCAATAGTTAAAAGCTCCGGCATTGCTTTGCCGGGGTCGGGATCGGCTCGCCCCAAGGAATGCCAAAAAACATTTTTAGGAGGCGAACGATGAGTAACTGTGAAAAGAAGGTTGTATCGGGGTCGTTGCATGAATGTGACCCGGAACTGATCGGTGCGGGTGAACTTGGACAAATGCTCCGACTATCAAAGACCACGATCCATAAAATGCGATCTCTTGGGAAGCTCCCGCTTCCGGTCAGGATCGGAAGAACGATTCGGTGGCGGGTTACTGAGATCCGGAAGTGGATAGCAGAGGGTTGCCCTATTCTGGATGAATGGGAAAAAAGGCAGAAAGAGGGAATTTAAACTGGAATATAGGGACTCCCTATAATATACTAAAAATATGCCTACACATAATCCTCTTGCTTCACACAAGACTATCAATCCCGACCACTCTGATGCGGCGGTAAAACGCCCTCGTGGGAGACCTGCGAAACCCAAGATCGATACACCTGTGGAACAGAAACGTTCCCGAGGCAGGCCTTCCATGGGGGATGCGGGGCGGACAGTTGGTTTCACAATAAAAATGACCATGAAGGAAAAGGAAATGTGGCAGGCCGCAGCGGCCGCACAGGGAAAGAGCCTGAGTGACTTTCTCCTCGGCCCATGGAGGAAAAACAAATCATGAGTATCACAAAGCGCAGACGTAAAATAAATGGCAAGGTCGTGACGGCCAGTAAATACACAATCCGAATTTATGATCAAAACAGGATAGCCCGAGACTTTGAAGGGGGAACTGACAAAAGCGGGGCAAGGGAAAGGGAGAGACAGTTAAAACGATTGGTTGAGTTTAAAATTGCTGGTTTAGGTTTGGATGCCGAACTACTGTCCTTTCTGATCAACTGTCCCGACCCCACCCGTCAAAAACTTGTCAAGTGGGGAATCGTAGACCAAAAATATGTAAATGCCCGTAAGCCTCTTAAAGACCATGTTACTGACTGGAAAAATATACTTATTTCCCGGGGAAATACCACTGCTCACATCAATAACTTTGTTTCCAAGGTCACCCGCATAATTAAAGGGTGCGATTGGAAACTATTATCCGATATGAAAAAATCCGAGGTTGAACTGTTTCTCAATGTACGTCGCACCAAAGATGGGGTATCGGTGGAGACGACCAACCATGATATTCAGGCCATAAAGGGTTTCGCAAGATGGATTGTGGGGCAGGGATACCTCTCAAGTAATCCGCTGGAGGGTTTAGAAACGAGAAGCTCGGAATGTGATCGACGCCGGGTTCGTCGTGGTTATACCTTAAAGGAATTTATTACTCTGCTTTGCGTGACCATGAAAGGTCCAATGCATCACGGCCTTACCGGCAGAGCAAGAGCCATCCTGTATAAGCTTGCCGTCAGAACAGGCATGCGCCATAGTGAGTTGTATAGTTTAACACGTAACTCATTTGACTTTGACTGTGAGAAGCCGTATGTCGAATTGAAGGCGAAGGACGCCAAAAACCGAAAGGCGCATATATTCAGGATTCCCAACTGGTTGCTCGACGAACTTCGGGACTATATACTCGAGCTTGGCCCGAATGGTCGTGCCTTCCCCATGTGGAAAAAGAAGGGGGCGTCAATGATCAGGGAGGATCTTGTTGCGGCGGGCCTGCCTGTGACAGATCGCCTTGCACGCACCTTGGATTTCCATTGCTTGAGAAATAGTCTTGCCACCATGGCGAACAGGGCGGGTATTCCGGTTAGTATGATTCAGGAAATGATGCGCCACTCCAAGCTTGAATTGACCCGTCACTATATGACGATTGAGGATGATCACATGGAGGAAGAGGAGGCAAAGCTCCCTGACTTCAGTCTGGAAACATTGTTCGCCGCTATGGACCATCAAATGGACCAGAACAGGGCGGACAACCATGAATCAAAACGCACCACTATGGAAGATGAGCATTCAGTAGCGGTTTGATTACAATGACGATATAGCCTTAAAAATTACCATAAAATGGTGGTTATCAGGAATTTGTAGGAGAGAAAAATGGAGGCGGCGTCCGGAATCGAACCGGAGAATGATGGTTTTGCAAACCATTGCCTTACCGCTTGGCTACGCCGCCTCGTCGGGATGATGCTGGAGATGGGTGTAAAAACGTAAGAGGCTACTTTACGAAATTATCCCATTCGGTCAAGGAAAAATACACCGGCCACCAGTGATTTACCGCTGTATCCATCACTCCAACCATATCCCTGCCCGACATCCGAAAGCGCCACTCGGCTCAGGTACACCTCAAATTTTTCCCAGACCCACTTGCGTAAGCGGAAATAGATCGTAAAATACGATCATCAGACCATTGAGAAGGTCCCCTTCGTTTTCCCGCCGTGTTGCGGAGTGCCTATGGAATCATTTTCAATCGGCGAGGTGAAAAAGACCTCCCGTTCGCTGCAGATCGTGGAACTGTTCAAGAACGCCCTTGCCGAGGGCAAGTTCAAGATTGGCGATAAGCTGCCGCCCGAACGGGAACTGGCCGAAATGATGGGCGCAGGCCGGTCGTCCCTGCGCGAAGCGATCAGCATCCTCTCCGCCTATGGCATTGTCGAGGCGCGGCAGGGCGAGGGGACGTTCATCACCGACAAGTTTGTGGAAAACGTCTTCGACTTCCTCGGCTTCACCAATGTCGCCAATATCCAGAATTTTGTCGACCTCATGCAAATGCGCGAGGTTTTCGAGGCAGGCAGCGTCAAACATATTCTCGCCAACCTCACTCCCGAGGATCTCGACATCCTCGAGTACTATACCGAGCGGTTCGAAAATGCGACGAGCCACGAGGAAAAGGCGGAATTCGACGTCAAATTCCACGAACACCTGATCCAGTGTACGCGCAACCCGCTCCTTATCCGCGTCTATACCATGTCTCTCAAGCTGCTGTTTTCCCTGATCGACCAGTTGTTCCTGCACAACGAGGTCCAGGCAAGCGCGCTGAATCACCACCGAACCATCATCGCCGCCCTCAGAACCGGCGATGCCGAAAAGAGCCGCAACGCCATCGTCACCCACCTGGAAGATGTGAGCGGCTTTATCCGGAAATACGATACCCACGACGGGTAGTCAGCCAGAACCACAACGCGCGACCGTCCAACGTCCAGAGCGAATTCCACAAGAAAACCGTATCTCCAGAGCGATCCGTTCCCCATGGCCGGTTCGCCGCGGGTTCCTTGTCCCATGCCCACTCAATGGAGGAGCATCGGTCATGAACATGTATGCGTTATTGCGGGAACGGGCGGCACAAAACAACCCCATCCGCGTCGGCCTTATCGGTGCGGGCAAGTTTGCCACCATGTTCCTGGCCCAGGTGCGCAAAATTCCCGGCGTTCACTTCACCGGCGTCGACATCGCGCGGCCGCGCGCCATCGCCTCGTTCAAACGGGCAACCTGGACAGAGGAGGAGTTTTCCGCACCCAGTACCGAGGCAGCGGCCACGTCGGGGAAAAACCTGCCTGATTGGCGCTCGACTTCGCCGCACGCAGGAAAAATCCGGGAATCTCGGGAAGTTTTATCGCCTGGTAGAGAATTACGCCGATGAAAAAAGGCGTACGCCACCGCCACCACGCCCGCTTCGGTGGGGATAAATACGCCGCTGAGAATGCCGCCCATGATGATCACGGGAAGCAGCAGGGTCAGAAAGGCGCGCGCGAAAGAGGTGGCGAATTCCTTCAGGGTCGGCACGCTCTCGGCCGGGTAGTTGTTTTTCTTCGCATGGATGTAGTTGTACCCCATAAACACCGCACCCATCAGGAGGCCCGGGATATACCCGGTGGCGAAAAGCTTGGTAATGGACTGCTGGGCGATGACGCCGTAAATGATCAGCGGAATGCTCGGCGGGATAATCGGTCCGATAGCCCCGGATGACGCGACCAGCGCGGCGGCGGATAACCGCGCTGCACCATTTCGGGGATCATCACCATGCCGATCATGGCCGCCGAGGCCGAGGCGGAACCGAGAATGGCGGCGATGAGCATGGACGCCAGCACGGTCGTGAAACCGAGCCCGCCGTGAATCCAGCCCAGCGTCTTTTGCGCAAACCCGACCAGCCGCCGCGACAAGCCGCCGGTGTTTATCAGTTCCTCCGCCAGCATGAAGAAGGGTATGGCCATGAGGGTGAAGTTGTCCATGCCGGTGAACATCTTCTGGAAGATCATGATGAAGTCGCTGCTTTGGTACGAGAGAATCCACAACAGCAGCGAACTGAGACCGAGCGAAATGAAGATCGGCACGCCGATGGCCAGAAGAACGGCCAGGGAGACGAGGAAGGCGATCATCCCGTCACCTTCTCGCTTCCGGCCGGGTCGGGCAGGAAGATCTCCATGATATGTTTGAGCGTAAGCAGGATCATCAGGATCATGCTGACCGGGATGGCGATATAGACGTTGGCCATGACGATGCCGTTCGCGGGCGAGCGCTGCATGGCGGTGGTCGGGACAAATTCCCACGCGCCCAGCACAATACATAGGCAGAAAACCACCACGCACACGTAATTCACCAGCCGCACCGCCTTCGCCGCCCTGCCCCGCAGGTTCATGAAGAGCACGTCGACAATGATGTGGCCCTTTTCGGCATAGGTGACGACCGACGCCCGCGATGATCCTCATGGTGATGGCGGTCGCGTCCTACCTGTCGTGGATACTGACCATGCAGCGGATTCCACAGATGGTTTCGCGGATGATTGTCGAGCAGTCGGCCGGAGCGGCGACCTTTCTCGTCGTCGTCAATATCCTGATGATCATTCTCGGCATGTTCCTGGACGCGGTGTCGGCCCTCACTATCACGACGCCGGTGCTGTTGCCCGCCGCCCTGGCGCTTGGGGTCAATCCGGTATTGTTCGGGGTCATGCTGGCGGTCAACCTGTCCATCGGCTTGCTGACCCCGCCGGTCGGGCTGAATTTGTACGTCACCGCCGGTATCGCGAAGATAGGATTGGTCACTATCAGCCGGGCGGTCATTCCCTTTATCAAGCTGATCATTCTTATTCTGGTCTTTATGATCATGTTCCCGGGAGCGTTCGTGTTTTAACAAGAAGCGTCCACATCCGCACCTCCGGGATGCAGCGGACGCTTTTCCCGCCAAGGTAAATACGATCGTCGTTTTGACGCCATGGACGACAAAAGGGGGCAGGGTGGACTTTTTGGCGGAAAATCGCTATAACGACCGGGTCGTTTGTGCAAGGTCAATGTGGATACAATCCAAAACGGGAGGGTATCCGTACCGATTGGTCGCCCAGATCGGGGAATCAGCGTGCCCAGATACTCACTGCCACAGGAAAACCCTGCCGACTCCGGTTTCCAGACCCGGGACCTGATCCGGTTTTTCCTGGTCGACATCATCCTCATCGTCGGGCTGCGCCTGCTGCTGGGCCTCGGGTTTTTCGCAAAGGTCGACCACTACGTCCTGGCCATCCTCGGCAGCAAGGTGGCGCTGTTCCTCTACCTTGTCTGGCTTATCCGCGATCGCCGCGGCGCCTGGCCGGAGACCGGTATCGCCAACGCCGGGCGCTGGTGGGCCTGGCCCCTGTCCATTCTTGCCTACGCCGCCTTCTACCCCCTTCTTCTCATGTTCAACAGCCTGAACCGCAGCCTCATGGTCCGCCTCCACGACGCCCTGGGATGGGTCTACACGCCGCAACCGCAGGATGTGATGATCCTGATTTTCGAGGACATCCTCCAGACGCCGGTGCGGCTGCTTCTCATTTTCTTTACCGTCGTGGCCGGACCGTTTATGGAAGAACTCGCTTTCCGGGGCGTCGGCATCGACGCCTACCGGCGGACGGTCGGCGTCTTCTGGGCCCTGGTATGGACCGGGCTGTTGTTCGGCTTGTACCACTTCAGCCTCGAATTGCTGCTGCCGCTCGGCTTTCTCGGCATCTTTTTCGGCGCAGTGCGGCTGGCGACGGGTTCGCTGTGGTGCGGGGTGCTGGTCCACTGCCTCCATAATGCGGTGACCCTGCTCATTATGGCGCATGGATTGGGAGTCCTCGAGACACTAAAATTCTGGTAACGCTCACGTTATGGCCAGGGCAGTACATTCCCGGACAACTCCGCCCGGAAACGCCGCCTTTTGTATGGACATGACGGGGGAGCTGTTATACCATTGTCCGTTCATGCCGTCCCCGATGCGTCGCGGACGGCAGTTATGGTTTTATGCATCCGGTGGGGGCTGGTCGGCCGCTCGCCGCATTGGGGACGCATGGGTGAAGGGAATTCTATGAATTTAAACACATTACGCCATGTGAACATCACCGGCACAGGCAGGTATGTTCCCGACAAGGTCATCACCAACGAATATCTCGAATCCCTCGTCGACACGAACGATGAGTGGATTCGCCAGCGCACCGGCATTACCGAGCGCCGCATGGCCGCGCCCGAACAGGCCACCAGCGACCTCGCCGTCGAAGCGTCGAAGATAGCCATCGCCGACGCCGGCCTGACCCCGAACGACATTGATCAGATCATCGTCGCCACCGTCACGCCGGATTACATCTTCCCCGCCACCGCCTGCCTGGTGCAGGACAAGCTCGGCTGCCGCCACGTGCCGTCTTTTGACATCCTCGCGGCGTGCTCCGGCTTTGTCTACGGGCTGTCGGTCGGCCGCACCCTTGTCGCCGCCGGCGCGGCCAACAACGTGCTGGTCATCGGCGCGGAAACGCTGACCCGCATCACCGACTACACAGACCGCAGTACCTGCATCCTGTTTGGTGACGGCGCCGGCGCGGCAGTGTTGTCGGCGGCTCCCGATTCCGAGCAGGGCATTATCGACACCCACCTGGCGGCGGACGGCTCCGGCGGCGACCTGATGATCCTGCCGTCGAGCGGCTCGAAGATACCGGTCAGCCACGAGACGATCGATCAGCACCTGCAATACACCAAGCTGAACGGCCGCGCCGTCTACAAAAACGCGATTTCCAAGATCGTCATGCTGGTGAACGAGTCGTTGCAGCGCCACGGGTTGTCTGCCGAAGACATCAAGATGATTATTCCGCACCAGATGAACGCGCGCATCATCGAGAGCGCGGCCAAGCATCTCGGCATTCCGCTGGACAAGGTGTTCGTCAACCTGGACCAGTACGGCAACACCTCGGGCGCGACCATCCCGATGGCGCTGGACCAGGCGAAGCGCGAACAGAAGATCGTCAAGGGCGACCTCATCTGTCTCGTCGCCTTCGGCGGGGGGATGACCTGGGCATCGGCCCTGATAAGGTTGTAACCATGCAGGAGTCACACTTTGCCGGCGGGGTGGAAAAGGGCGAGTTATCCGCCCTTCTTCGCCTTATAGGGCGCAAGGTCGATCCGGCGCTCCTCGAATTCCTCCTCCACCAGGGGCGGAATTTCCTGGACGGCGTCGGCACTTCCGAAGCGCGGCCCGAAGGCAACGCCGACTGGCAGTACGAGCTTATCGCCGACCTGGTGCCGGAAGGCGCGTCGGTCCTTGATCTCGGCTGCGGCGAGGGCAACCTGCTGGCGCGGTTGACGCGGGAAAAGGGTGCGCGCGTGCAAGGGGTGGAACTGGACGCCAACAACGTCGAGGTGTGCGTGGAAAAGGGCGTGCCGGTCATTCAGGCGGACCTGGACCTCGGGCTGTCGGTCTTCCCGGACGAAAGCTTCGAGTACGTCATCCTCGAGGAGACGTTGCAGACCTTGCGCCGGCCGGACATCATTATCGCCGAAATGCGCCGGGTCGGCGGGCGGGGCATCGTCACCTTCCCGAATTTCGGGTTTTGGAAGGTGCGGCTCGATTTGGCGGTGCGCGGGCGGATGCCGGTGACGGGCTGGCTGCCGCACCGCTGGTACCAGACGCCGAACATCCACCTGTTCACGATACGCGATTTTCTCGATTACGCCGACGAGATCGGCATGAACATAATCGACATCCATGTGCTCAAAAACGGCGTCAGCAGCCGTTTTGAGGAAAACGACAACCTGTACGCCGAAGAGGCGCTGGTGTTTTTCGAATAAGTTCCTGGCCGGAGGAGCAGCATGCGCATTTACCTCGCCGCCTCGCTGTTTACGCAGATCGAGCGCAAATGGAACCGCATGTTGGCGGAGGCGCTGGGCGCCGCCCTGGCCGGGCTGGAGGTGGTGCTGCCGCAGGACTTCAAGCCGTCGGGCAAATACAACGACGACAAGCAGTACGGCCAGTTGTTCAAGATGTGCGTCAACGGAGTCGACCGGGCCGACGCGGTGGTGGCCATCCTCGACGGCGCGGAGGTCGATTCCGGCACGGCATGGGAGGTGGGCTACGCCTATGCGAAGGACATCCCTGTCGTCGGGGTGCGGACCGATTTCCGACCCGGGGCGGAACACGGCGTCAATATCATGCTGTCGCGGAGTTGCAAATACCTGGTTCGCGATTTTGCGTTTCAGGAAGACATGACCGTGCTGGCGAAGGACATTGTCCGCCGATTGAAGAAGTTGAAACCGCGCGGGGCGCGGTAAGGGGCCTTGCCATAGCCGAAGTTATGTCCCGTGGACCCCGGGCGAACCGCCCGCTTTTCGCCCGGTTTGATTTCGAGACGCCGGGGTGACGTGGTGGGTGAGGATGGACGGTTCGACAGAAAAACACGCGTCTCCGTACCGAAACGGCTGTGCCTCCCCCTCACGTCATTCCGGCGGACGGACGTCCACCCGGGGTGGAAACGGGCGGTTCGGCCGGAATCCACGGGCATGCGCGTTTGCTACAGGGTACTCAAACGACCAATAGACCAAGAAGATTGTCCCCTATGGAAACAAGCGAAATACGCAACGCCATAGACGATGTCAACCAGCGCGTCGCCGCCCTGGAGAAATCCCTCGGCGCGGCCGACAAGGCTGTCCGCATGGCCGAGGTGGAAGAGCGCATGGCAAGCCCCGATTTCTGGAACAACCAGGAATCGGCCCGCAAGGACGTCGAGGAGCTCAAGTCCCTCCGCGCCATTGTCGAGCCGCTCCGCGACGTGCAGGGGCGGGCGGCCGATTGCGGCGAACTGTTCGAAATGCTCGAGGCCGAGGGCGACACCGCCGGCCTGCAGGAGGTGGGCGCGGATGCTCTCAAGCTGCAGGAGGACTTGAAGTCGCTGGAACTCATGGCGCTTCTCTCCCGGCCGCACGACCGCGAGCCGTGCTTCTTCAGTATCCACACCGGCGCGGGCGGCGCGGACGCGTGCGAGTGGGCCGAAATGCTGCTGCGCATGTATCTGCGGTTTTTCGAGCGGCGCGGCTGGAAAGTGGAGGAACTCGACTTCCAGCCCGGCGACGAAGCCGGCATCAAGGGGGTGGAACTCCGCGTCACCGGGCCGTTCGCGAACGGCTATCTCCGGGGCGAGATGGGCGTGCACCGGCTGGTCCGCATCAGCCCGTTCTCGGGCAAACGGGAGACTTCGTTCGCGGCGGTGGACGTGGTGCCGGACTACCAGGAAGACATCAACATCGTCATCGACGACAAGGATCTGAAGATCGACACCTACCGCGCCGGCGGCAAAGGTGGCCAGCACGTCAACAAGACCGATTCGGCGGTGCGGATAACCCACCTGCCGACAGGCATCGTGGTGGCGGTGCAGAACGAGCGCTCGCAGCATTCGAACAAGGACATGGCGATGAAAATCCTCAAGTCGCGCCTGAAACAGCGCGAAGAGGCGGCGCGGGCGGCGCAGGCGAGCGCCCACAACGCGTCGAAAAACGACAACGCCTGGGGAAGCCAGATCCGCAACTATGTCATGAATCCGTACCAGTTAGTGAAGGATGTCCGCACCGGGGTGGAGACGGGCGACATCAACAAGGTGCTGGACGGCGATCTCGACGCATTTATCGATGCTTATCTGCGCTGGGCGGTGCAATAGCGCGTTCCCTTTTTTACCCATGGAGTCAGCATGAACGAGCATGTCAAACAAACCGATCCTGAAATTGCCGCGATCCTGGACGCCGAACTGGCCCGGCAACGGGACGGCGTGGAACTTATCGCCTCCGAAAACTTCCCGTCCCTCGCCGTGTTGGAGGCGCAGGGGTCGTGCCTGACCAACAAGTACGCGGAAGGCTATCCCGGCCGCCGCTATTACGGCGGCTGCGTCGAGGTGGACAAGGCCGAAAACCTGGCTATCGAACGCGCGAAAAAGCTGTTCGGCGCCGAACACGCCAACGTCCAGCCCCACGCCGGCAGCCAGGCAAATATGGCTGCCTACCTGGCCCTCATCAACCCGGGCGACAAGATACTCGGGATGGACCTGGCGCAGGGCGGCCACCTGACCCACGGCTACAAGATCAACTTCTCCGGCCGGCTGTTCCAGGTCGCCTCCTACGGCACCAAGCCTGAAACAGAGATGATCGATTACGACGCGATGGCGAAAACGGCGCGCGAGTTCAAGCCGAACATGATTATCGCCGGCGCGTCGGCCTATCCCCGGATCATCGACTTCGCCCGCATGGGGGAAATAGCCAAGGAAGTGGGCGCGTTTTTCCTGGTCGACATGGCGCACATCGCCGGCCTGGTCGCGGTCGGGCTGCACCCGAATCCGTTCCCCCACGCCGACGTGGTGACGACGACGACCCACAAGACGCTCCGCGGCCCGCGTTCCGGCATGATTCTGTCGAAGGCGGAATTCGCGAAGAAGATCGATTCCTCCGTCTTCCCCGGCATGCAGGGCGGCCCGCTCATGCATGTGGTTGCGGCCAAGGCGGTGGCGTTCAAGGAAGCGTTGGAGCCCGGCTTCAAGGGGTACCAGGAGCAGGTGGTGAAAAACGCCCAGGCCATGGCGGAGGCGTTCAAGAAGAACGGCTACCGCATCGTCTCCGGCGGCACCGACAACCACTTGATGCTGGTGGACGTGTTCTCGAAGGGCATCAACGGCCAGCAGGCCGAGGACGCCCTGGCGAAGGTCGACATCACGGTCAATAAGAACCAGATCCCGTTCGACACCCAGCCGCCGATGCGCCCGTCGGGGATTCGCGTCGGCACGCCGGCGATGACGACCCGGGGCATGGACGAGGCGGCGATGGTGGCGATTGCGGACATTATCTGCAAGGCGTTGGAGAAGCGCGAGGACGAGAAGGCCTTGGTGGGTCTGCGGCAACAGGTACGTGATCTGTGCATGCAGTATCCGCTCTACCCCGACCTGTCCTAATGGACAAGCGGCCGGCCGTTTATATCATGGCTTCGAATCGGAATGAACGGTTGTATGTGGGTGTTACCTCGAATCTCCCGGTGCGGGCATGGCAGCACCGGGAAGGGGTCTACGAGGGATGGTCCAAAGAGAACCATACCACATTGTTGGTCTATTACGAATTTCACCGCACGATGGTCGAGGCGATCGCGCGGGAGAAACTGATTAAGCGGTGGCGGCGTCAATGGAAGCTGGCGTTGATTGAGCGGGGTAATCCGGAGTGGCGGGACTTGTATCCCGACCTTTATCGTTAGGAAATCCCGTTTTGCAGCGAAATGCGCGTCCGCCTTGCCCCGGCTTAACCGCCCGTTCTATCCCACGGCGGAGGTCAAGACGCCGGGGTGACGTATGGGGGTGGATGATGCGCCGTCAGGTATCCGCTTTCTGCACCTCCTAACCGTCAGCCCGGCGGTGGAACGGTGAACCGGGCGAGGGGCGTGAAGTGAAGCCGGGCCATGGCGGGGACGCGTCCACGCTACGGCATTCGGCGTTTATGAATACATGAAACGGTTCAAACGGAAGGCATCACCATGAACACCTACACCATTGTCGCGGCCGACAACATCAAGGGCGGCGGCATCGATCTCTTGAAGAAGCATTTTGGCGAAGAAAACGTCATCTGTCGCGGCAAATTCGACGAAGACGAGCTGGTCGCAAACATCGCTTCCTACGACGCCCTCCTCATCCGCTCCGCCACCACCGTCACCCGGAAGGCTATCGAGGCGGCAGGGCAGCGGCTGAAAATAATCGGCCGCGCCGGCGTCGGCACCGACGATATCGACAAGCCCGCCGCCACCGAGCGGGGCATCATTGTCATGAACACCCCCTTCGGCAACACCATCTCCGCCGCCGAGCAAACCCTGGCCCTCCTTTTCGCCACAGCCCGAAACACCGCCAGGGCCGACCACCTGATGCAGCAGGGCAAGTGGGAAAAGAAGTCCCTCGTCGGCACCGAAGTCTATGAAAAGACCCTGGGCGTCGTCGGCATGGGCAAGATCGGCCAGCACGTCGTCCGCGTCATGCAGGCCGCCGGCATGAACGTCGTCGCCTACGATCCGTTCTTCCCGCAGGAGCGCGCCCACGAACTGAACGTCAAACTCTTCGCCGACGTCGAGGACGTTCTCAAGACGGCGGACTTCATCACCTTCCACGTGCCGCTGACCGACCAGACCCGCAACCTCCTCAACGCCGAACGCATCGCCACGATGAAGAAGGGGGCGCGCATCGTCAATTGCGCCCGCGGCGGCATCATCGACGAACAGGCGCTGGCGGACGCGGTCAAGTCCGGCCATATCGCGGCGGCCGGGATTGACGTGTTTTCCAAGGAACCGATGACCGAAGGCCCGCTGATCGGCGTCAAGGACGTCACCGTCACGCCGCACCTCGGCGCATCGACCGAGGAGGCGGAGGAACGCTGCGGCATCCAGATGGCCGAACAGGTCATCGCCTATTTCTCCGAAGGAAAAATTCAGAACGCCGTCAACGTCACCTTCTCGCCCGACGAGTCGCTCCGCGCCTACGCCGAACTGTCGGCGTCCATGGGCCGCATCGCTTCGTACCTGGTCAACGCGCCCGTTACCGACGTCGAGGTCCGGGTCGGCGGCAAATTCTTTGTCGACAAGGACTGCGGCGTGCTCCGCTATTCGACGGTCAAGGGGATACTCGAACGCTACGGCCTCGAGGGCGTCAACGACATCAATGCCATGTACCTGGCCCAGCAACGCGGCATCAAGGCCGACCTCATCCTCTCGAACGGCCACGACGAGACCCTCCGGGTCGACCACGTCGACATCTATGTCCGGGGCAAACAGGACGGGCTGAACAAGGAGACCCACCTCGCCGGCACCGTCTACCAGGACGGCCGCAAGCGCCTTATCCAAATCGACGACGCCGACATCGAGGTCCGGCTCGACAACCACATGATCTTCCTCCGCTATCCCGACCAGCCCGGCGTCATCGGCCGCGTCGGCACCATCCTGGGCGACATGGGGATCAATATCGAAAACATGCAGGTGGGTATACTCCACAAGCTGAAGAAGGCGTCCATGGTCATCGGCACCAGCGAAGCCGTGCCGCCTGAAGTTATCGAGCGCATTCGCGGCGACGAGATGCTGAAGGTGGAACGGATTTATTCGGTTGATCTCGTTGACTGAGCGGTTTACACGTTTAGCCAGAAAAAGATTCCGGAAAATAGCTGAAGTTTTTGCCGCTTCCTGCCGAGTAGGGGTGATCCACCTCGGCTGGAAGCGGCTATTTTTATTGGTGTTACAGTATTTATGATATCTGGTGGTTTGTGGTAGAAACTTTGCTGGGAACCATGGTCAAGGAGGAAATGACCATGAATGACACCCGCATTTTTTCCAGCATCATCGGCAGCGGCGACAACGGCGCCGTCCTCTCCCGCCACGCCAAGTACACCGGCCTGAGCAATCTATTTGAACAGTTCCTAGTCGAGGCCGCCGCCGTCAGGGCGGAACCGGAGAGCAATGCCCTCGACGCGTTCCAAAAAGAGTTCCACGACTGGTTGGACACCGTGCCGGTGCATATCAGCCAATCGAACGCCCTGATGTCCATCACCATCGACGACAAGGCGTTTGAAAAGATGATGGTCGATGCCGACTTCAAGCAGGAAGTCCAGGATCTGATCGTGCGCCAGTTGGGGGCGGAATTCGCCGTCCCGCCGGCGTTCACCACCATGAGGATCGACGAAAACGGTGTCTACTCCGGCACAGCCGGCGGCAGCGCCCACCTGGGCTGGTTCGCGAACGAATCCAGGAACGCCTTCTGGACCCGGGGTCAGCACGGTGAGAGGGATACGTCTGCCGACAAGGCGGAAGCCAAGCGGAACAAGCGAAAGAAGCTGGAAGAATTGTTGGGCAAACTGGCCGAGGACCGCCGCCTCCGCCGCCTCGACGCGGCAGAGAACTACTTCTATCGTTTTACCGCACAGAACCAGGGCGGTATGCCCTACCGCAAGTCGTCGCCCTACGCCTCGCCGCCGCTGGACCTGTCCTGCCTCGCGTCGGAGATGTAAGCCACTCTGCAACCTGAGTTCGGCACCATCAGCGGCTTCACCGTGGACCCCGCTGCGGAAAGAACCCCTTCTCATGTAAAAGGTCCAGCCGCGCCGGCTGGACCTTCTCTATGGTTCCGTCCCGGGAGATGGTCGAGAACGGGTAGAGACTCTGCGCGCCCTGCCGCGCTGTTACATAACCATGCCGCCGCAGACGTTGATGGTCTGGCCGGTGATGTACCGCGCGGCGCTGGAGGCGAGGAAGGCGACGGCGTCGGCCACGTCTTCCGGCGTGCCGAGTTCGCCCAGGGGGATCAGCACCTGCATGCGTTCACGCTGCTCGTCCGTCAACTTGTCCGTCATGGCGGTGCGAATATAGCCGGGCGCAACCGCGTTGACGCGGACGCCGCGTGGCGCGAATTCCTTGGCCGAGGTCTTGGTCAGGCCGATGACGCCCGCCTTCGAGGCGGAGTAGTTGGCCTGGCCGGCATTGCCCATGACGCCCACAACCGAGGCGATATTGACGATTGCGCCTTTGCGGGCCTTGAGCATGACCTTGCCGACCGATTTCGTGCACTGCCAGACGCCCTTCAGGTTGATGGCCAGGACCGCGTCCCAGTCCTCTTCCTTCATGCGGATTATCAGGCCGTCCCGGGTGATGCCGGCGTTGTTGATCAGAATGTCGATGGATTCGAACTCTTCGACCGCCTTCTGGACCGCCGCGTCGACGGATTCGCCCTTGGTCACGTCGACGGCGTAGCCGGCCGCCTTGACGCCGTGATCCTTGGCCAGCTTGTCGGCGGTGGCCTTGGCGCCGTCTTCAAGCACGTCCCAGATGATGATGTTTGCGCCCATCTTGGCCATGACCGTGGCGATGGCCTCGCCTATGCCGCGCGCACCGCCGGTGATAATCGCGTTCTTGCCGCGCATCGATTCCCTCCTCCGTGCGTGAATGGGTATAACGCTCTATGCAGGGTACCAAGGGCGGATGCCGGGGCGGCCGCCGTCGTATCACGCCTTTCATCCCCCGCACCGCCTCCCCTTCCGGGCGTATGGGGTGCGGGGGAGATGAAGGAGTAATGCGACGGCGGCCGTCCGGGTCCACCTGATTGAGTGTTTTTTGCAGTGCAACGCTTAATCCGGGAGCGCCTCGATATCGGCCAGGGTGTTGACAGACACCACCGTGGCTTCGGGCGCGATGCGTTTCATCAAGCCGGCGCAGACCTTGCCCGGGCCGACTTCGTAGAACATGGTGTCGCCCTGGCCGACGATGAGGCGGCACGCCTGTTCCCAGCGCACCGGCTCGACCACCTGCCGGGACAAGGCTTCGCGGATGCCTTCGGGATCGGTCATGACGGCCGCGTCGGCGTTGTTGACGAATTTGGCCATCGGTTTGCGCATCGAGACTTCGGCCAGCGCGGCTTCAAGGCCCTTCCGGGCCCGTTCCATAAAGGGCGAATGGAACGCGCCGGAGACGTTCAGCGGCAGCACCCGGCGGGCGCCGGCGGCCTTCAGTTCCTCGGACGCCTTTTCGAGGGCGGCGCGGGCACCGGAAATAGCCACCTGGCCGGGGCAGTTGTAATTGGCCGGTACGACCAGGCCGATGCCGGATGCGGTGACCTTGGCGCAGATTTCTTCGATAGCGGCGGACTCGAGGCCGAGGACAGAGACCATGCCGGTGTCCTGACCGCGCCCGGCTTCTTCCATCAATTCGCCGCGCCTACGGACTAGGCGGACCGTGTCGGCGAAGTCGATGCTTTCCAGGGCCGTCAGGGCGGTGTATTCTCCCAGCGACAGGCCGGCCGCGCCCAGCACCTTGAACTGCTTGCGTTCGCGCAGGGTGTCGAGGATGGCGAGGCTGGCGACCAGGAGGGCTGGTTGGCAATTTTCGGTCCTGGCCAGCGTCTCGGGGTCGGAGTTGAAGGTAAGGTCTGCGAGGTCGAAGCCGAGAATTTCCGTAGCTTCCTCAAACAATGCGACGGCGTAGCCGCCTGCTTCGTAGCAGTCTTTGGCCATGCCCACAAGTTGTGCACCCTGTCCAGGGAAGAGCAAGAAACCTTTTAGCATGATATTATTTCCATGTGCCGGTAAGCGACGGAAACCTCATGTCATCCCATACCCGTGGCCCAAACTCCGCAGGGCGAGATCCATATTCTTCAGCCGGCGAGGCACTCTGGCGGACCCGTCCCCCCAACCTTCCGTATAGCCGCGATTGAACGATTAGCCCGCGGTGCGGTGCTATACAATTGGGATCAATTTTATCCGTAAAGTGTGCAAATGAAAGGCAAAAAACTTTTCGCTGCGGTTTTTTTAGCGATTATGCGGAAGGCAGGCGGGGCCGGGCGGATAGTAAATGGTGGTAACAACGGAGGGTAGCGATTTTTGGGCCGGTCTGGCGCGGGGCAAAAAAAGCACGGAACCGTGGAAGGTTCCGTGCCCAATATGTGCGGTGCAACAGCCTTTATTACTTACAGGCCCTTGCAGGGATCGCAGTTCACGACGGCGGCGGGGGCCGGGGCGGGAGCCACGACGGTGGTGCCGCAGGGGTCGCAAACGGGTTCACCACAGGTGCCGGTCGCGCAGGAGCAGCCCGCGGCGACGAAAAGGCTGGCGGCGAGGGCCATAGCCAAGAAAATACGCATCTCCATCTCCTTTTTCTCTCATACAACGTGATAATAGCCCCACATGGGGCAGGTAAAACCTTCTGGAACTCCTCAGCCTGAAATTTTTCAGACATTCCTCATTTTTACCAAAAGCTTTGCGGGCAATTCGGCAATTATAGTACAGCGATAAAGGCTGCCAATTGCTTTTGCGCCGGCCAGTAACCGGGGTCATTGGCTAAGCTTTCGCAATAATAATCCTTTTCCCCCTCCGCTTCAAGCAATTATTTCAAAAAAAAAGTGAATTATTCCGCCATAGTTGCCGGAGGGTTAAATCGCGTTCACGCTCTGCTATGTCGTCAACTCCCACCCTATTTTTCTCGTTTGAGTAACCCCGCTATGATGATGCGGTTATAACGATATGAACGCAGGCCCACCGGGAGCGGGGTCTTCACGCGACACGAGGACTATACTGGCAAGGCGGGGGCGGCACTGTGCGATCTTTCCGGTGGAGGGTGAGAGTGAAGCCGTCTTCCACCAGACAGTAGTGCGGGATTTCGTCCGGAAACGATCAGGAGAGGATACGAAAGCATGATTTTTGATTGTGGCGACGAAATCCGCCTCAGGCCCTTCGCCCGGGAGGATCGGGAATCGCTTGTCCGCCTCGGCAACAACCATAATGTTTCGAAGTGGCTGGCCAACCTCTTTCCCCACCCCTATACGCTGGAGGATGCCGACGCCTGGATAGCCCACAACCTGGATGGCTCGGTACGCTACAACTTCGCCATCGAAGTGCGGGGAGAGATGGCGGGCGGCATCGGCCTGAAGCCGATGGCAGACGTCCATGCCGGCACGGCCGAACTGGGCTACTGGCTGGGGGAACCGTACTGGGGGCAGGGGGTTGCGACTACAGCGGTCGCCGCCATAAGCGCCTACGGCCTGGACGAACTCCTTTTTGTCCGCCTCCAGGCGGAGGTGTTTGCCGGCAACAACGCGTCGATGCGGGTGTTGGAAAAGAACGGGTTTGTCCGCGAGGGGGTGCTCAGGAAACATATCCGGAAAAACGGGGTTATTTCGGACTGCGTCCTGTACGCGCGGCTGCGAAATCCGTGACGTTACCACCCCCTCTTCCCACCTACGGCGTCACCCCGGCGGTGGAGCGTCGACCAGCGCGCACACGTGTGGTTGCGCCGGGGCAATGGCGCATGGCCCTTTGCTGCACTGTAATTCAGGATTGCCGTCCAGGTTTGCCCGCCTGCCCCGGCACAACTTCCCGTTCGGGATGAGCGGACGTTTTTCCCGCCGGGGTGACGTTGGGGGGAGAATGACCGTAAAAACCGGCGCGCCACCCTGCGTACGGGTGACGCGCCGGTTGGCTCGAAAGCCGATATGATGCATCGCAAGGGCTGCCACGTGGTTTCTTCCTTTAAATGCTCCTGTCAATCATTCCCGGCCCGCCGGACGAGCGTTTGCCGTCCCGCTTGTAGGTCGTGTCCTTCGCGGTCGCTTCGGCCAGGGTGCGGAGGAATGCGTCGACGTGTTCCAGCGACGCCTTGAGGAGTTCGGTGTTGTGCCTGGTCTTGACCTGACAGGCTTCGAGCACTTCCTTCAGGGCGGTGCGGACTTCTCCCATGCGGGTCTTTTCCGGCTCCGGCATCAGGGCGATGACGTCGGACAGCTTTTCGACCTCCGGTCCGGCGCCAAGGCCGTCCTTGACCAGGGGCATGACGGCGAGGCGCTTTTCTTCCTCGTCCTCGATGCGGGCCACGAGCCTGCGCTCTTCCAGGACCGTTTTTTCCAACCCGTCCAAATCGCCGACAACGATGGCCTGCTGCTTTGCCTCGGCCACGGCCAGCATCTCCTTGTGAACGTCTGTTTCGCGCACAAGAATCGCTTCCAACATGCCTATGGCCCGCTTGAGAGCCGGATCGGCCTGTTCGTCCATGGCTATCCTTTCATACCTACAATATGGCGTCCACCGCCAGTTCCGGTTCGGCCTCGGCCTCGATGTCCGCCTCGTACGACTTGTCGTGCGCGTTGGCCGGTCCCGCATGGTGCGCGCCGGTCTGGCCCGGCTGCTGCACCCGGTACGACGTCATCATCGACTCGTAGATGAGATCCGTCAATCCAAAGCCGCTGCCTTTGGCCAGGGTTTTGGACTGTTCGGTGTCCAGCATCTCCTGGAAGAACTTCTCGCCGTTGTCGCCGTGCATCATCGGGTTTTCCTGCACGGTGGCGCGCATCGATTTCATCACCTGGTCCATGAAGACGGAGACGAAATCCTCCGCAACCTGACGGACCTTCTTCTCGACCTGCTCCTCCGTCTGGACGCTTTTCCCGAGCCGGATGGCCTGGGTGCGGTTGATTTCCTTCTGGTCGCGCTGGTTCTGCAGGGCCAGCATCGCGCCGGCCGAGTCGCCGTAGGAGGATGAGTTGATGGCGGACATGGTCTCGCTCCCGTTTTACTGGTTAATCAGTTCCGCATTGATCGCGCCGGCGGCGCGCAACTGTTCGAAAATGGTAATCACCTGCTCGGTCGTCAGCCCCATGGCGTTGAGGGTATCGATCAGCCCCTGCAGGTCGGCGTAGCTGCCCGGCCCGTCGAGTTCGATGAGGTTGCGGGGCGTGTCGTCCGCCAGGGTGTAGGCCGCCGGTTCCTCCGGCGTCTCGGGCCTGACCGTGACCATCTTGTCCTGCAGGCTCACGACGGCGTTGTTTACCCTGATGTCTCCGGTGACGACGATGGAGTTCCTGGCCCGGTTGACAAGAATCGTCGCCGGGCGGTCAATCGACACAGGCACCTCGAGGATGCTGGCGATGTAGCGGGTGACTTCGAAGCGGTACTGGCTCGGAATCCGCACCAATACCTGGCCGGCGTCCTTCGCGAACGCGACCGGGGTGGTGGCGTTTTCTTCGGCGAACATGGCGACATCGACCAGGTTCGGGTTCAGGGACGGCGTCTGGTTGATGCGGTTGGCGATGGTGTAGGCGTCGGCCCAGTTGGGGCGGTTCAGGTTGAGGCGGAGGATGCCCTCGTCGTTCACCACCTTGCCGAAGCGGTAGTTGTCGATGGCGAGCGCGCCGGAATTCTGCCCCGCCGGGATGGTGCCCCGGGTGAGGATGCCCGCACCCGTGACCACCTGCCCGGTGGCGCGGGCGTAAAGGCGGCCGCCGCCGGCGTAGAGGTCGCAGGAAAGGAGTTCGCCCCCTTCAAGGCTCCGGGCGTCTCCAATGGACGTGACGCTGACGGCGAACTTCTGCCCGACGCGGGAGAAGGGCGGCAGTTCGGCCTTGACCCTGACGATGGCGATGTTCCCTGTAGCGAGGCTGGCGACGTCGAAATCGAAATTGCTGTTGCCCATGTATTTCCGCAAGAGCGTCAAGGCCGCCTCCGAGTTGTCGCCCGTTGCGGTGAGGCCGGTGACGATGCCGATGCCTTCCAGCGGAATCGGGGGCGCGCCCTCGAGCGAGACGAGGTCGCGCACCAGTTCGGCCTTTGCCGTCCCGGCCAGCAGCAGGCAGCCCAACAGCAGCCACAGCAGTCTGTTCGCCCTCGTTTGCGCCATTATCACGATTCCTCGCTGAGTCCTTATACTATTGTTATCGGACCGGGATCAGCAGGTCCTGTAGCGAAAATCAACCGGCTCCGAAAAAACCGTTCTCGCCGGAACCGCCGGCTCCGGCGGGAACGACCGCCGCACCCGTTAAAACGGGGTGAGGAAGTCGAAGGCTTTTGCCCATCAGCCGCGCTTGTCCATGCGGGTCATCGGCCCCTTGCCGGTGTAGTCGACAGACATGTCCATCAGGTACTCGGCGTTGACGGCGCTGTTCGAGTCCATGTGGTCCGGGTTGACGATGCCGGTGACGGTGACGGTCTGCTGCTCGCCGTTGACATTGATGCGCTTGCGGGCCTGAACGACGAGGTAGCCGTTTGTCAGGACAGCCAGCACTTCGCCCGTAAGGGTGGTGGTGAAGGTCTGGGCCCGCTCGATGGTGGAATCCGGCTCGTGGGCGCGGGACGAATTCCAGGAGAATGTCGGGGTATTGCCGCCCACCGCCTGGCCGTGCTGCCGCGTGCCCAGCCCGCCGGAAAAACTGGGGGTGAGCCAGTTGGTCAGCGTCATGTTGTTGGTCGAGTCGCGGGACAGGTCGTTCGAACTGGTGATTTCGCTGGAGGTGTCTTCGTCGACGATGATGGTGACGCTGTCGTGGACGCGGGACGCCTTTTGCCGGAAATAGACCGGCTTGTCCCCTTGAATCTCCCGCTGCATCGCATAGGCGAGATCCGTATCGTCGGACGAGGTGACGTCGAAGAGATGATCGTATTCCGCGTCGTCGCGGTAGGGCGAATAATAGTCGCCCGACATCGCCCGCACGGCGGCGAGCAGGAAAAAGAACAGCGATCCCGCTCCCAGCAAAATGCAGCGTTTGAGGAGTTCGCGCTCGCGCGCGCTCATGCCGTTGGTTTTTCCGCGCATGGGTGCCTTTCAAATGCCTGTTCAAGAAGTTCGTAAGCGCAAGCCGATCGTACCTTGAGTTTGGCGCCTTCGCCGTTTATTCCCGTGGACCCCGGCCGAACCGCCCGCTTATCCCGCTGGTCGATGTCCGCACGCCGGGGTGACGTTTAAGGGAGGGTGAGGTGCTGTTATGTCAAGTCCTCCGCTCATGATTTCATGGAACCAACCCTTTCTACTTCTTCGGATCCTTTTTCAGCACTACCGCGACCGTGTTGGGGCCGGTGATGCGGGCGTAGAATTTGGCCCTGGTGGACGAATCCTCCACCGTGATGATGTCGTCGATGCCGCCTTCGCCGAGGGCCTTCCCTTTCGAGAGAATTTCCCAGCCCTTGCCTTCGTTTTTGACGACAACCATGTAGCCGCGCTTGACCGCCGCGCCCATGATCGCGTCCTGGGCGAGGATGACCTCGCCGGGCCGGAAGGTTTTCTGCACCTCGAGGCCGACCGCCTTGGACGGGTTGGGCGGCAGATACATCTTGCCCGATTCCATCTTGACCCGGGTGACGGCGACGTCGCGCTTGTCCAGGACCTCCCCCTTCATGACGGTGCGGGAGGCGATCAGCGACAGGCCGTAGACCTGGGTGTCGGCCGACACGGTGACGGTGCGCGGCTCCGACTGGGCGGTGTCCCTGACCGAAATGCGCATCAGCGCCTTGCCGGGAATGCGCGCCTCGACCGCTTCCGCCACCCTGACCTCGTAGGCCGAGTAGGGGATGTCGTTGTCGGCGGCAAGCACCTTGGACTCGATTTCGATATCAGGCCGCTTTGCCTCGCGGTACTGGTCGGCGATAAAACTGGAAATGGCGAGGCCGACCCGGGTCCGCGCCTCGGGAGCGAGCAGATCGCGCCGGAGAGACGACTGGGACTGGTCGCGCGGCTCGGCGACGCCCTGCGCCGGACGAACCCGCAACTCGGGCGAGCGCGCGCCCGGCGCGGTGACGGCCCCGGCCGCGGGCAGGCCGGATTGGCGGGGCAGGGGGAGAAGCTCCTCCTGGCGGCCGCCGGCATAGTACTGCGGCGAACTCGCGCCGTCCCCGAAGACGCGGACGACGTCGTTTCCCGTGAAGGTGACGGCTGTCTCGACCCCCATTTCATAGAGGCGGCTTTCGACATCCCAGCGGGAGAACTCGTGCGTTTCGCCCCGCGCCGGGGCTGGGCCGAGGATGGTCATGGCGACCTCGCGGGCCGCGTCGCCGTCGCCGTCGACGCGGGCGATGTCGCAGACGCGGACATATCTGCCGGAAGATTGCGCCTCCCGGCGGATAATGACAACCACCTCCGCCCGCGCCGTTGGCGCGAGCAAGACGAGGAGGAGCAAGGGGATGACCAGTTTACCGCGCATGTGCCGTGTGTCTCCCTGGTTCTCGGATGCAATCCGGATGCCAACGCTCCCCGGATACACGGGGGGCTGTTTGTTGTTATCGGCCGGGAACGGGTCGCGGATGCAGGGAAAATCGGACCAGGCCTCTTTTGCTCTTCGGTTGTCAATGATCTTGGGGCGGGTTGAGCCGGAACACATACCGGGTCAACCCGCCAGAGGCAAAACGGCCACCGTCTCGGGTTCACGCCTGCA
>JAJQBO010000078.1 GCA_021203245.1 Planctomycetaceae bacterium
CGGGGGGATGGGGGAAAGTGAAGAGAATTCACAATTCACAATTCACAATTCACAATTATTTCGGTGGTGCATTGTGCATTGTGTCATTGGTCCAACATTATGCATTATGCATTGTGAATTGTGAATTGACAAACGGGATTAAGCCACCGTTCCTTTTTTGATCCGCCCGCTGGACCCCCGCGTTCGCGGGGGTGACGGGGTTGTCGTGGTGCATGAAGGAAGGTGCGACGAACTGCCGTCTTCGTTATGTCACCAGCCCGGCCGCCAACAGGGCGGCGGCGCGCTTCATGTCGGCGGGGGTGGTGATTTTCAGGTTGAAGTCGCTGCCCATCACTGCCGCGACTTCCATGCCCATCGATTCGACCAGTTGCGCGTCGTCGGTTATCCAATCGCCGAGGCCGCCCGTGCCCATGCGGTATTCGTAGGCTTCAATCAATAAATCCGACTGAAACACCTGCGGCGTCTGAACCCGCATCAGGCTGCGCCGGGATACGGTCTCGACAATCCGGTCGCCTTCGATACGCTTCGGCGTATCGGCCATGGGGATGACCGGCACGGCCGCGCCCCTTTTGCGGGCGGTGGAAATAAGCGCCCGCACCACGTCGACCGGGACAAACGGCCGCACCCCGTCGTGGACGGCGATCAGTTCCGCACGGGCCGACACCACCTCCAGCCCGTTCCAGACCGACTGCGCCCGGTTCTCGCCGCCCGCCACCACCAGCTCGATGCCGGCGGCGCGCGCCTGCTCCCACTGCGCGTCGCGGAGCCATTCGAGATCGTCCGGATGGACGACGACGATGATTTCAAAGATATCGACAATCTCGCGGAGCCGCCGGCATGTGCGGAACAATAGCGGTTCGCCGTTCAATTCCATCAGGGGTTTGCGGACGTCGCCGCCCATCCGTTCCGACGCGCCTGCGGCGGGAATCACCACGCTGACGTCGCCGCGATCGCCGTTGCCGCTCATGCCCGGCTCCTTTTTTCCGCAAACGACAACGACAGGACGGGAACGCGCCGTCCGCCCCGGCACGGCGTCCGCCGTCCGCCCGGGGCGGCCGGCGGAAAGACCCCCGGCGACGTCCGGACGGGTTTGCCGTCACGGCGCACCCGCGCCGACGCGGCGGGAAAACACCGGCTCGGCCGCGCCCGGTGGAAAGGCATGCCGGCCTCTTCAGGCCGTTGTTCGCGTTTTTCCAGGATAATGTCGGAAAAGTCGCCGGACTGGCGCGCGTAGACAAACCCCTGGCGGACCAGCTCCAGCACGGCGATGAACAGGCCGACCATCTCGCCGACATCGGGGGTGTCGGAAAGGAGAAAGGAAAAGCGGATCGAATCGCGGTGCGACAGGACCATGTGAATCTGGTCGACGCGGGCGGAGATGGGTTTTTCGTAGTAGGGGATTTCGTTCGGCGCCGACATCCGGTCGAGAAGGCCCTGGAAGGCGGTAAAGAGGTCGAGGCAGTCGACCGACTCGCCGCTCTCGCCGACAAAGCGGAATTCCATCCGGGGCGCGACCCGGGGATAGCGGCGCGCCTGTTCTTCGGCAAGTTCCGCAAGCATCCGGGCCGCATCCTTGAAGCGGCGATATTCCAGCAGCGCCTCGACCAGCCCGGAACGGGGGTCGAAGTCCTCCTCGTCGTCCTCTTCCCCTTCGGGGCGGTCCTCGGGCGGGAGGAGCATGCGCATTTTGATTTCGTGCAGGCGCGAGGCGAGGTTCAAAAACTCGACCTCTTCGTCGACGTTGATGAATGCCATCGTGCCGATGGCCTCGAGGTACTCGGTGGTGAGGCGGCCGATGGGGATATCGTAGATGTCGATTTCGTTGCGCATGACCAGTTCATGCAGCAGGCCCATCGGCCCGCTGAACGTTTCGGGGATTTCGATTTTTCGATTCATGGATAGGCTGTCTCTATTTCTCTTCCTGGGTGGTGTGGGATTCGGAACGGCGCGCGCCGCCGGGGAGCGCGCGTTCCCGCATAAGGGACTGGAGCTGGCGTGGACTTTCGAGAGGCGGCACGTCGCCGGAACGCGCGCGTGATTCGTTTTTGCGCATCAGCAATTCGCGGCTATCGTCGCGGAGGCGGAAGCGTTCCATCATGCTCCTGAGCGCCTCGGCCTGGCGCAGGAGGGCGATGGCGGCGGACGCGGTCTCGCCCGCCGTGATGGTATTGTGCTGGGTGACGCGGTCGATCTGCGACAGGCCGGAGGCGATTTGCCCAATCCCCTGCGACTGCTCGTTCGACGACATGGCGATCTCGCGGAACAGATCCGCCACCTGGCCGGCGTTGGTGACGATTTCCCGTAACACCCCGTCGGTATGTTCGGCCAGGGTCGACCCCTTTTCCAGCTTCTGGATGGTGATTTCCAGCATCTGCGCCGTATCCTTCGCCGCCTTCGCCGAGCGCCCGGCCAGGCTCCTGACCTCGTCGGCGACGATGGAAAAGCCGCGCCCGTGCCGTCCCGCCCGGGCAGCCTCGACAGCGGCGTTCAGGGCGAGGAGGTTGGTCTGGAAGGCGATATCGTCGATCAATTTGACGACGGCGGCGATTTGCGCGCTCGTGTCCTGCAGGTCCTTCATCGCGGCGATCATCTCCGCCACCGCGTCGTAGCCGCGGCCGACCGCGGCGCGGCTGGCGGCGGCGAGGCGGTCGGCTTCGTCGGCCGAGGCGGCGTTGGTCTTGGTCTTCTGGCCGATCTGGGTGATTGACGCGGAAATTTCCTCGAGGGACGAAGCCGTCTCAATCGCGCCCTGCGACAGGGACTGGCTGGCATTGTTAATAGCGCCCGCGCCGTAGGTAACCTGGGTGACGGCGACGTTGACCTGGGCGAGCGTTTCGTTGGTCACGTTCAGCATCTGGCCGACCGCCTGGCCGAGTTCATCCTGGTTGGAGCGGAGTTGTACCGTGCTCGTATAGTCGCCGGCGGCGATGGATTTGAACACCGCCACCTCGCGCCGCTGCGATTCGATAAGCTTCTGGATGGCATTGGTCAGGAGGCCGGTCTCGCCGCGCTGGCGCAGCAGTTCGGGGTCGACGTCGTGGCTGAGGTTGCCGTCGGCGACCCGGGTGATATAGCCGACGCCCTTCAGGATGGGGTTGCTGATACGGTTCGACAGCCATATGCCCAGGAGAATGGAGAGGATAAAAGCGATGATGACCAGATACAACTGCCAGCGGAAATACGCCTGGGCAGTCTGGAGCGTTTCGTCCACGGCGGCGACGGCGTTGTCGCGGATATCGGAGACGAGGACGTCGAGGTGGTGGTTGGCCTGGTCGCGGTATTGGCGCAGTTCGGCAAAGGCAAGGTCGAAGGCCTGGTTGGCAATCCGGTCGAACTGGCGGCCGCCGCGAATACCCTGGTCGAGCAACTCCTCCTGCTTGTGCAGGATGTCGAGGAGTTCGTTCTGCTTGGCCGACCAGGTGTCCCAGGCCTGGCGGAAGGCCCGCCAGGTGGCAAGTTGTTCCGGGGAGAGGCCCAGGGATTCGAAACCGGCCGAGGCTTCCTGGGCGTCAGTGTAGGCTTTTTCGATAATCGCGTAGTTGTCCCGGCGGATATCCTTGTCGGAAAGCTGGCGGATAAGCAGGGTGCGTTCCGCCGCCATGATGGCGGACTGGGCCTCTTTGATGGTGCTGATGCGCAGGAGCGACTGGAGGTTTTCGCGGCCGATATGGTGCATCGATCGTTCCAACCGGTTAAACGGGTACATGCTGCTGATGCCTGCCAGCAGGGTGATGACGGCAAGGAGGAAACAGGCGAAAAACAGCTTCGCCTTGATGCTGGCGGTTATTTTGCGGAGGAAATGCATAGCGCTCCGTTCTCTCAGGATCGGGATTGTCCCGTTGGTACCCACGTTTCCCAACTCCCTATAGATAGGAAAGGGAGGCAAATATGTCAAGGACAAGTTGCGACGGGGCGCAGTCACGCGTAATTAACCGGAAAAACTGACCTTAAAAAAACCAATTTTCGTGGGATGTTTAGGATTGACACAAGGCGCGCAAAATTGTTTAATGATGTTTCATTTGGATGGGGGCGCGGCGACCCGGACGCGTCTTCCTCATTTTCAAAACCGGGCGATACTAGTTGTGAATGGAGGTGTGGAGTGGCTACGGGAACTGTTAAGTGGTTCAGCGATCAAAAAGGGTATGGGTTCATCGTTCCGGACGACGGCGGTCAAGATCTCTTTATCCATCACTCGAACATTCTGATGGATGGGTTCAAGACGCTCAAGGACGGTCAGAAGGTTGAATTCGAACCGGCTCAGGGACGCAAAGGTCCGGAAGCCACCAAATGCCGGCCTCTCTAATTTAGCCTCCATTCGTGGCATAAGTTAGTCAATAGTCGACGTTACCCTCACTCTCCGGCTCCGGCCGGAGAGTGTTCTTTTTGGGGGGAGGGGGGAGT
>JAJQBO010000216.1 GCA_021203245.1 Planctomycetaceae bacterium
ACCCCACCCCTCTCCCCCTCCGGGGGCGAGGGAGCAGGTTTACTGGTTGGAATGGTCGTTTTTTTCCGCGCCGGGTTGCGTTTTTCAGAACCTTGGTTCAAAATGGTCCGGTTGTTGCATGCCGGAGAGGAAAAGTGGTGAACAGCCGCATCGCCAATATCCGCAAATTGCTGCCGTCGTTGGCCCTGGGCGTGGCTATCACGCTCCTGGCGGCATTGTGCAATTACGTCATTTACGACCGCCGCCTCCCGGCCATGGCCACCGGCAACCGCATCTTCCGGGACGACAACGACCAGGAGCGGCCAATCCTGCGCTCGCCCCTCAACTTCGTGGCAGGCGTCGTCAACCTCGCCGACGATCTGGCGCAGGACCTGATGTTCGCCGTCCGGGGCGCGAGCGACTTTCCGTCCACCAAGAAGGACATCGTCGTCGTCGCCATTGACGAGGATAGCATGGTGCGGCACGGTTCCTGGCCGTGGCCGCGCTCCGACGTCGCCACCCTGATGGACAAGGTGTCGTCCGCCCGCGTCGTAGGGATGGATCTCCTCTTCCCGGAAAACGACCTGTGCTCGCTCCTCCGTTACGTCCCCCGCTTCGACGAGCTCTACGGCTCCCCCCTCGACCTCGACGGATTGAACGAGGCCGACCCGACCCTGTTGGACAACGACGTGGCCTTGGGCAGGCAGGTCGCCCGCATTCCCACCGTGCTCGGCATGGTCCTCTACGACGGCCTGGCCCCGAGAATCAAGCCGTCAGGCCTCAAGTCCGACCACCCGGCCGAGGTGCGCGGCCCGGCCGGCGAAGCGGTGCCGAGCGAAATGACGTTGCTGAAAAAACGCGACTACGCCCTCACCGACATCCCCCCCATCCGCGACGTCGACCCCAGCCCGGTCGGCGAAGGCTTTATGAACGTGTTCCCCACCCCCGCCAGGATGGTGCGGACGATGCCGCTGTTCGCGCACCTCTCCGACGCCGCCTTCGCCACCCCGACCGGCCTGAACCGCCATATCGTTCCGTCCATGGCCCTGGAGGTGCTGCGGGTGTCGATGGGCGGGAACGGCTACCGCATAAACCTCCGGGGAGACGTCGTCACTATCCCGGAATTCCGGGACGAGACCTCGAACGGCGACCGCTATGCGGTGAAAAGCGTGTCCATCCTCAGGGACGGCGACGACGTCTACACCGTCCCCCTGAATGAACTGGCGGAACTCCAGATCGGCTTCCGCAACCACCGCGCCGATTACACCACCGTCTCCGCCTGGGAAGTGTTGGCCGGCCTCTACGACAAGGAGGAGATTTTCCGCGACCGCATCGTCCTTATCGGCGGCACGGTCGAGGGGGTCGGCTACGTCATCTCCACCGGCATGCCAGACCCGGAAATCTCGGTCGCCGACGCCCACGCGACCATGCTCTCGGCCATGCTCAAGGGCGACTTCATGGACGGCGGCTTCCAGGACGACTACTCCTGGCAGCAGTTGGCCATCCTCGCGAGCGGCCTGACGGTGACGGTGGCCATCATCTTCGGCGACCTCGCCGGCGGCATGCTCGTCTCCGGCCTCGCCCTGCTCCTTATCGTCCTCGGCAACTATTTCTTCTTCTTCAAGCGCGGCATGGACGTCGGCATCACCCTGCCCATCCTCTCGACCCTGGCGGTCCTGGCCGCCCTGCTGATCGCCAACTACCTGGTCGTCGGGCGGGAGCGGCGCTTTATCCGCAAGGCGTTCCAGCTCAACGTCAGCCCGTCCATCCTCGGCTATCTCGAAAACCACCCCGATCGGCTCGGCTCGCTGCAAGGGGACTACCGCCACATGACTGTGCTCTTTTCCGACATCCGCTCCTTTGCAACCATGTCGGAACAGATGTCAGCCCCTGACGTGGCCCGCTTCCTGAACGAATACTTCACCCCCATGTCCGACATCGTCATGGACAACAGCGGCACGGTGGACAAGTTTATCGGCGACGGCATGATGGCGTTCTGGAACGCGCCGGCCGACAACCCGAACCACGCCCGCGACGCGGCCCGCTCCGCCCTCGACATGCTGGCGCGGCTGGAAAACCTCCAGGCAGGCTGGACCGCCCGGGGCCTGCCCGCATCGCCATCGGCTGCGGCATCAACACCGGCCCCATGTTCGCCGGTTATATGGGGTCGGAACAACGCAAGAACTACACCGTCATGGGCGACAACGTCAACATCGCCAGCCGGCTCGAAAACCTGAACAAGGTCTATACCTCCTCCATCCTCATCACCGAAAGCACCAAGGCGGAATTGAGGAACGATTTCGTCTGCCGGGTGGTGGACAAGGTCAGGGTCAGCGGCAAGGCGGAGGCGGTGGTTATCCACGAACTCCTGGGAGACGGACCGGCCTCGGACGAACGCCACGAAGAACTGGCCACCTTCGCGCGCGTCTTCGAACTCTACCAGGAACGCGAATTCGCCACCGCCGAGTCGCTTCTGAAGGAACTCGTCTTCATCCGGCCGGCTCCGTTGTACAAGATGTACCTGGACCGGTTGGCGATTTACAAGGCACTGCCGCCGCCGGACGATTGGGACGGGACGTTCTCGATGACGCACAAATGACAATTCATAATTCATGATTCATAATTCACAATGAACTATTATTACCTTAGTTGAATCGTTACCGTAAAGGCTTTTATGCGCTTTTATTTTGACCTGTTTATGGTGTTTTTTCGGATCGGCATCTTTACCCTCGGCGGTGGATATGCGATGCTGCCGCTGATCGAGCGGGAGGTGGTGGAGAAGAAGAAATGGATCGACGGAGAAGATTTTCTCAACGTCCTCGCCATCGCCCAATCCCTTCCCGGACCCATCGCCGTCAATACCGCCGTGTTTGTCGGCTATAAGACGCGCGGATTGCGGGGGTCCCTCGTCGGCCTGCTGGGGACGGTGCTGCCGTCGTTTATCTGCATGATCATTATCGCCGCCTTTTTCGTGACCATGCGGGAAAACCCCCACGTCGCCGCCGTCTTCACCGGCATCCGCCCCGCCGTCGCGGCCCTGATTCTCGCGTCCGTCTACAGCCTTGCCAAAAAAGCCAGGCTGAACTGGAAAACGGCGCTCCTCGCCCTCGCCGCCGCCGTTCTGGTGTGGCTGGGAGGAATCTCGCCGGCGTGGATCGTCCTCGCCCTCGCCTGCATCGGCGCGATGTTCCCGGTCTCCAGGCCGCCTGAACCGGCCGACGCGACGGCCGGCGGCGACCAGCCCCCCCTGGCGGAGGAATAGCCATGCACGGCCACCTGATGCAACTCTTTCTCTCGTTCCTGAAAATCGGCGTCTTCGGCTTTGGCGGCGGCTACGCCATCCTGCCCCTCATCAGCCACGAGGTGGTCGGCGTGCGCGGCTGGGCGACGGCGAGCGAATTCGCCGACATGGTCGCCTTGTCGCAAATGACCCCCGGGCCGGTTGCCCTCAACGCCGCGACCTATGTGGGCTATACCGCCGCCGGGGTCGTCGGTTCGGTGGTCGCCACCCTCGCCATCTGCCTGCCGCCGTTCGTCATCATGTGCACCGTATGCCGCTTCTTCCTCTCCCTCAGCGGCAACCCCCGGGTGGAGGGGGCGATGCGGCTGCTGCGGCCGGCCGTGGTCGGGCTGGTGGCGGCGGCCGGCCTGTTCCTGATGAACCGGGAGTCGTTTGTCGACTGGAAGAGCGCCGTCATCTTTGCCGCCGCGTTCGTCCTCACCGCCTTTGTCCGACTCCACCCCATCCCCCTCCTCATCGGCGCGGGGCTGGCGGGGTGGGTGTTGTATTAACGCCCGAGTTAAAGTATACTGTTCCTCGGCGAAATGCGCCCATATCCCAAAGGGGAGACAACCATGGCCCAGCCGAACCTCACCATCGCCCTGTCGCAGATCAATCCGCTGATGGGGGACGTGGTCGGAAATGTCCTGAAGATCCGCGAAGAGTATTACGAAGTCGATGGGCGGTGGGTCGATCTGGCGGTTTTTCCCGAATTGTGCCTGACCGGCTCGCCCCTGGAAGGGCTGGCCGAGGACGGCGATCTGCCGGGCGTGGTCGAAGAAGGGTTGCAGGTGCTCCGGGCCGCGACCAGGGGCCGCCGGGCGGCGCTCCTTGTCGGCGCGCCGCAACGGGACGGCGACCGCTTTTTCAGCGCCGCCCTGGTTTTTGAAAACGGCGAGGTCAGCGGCTGCTTCCGCAAGCGCGGCCTGCCCGGCGACGGGGCGGTCGAGACAGTGCTCGATTCCACCCGCAACCCCATGAAGCCCCGGGTGACGCGCATCTTCGAATTCTTCGACAAATAGGCCAAGGACGCCGCCGACGAGGCCGAGGCCAGCATCCCCGACGCCGACCCGATTCGCATCCACGGCGTCCTAGTGGGCGTCGTCATCGGGCGTGACATCTGGCGGCCGGACATGGCGGCCCGCTTCAAGGCGGCGGGAGCCGAACTGCTCGTCTCCATCAACGCCTGCCCCTTCCGCCCGCGCATCCTGCAAACCCGCATCCGCGACATCGCCGCCCTGCGGGTGTCGGAGACGAATCTGCCGATTGTCTACGTCAATTCCGTCGGCGGCCAGGACAGCACCGTCTTCGACGGCGGCTCCTTCGTCCTCGACGGCCAGGGCCGCTGCCTGGTGCAGATGCCGCAATGGGAGGAATGCGCCACCGACTGCGAACTGGCGCGGCCGTTCACCGCCGGCACCGACCTGTTCCCCGCGCCGGAAGAGGAGATCTACCGCTCGCTCGTGCTGGGCTTGGGCGATTATGCGCGCAAAAGCGGCTTTTCGGACGTGGTCATCGGCATGTCGGGCGGGATGGACTCGGCCATGGTCGCGGCCATCGCCGGCGACGCCCTCGGCCCCAGGCACGTCCATTGCGTCCGCCTTCCGTCCGAATACACCTCCGACCTGTCCAACAGCGCCGCCGCCGCCATGTGCGAAAAATGGGGCTTTTCCATGGCCACGGTCTCGATAGGCGGCCTCCTCGCCACCGCCACGGACGCCCTGGTCCCGGCCGCGCCGAACGGGTTGAAAAAACTCACCCGCGAAAACATGCAGGCGCGGGCGCGGGGCTATCTCCTCATGACCCTGTCGAACGAGCACAACTGGCTGCTCCTCGCCACCGGCAACAAGTCGGAAATCGCCATGGGCTATGCGACCCTCTATGGCGACATGTGCGGCGGCTATACGCCCTTGAAGGACATCTTCAAGACGACTGTCTACTCTCTCGCGCGCTGGCGCAACGGCAACCGCCCGGACGGACTCAAGGGCCCGGAAGGGACGGTCATCCCCGCCGAAATCATCGACAGGCCCCCGTCTGCCGAACTCGCGCCCAACCAGTTGGACACGGATTCGCTGCCGCCGTACCCCATCCTGGACGCCATACTGGCCGAACTGCTCGAGCACGACACGCCGGTGAGCCGCATCGCGGAAAAAGGCTTCGAGCCTGAACTGGTGGACAAGGTCTTCCGCATGCTCACACTGGCTGAATACAAGCGCCGCCAGGGCGCGCCCGGCCTGATCATCACAGACAAGGGCTTCCGGCGGGTGCCGGTTGTCAACCGGTTCGACCCGGGTCAGCGGGAACGGCTGCGGGAGATGGCGGACGGTAAATGAGACGCACGCGGGCGGCCTTCGGGCCGCCCTTATTTTGTTTGGCGTAGTTCCGTTCGACCGACAACAGCGTGAGTTCGGCGCCTCTTCCGTCTTTCCCGTGGACCCCGGCCGAACCGCCCGTTTCTTCCGCTGGTCGATGTCCACACGCCGGGGTGACGTATGGTGAGATGGAGGCGTATTGGTAAAAATCTGTGGTGGCAAAAAAAGCGCTACACATCATTCCCCCCAAACAAACGTCCCCGGCGGGAGAAACGTCCGCTGTGAGAATGGAATCGTATTGGGACGGACAGACCGAATCCATGTCCCATAACGTGAAAAATCGTCAAAACCACCCTATGTTTTTACAAAACGCTTCAACCAGGGACAACCGTGTTCGGAGTTTTTGGCCAGCTTTTTGCTACCAACTTTCCACTTTTCTCGTAAAATGATGCGTCGCAAGGGATTCATCGAGAAGACGCATCGCCTAAACCAACTCAATCTGCATATTTTCCCACCTTTTTTATATGTCGTTGAATATTTTACCGGCCGTTCTATAATGCCTCATACCTCCAGAGGCAGGTTGCGCCTAGGGCCTTTCCTGGGGTAAACGCGCTCGCGCTATGCGGCCCTTTTACCCCAGGAACGGATCTACAGCGCCTCTCCGGATAGAGAACGCGCACGAAGGACTCTCCCCTTCAAGCGGACCCCGATGGCCCCGACATCGGCCCCACCGCTGCCCCGTACTCTATCCGGATAGGCTCTTGAGGATTCATGGATGAGTTTGCACCAACGGGAGGAGAAGTGATGAAGAAGGTTTGCCTGGCAGCCATTATGCTGCTGATGGCCACCGTGTCGATACACGCGGCCGAAGAATTCAGCGAGGTTGAATATTGCGAAAAGCTCGCGGCCAAAAAGCTGGCCGAAGCCGAGCCCATTCCCGCCCCGGTCATCGATGCCGCGACCTACTACCAGCCCGTTTCCTGCTTCGAGGACGTGCCGCCGGCTAACGCATTCATCGTCCTGAACCAGTATCATCATTCGCGCAGCGGCAGCGCCACCATAAAAATGGGGAACGATCGCCTCAAGACCGGCAAAAGCCGCGCCAACGGCGGGTCCACCACCCTTATCTACAACCGCGTCCTCAGTGACTGGGCGTCGGTGGCGGTGATGTACGAGTTCGGCTTTATGCACGTCCGCGGCGGCATGGCCGTACCGGATACACCGAACATCACCGGCTATGAGCGTACCCGCTACCGCAGTAACGTCGTCGGCATCCTGTCCGAATTCAAGCTTGGCGCTTTCGGCAAAATCCAGCCCAGCCTTATACTCGGATTCGACCGCGCTACCAGCGGCTCCGAGACGCTTGTGACAAACGGCGTCGCCGACACCCGCGACATCGACGGCTACGGCACCAACGTCGTCTCGTTGATGGCATGGTGGGAAAAGGACATCGAGCTCGGCTGCAGCAACTGGACCCTGACCCCCCTACGCCGGCTGGAGAAGCCTCCACGTCGATATCCGCAAGTCCCATGACTGGCGGGCCGCTCCCGGCGTGCGTCAGGACAGCGACCTGTGGACCCACCTGATCTCGGGCGGCTTCAAGGTTGCCTACCAGCGCGACCGCCTCGGCATCAACCTCCGCGCCGGCGTCAACCACCGCACCACCTCGGACGACCTGCCCGGTTATGCCAACCGCGCCGTCGCCCCCGGCGTCGTCCATTTCTCCCACCGCGCCAATATGGACAGGACTGTCGGAGCGGTCGGGGCGGGCGCAAGCTACGCCATCAACAAACACGCCATCGTCGGTATCAGTTACGACGGCATGTTCGGCAAGGACACGAGCGCCCACATCGGCTCACTGTCCTTTGCTTTCCCGTTTTAAACAGCGTTACAGCGGTACAAGCACCACCTCTATGCAATACCCCCTTCTACTGGAGCCGCGAACGATTTCCCCCGTTCGCGGCTTCTTTTTGCATTGTCGTGCCTTATGACGACGGTTCAGTCCATTTCCTTTTTCCGCCGCCAGCTCATGCCGCCCGCCCCGCCCCCTTCGGGCCCCTTGCGGGTGATGATGAAAAAGGCGGGGAAGAATACCACCAGCGTCGACCCGAACGCGGCCCAGGGGTTGAGGGTGTATCCGCCGACCACTATCCCCACAGCCGCACACAGCGCCACAAAGAGCGCGTAGGGAAACTGCGTTGTCACATGTTCGAGATGCGGACAGCCGCCGCCGGCGCTCGACAGGATGGTGGTGTCGGAAATCGGGCTCGAATGATCGCCAAAAACCGCCCCTGACAGCACCGCCGCCACGCTGATGCAGGCCGTGTGCATGACGCCGTCGGCGTCGAAGCCCTGGGCGGTCGCGAGGGAAATCGCCCTCGGCAGGGTGATGGGGATCATGATGCCGAAGGTTCCCCAACTCGTCCCGGTCGAAAAGGCGATAAGGCAGGAGATAAGGAACACACAGAGCGGCAGCAGCCACAGCGGGAAGGCGTTGGCGCGGATAAGCTGGTCGATATAGGGCGGCAGGCCCAGCCCGCCCTCGGACAACGGCTTTGAAATGATGTGGCCAATCGTCCAGGCAAGCATAAGGATGACCAGCGCCGGGACCATCGACTTGATGCCTTCGATAATCGATTCGGACGCGAGTTTGAGGGTAAGGATTCGTCTGGCCAAAAAGTACAGGTAGATGACGACCAGGGAGAAGATTATCCCGTAAAAGAGCGCCTTGGAGGCGTCGGCGGTGCGGAACGCGTCGATGAGGCCAATCGTTTGCCCCGGCTCCAGGGCGAGATGGCTTGTCACCGGAAACGCCACAGTGCACGCCGCCAACAGCACTGCGACCGGCAGAACCATGTCGTACCAGGCCGCGCCGCGGGCCTCCTGGTGGACGTTCATCTCGCCCGGCGCGGAGCCGTAACGCTCGGCGTTATAAAGCATCACGCCCTCCCCCGCCAGGCGCTCCGATTCCGCCATCGGGCCGAAGTCGCGGTTGGTGGCGGCTATCATCACCACCATCAGAAGCGTGAACAGGGCGTAGAGATTGTAAGGGATAAGGTTGACGAAAAAACTCATCTCGCCGATGCCGAGTTCGGCAAACCCGGACGACTGGCGAATCTGCGAAATCACCGTCACCACCCAACTGGAAATCGGCGCGATGATGCAAATGGGGGCGGCGGTGGAATCGAGGATATAGGCGAGTTTGGCCCGGGACACCTGGCGGCGGTCGGTGATGGGCCGCATGACCGACCCGACCGCGAGGGAGTTGAAATAATCGTCAATAAAGATGAGCAGGCCGAAAATCCAGGCAAATAACTGCGCGCTGCGGCGGCCCCTGATGAAATGCGTCGTCCATTGACCGAACGCCCGCGCCGAACCGGCCCGCGCCAGCAGCCCCACCAGCCCGCCAAGCAGGCCGCAGAACAGGAAGATGCGGATATTCCACTCGTCCGCGACCTTGTCGGCGAGGAGATCGGTGACATGTATCAGGGCGGCGAACGGATCGCCGCCGGCATGGATCAACGCGCCTGAGGCGATGCCGAGGAAGACGGAAAAAATGACGTCCTTGGTTACCAGCGCCAGCGTAATGGCGAGGAACGGCGGGATAAAGCCGAGATAGGCGGCGTGGTCCATGTGCATTCCCTTTGGGCATTCAGCAAAACAATTCCCTCGACGACAGCCTGTAGTGTACGCAACTTCCTCCGGGTGCCAACCCTTTTTTTCCCAGGCCGTGGTCCTGAAAATTGCCGCAAAACACCGGTTCAAAGGCGTAAAATGAGGACTTCACATTGCGCCACGCGATCGTATACTGCTGTAGTTACAGAACCGCTTCATTCCGCCGTCAGGCGAAAAAACCACACAAAGGAGAACAACCATGATCCTCGGCATCAACGGCGCCACCACGGAGAAATGCAGCCTCGAAGACGATATCCGCATCGCCGGCGCGTGCAGTTACGACGTTATCGAACTCCGCATGGACAAGATGGAGACCTATCTCAAAACCCATTCCTTCGAGGACCTCAAGGCCCTGATGCGGACGGCCGGCGTCCGACCCTGGACCATCAACGCCATCGGCATGTCCACCATGCAGGACGCCGCCGGCGAGGCGCGGGTCATGAAAAAGACGGAACAGTTTGCCGAATTCGCCGCCGCCATCGAATGCCCGTGGATCGTCGCCTGCCCGGGCGCGAAGGAAAACGCGTCGTGGGATGAAATCATCACAAAATCCGCCGCCAGCTTCGCCAAACAGGCCGACATCGCCTGGAAAAAGCGGGTACACCTTTCTTTTGAATTTTTGGGCTTTCCCTGGGCTTCGGTCCAGACCGTGTCGGAAGCCTATGCCGTCGTCAAGGCCGCCAATCGCGGCAATACCGGCATCACCATCGACACTGCCCATTTCTACTCGGGCAGTTCCACCCTGGCGGAAATCTCCGCCCTGCCCGCGCAGGCCCTGGCCGTTTTTCATATGAACGACCTCGTCGACAAGCCGAAGGACGAAATCGGCGACTACGACAGGGTCATGCCCGGCGACGGCGTCATCCCCCTCGCCGATATCGTCACGGAAGTGCGGCGCATCGGCTTCGACGGGGTCGCGTCCATCGAAATCTTCAACCACGATTTCAACACGCAGGACCCGAATGCGGTGGCGAAAAAGGCCATCGAGACGATGTCGAAATACGTCAAGTAACCGCCCGCCAAGTCGAGTGGGCGCGCGAGAAGAAACTCCGTAGTGTGGTACCGTAACGAGCGCCCCTCATTGTGCGAGGGGCGCTTTTTGTGCATGGCGCTGCATTATACCGGACGGGACGGGAACGATTATTCTAGCCGCATGACGGTTTTTTCGATTGAGAGCGCCAGGGCGTCGTCGCCAAGAAGCGACGCGGCAAGCCGGCCGACTTCGTCCGGGCGGGCGCTGCCGGCGTTGGAATGGCTCAGGTCGAGACGGAGCGCCGCGGCGGCGCTGTCGGAGCCCAGGCCGGCGATAAACGGGCGGATATCGAGGGAGCGGCGGTTGCCGGGCGCGCCCCGTTCGACGACGATTTCCGGCAGCGCGAGGATGGCCCGGGCGGTCTCGTCCAATCGCGGCAGCGAAGCCGCCGCCCAGCCGGTGATGGCGTAGGAACTGGCGACCAGTTGGCGGCTCTTTTTCACCGGCGGCAGGTTGAAGGCGTCGAGGATGCCCAGCGTGTCGCCCGCGGCGCGGGTGATGCGTTCCAGCAGGACGCGCAGGTCGAGGCGGGCGTGGAGTTCCAGCTCCACCTCCTCGCGGCGGGAGGCGATGCCGAGCCCGAGGGTGTGGGGGAAGATGATGCGCGGCCGCGGGTTGAACCCCTGGGTAAGGCGCATCGGGAGGCCGGCCCGCTTGACCGCGCGCTCCCAGAAGCGGATCATGTCGTGGTGCGAATGATAGATGGCCGGGCCGGTTTTGGCAAAGACCACGGCGGTTTTTTGCAATAACTGACTGTGTTGGGTCATGGGGGTTTTTCCCGGAGCGAGACAGAAGACAAGTGGGTCGACCGACCGATGGTATGAAATTTGGGCGAAAACGGCAAGAGTTGGAAAAATAAATATTGACAAAAGAGCCGTTGCCCCTATAATCCTTCACTTCGCCGGTCGGGGTTGCGACCAAGCCACCCCGGTATAAAAGCGGGGGTATAGCTCAGTTGGTAGAGCACCGCCTTTTTAAGGCGATGGTCGGGGGTTCGAGTCCCTCTGCCCCTACCATAACATAACAGAAGTCCCCATCGTCTAGCGGTTAGGACACCAGCTTTTCAAGCTGGCGGCCGGGGTTCGATTCCCCGTGGGGATGCCAATTTTTTAAGGCCGCAACTCGCTATGGGTTGCGGCCTTTCTCTTTATCATTACTGAAGATAGCCGCGAGGAAGGGACACGAAATTCCTCTTACCTATGGTCGTCGGGGGCCATATCCCTTCAAAACGGGGGTTTTTGGGTCGCGGTGTGATAAATCTGTGATAATCCCTTTTCGTACCTCTGCCGCCATCTCTTCGTCCGGGTGGAAATACCGCGCGGAGGATTTTTCCGAGGTATGCCCCATCGCCGCCTGGACCATCCCCTTGGTGAACTTCTGCTCTGCCAATGTTCCAGGCCCTCTGTGCCGCCTTCAGGAGTGCCGTCCGCTCCCACCCCCTGCCGCGTGCATTCAGGAAGAGCCTGTCGGGAATGGCGACCGGTTTGGGTCGGTCCTTGGAACTCGTCCCGATAGGCGATCGCCTCAGCGATGATTTCCGCAAGCAGAGGGTCGATGGGGATGCGCCGGCGCACGTCCCCCTTGTCGATTGCGAGTAGTTCCTGGCCGTCGATTCGTCGCGGTGGAACGTAGGCCAAAGTACAAGACCATCAGGACCGGCCGGCGGATATGACCCGGCAGCGCGCCGAGGTAATCATGAACCTTGGTCTTTGGGATCGGCTCCCTTTTTTCCGCCTTGGTCGGCAGTGGCTTGACGTGTTCGAATGGTACCACAGAGACCATATTAGTGAAGCTGCGGAGATACCGGGCGACTGTCAGCAGTTCCTTCCGATGATGGTTCGCGACCCTGGGGCCAGATTTGCCAATAATCTTGCCGGATTTATGTTTGACGGACTGTGCAACGACCTCCTGTTCGAGCTGAATTTCGCGCTCGATGTCGGCCCGGTTATGGGTGTGGATTCGACGGCGTATTTGCTTGCGGTCCGGGCGGCGGTAGACAACCTCCCAAATGGGAATCCCTGAGTTATCGGTGCCTATACGGTTAATAGACGCCATGGTTTTTCCTCACACTTCATTCGTCCTGCCCAGTCGCGTCATCCTCCATAGACTCCTCTTCGCTGGGATAGTGAATACCGATGACCGGCCATTACCTGCAGTCAGCCTTGTTGACGATCCTCGGCTTTGTGAGAGTGTTCATGGATGTGAGTAAGACCAGCTCGCCATAAAGGAAGCAACGCCAGACCTGGACACCATCCGATATCAATCACATTCTTCATCAGTTCGTGGGCATGAAAGTAAATTTCATCGATGATTTTTAGTGGGTATTTTGATTCATTCTTAGAGTCAAAAATACCTATAGACAAATTATGAGGAGAGACACGATAAATTTTTCAAAATATAAATGAAAACGTTCTCTCATGAAGTATAGTATCCTTATATGAAATTGGGCCGGCTGGTTTTTTATGTGCCTTTATCATTACACTCAATGCAGATTGTACCGTAACTTATGTATTATTGTGATCCAGTTCACTAATACTTCAGGGTTCAAATCCCACTTACCGATTAAGGTATATAGCTTTACGCGTGGCTGATCACAAGATTCCCATCGTTGAATGGATAGCTTTTTTACCATGACAATATCCAACACGCAACTTTATTGATATGATCTTCAAACGGGATCGTATTGATTTTCGAGTATTACCAGTTCTTATTGGCATATTTTTATGAATGCGTGATAACGTTATCTCTCATCGTTGCTTCCGGATAATTGGGGTGCTTTCAACAGTAAAAAAGTGAGGTTGTCATGGTAAGTCAGCCGTTTTTACTCATGGATTCGATTGTCAAGTCTTTCGGCGCCAACAAGGTGTTGACGGGCGTGACTCTCAGCGTCCGACGCGGAACTGTTCACGCTCTTTATGGGGGAGAACGGCGCAGGCAAATCCACCCTCATGAAAATCCTTGGTGGTATGCACGAAAAGGACGAAGGGCAAATTTTTATCGACGGCAAACCTGTCTGCATCGATTCGCCCCATACCGCACAAAACCTCGGCATTTCAATGATCCACCAGGAGCTCAGCAGTCTTCCCGATCTTTCTGTTGCCGCAAATGTATATCTCGGCCGAGAACCCCTCAAGGGCCCGTTGCGTCTCATCGACAAGAAGCGAATAATCAAAGAAACTCGCGAGGTTTTACATGAAATCGGTTCGCCTATTTCGCCTGAAATCGACGTGCGCAGCCTCAGCGTTTCCCAGGCGCAAATAGTCGAAATCGCCAAGGCAATCTCATACAACTCAGACATAATCGTCATGGACGAACCCACCTCCGCCATCACCGAGACAGAGGCTAACCGGCTCTTTCAGGTCATCCGCAAGCTTAAAAGCGAAGGCAAGGCAATTATTTATATTTCCCACAAAATGGACGAGATTTTCCAAATAGCAGACGATATTACCGTACTGCGTGACGGTCAGTTCATCGGTACCTATCCAGCCGAAGAGCTCGACCACGACAGACTCATCGCCTTGATGGTTGGTCGTGAAATCGGGAAGCAATTCGCCACCAAGGCAAACGTGATTGGCGATGTTCTGCTTGAAGCCCGCAATTTGAGCAAGGCAAAAAAATACAGGGATGTCAGCTTCTCTGTTCGCAAAGGAGAGATTCTCGGCATTGCCGGCCTTATGGGCGCGGGCCGAACGGAAATCGCCGAGGCTATCTTCGGATTAACTCCAGCGGACTCTGGTGAAATCCTTCTCGATGGGAAGCCGATCTCAATTACAAAACCTGCCGACGCTATCAGCCGAGGCATTGCGCTGGTGCCGGAAGACCGCAAGTTGGTTGGCCTCAACCTTGTCGGCACCGTTCGCTCCAACATCACCGTTGCCAACCTCGTCAAATATTGCATGGCGGGACAAGTAGTGCGGCAGAAGGAGGAGCGGGCCATTTCGAGGCGGTATATTAAAACCTTATCCATTAAAACGCCTTCACCCGAACACCCTGTCGGCAATCTAAGCGGCGGCAATCAGCAAAAGGTGGTCTTGGCGCGCTGGCTCTCATGCGATCCGCGCGTTCTTATACTGGATGAACCGACACGTGGAATCGATGTCGGCGCGAAAGCAGAAATACACCGCCTCATGTGCGAATACGCTTCGCAAGGCAACGCGGTCATTATGATTTCGTCCGAACTGCCCGAAATATTGAATATGAGCGACCGGACCATCGTGATGCATGAAGGTCGCGTTACAGGTGAATTTAACCGGGACGAAATTACCCAAGAAGCGGTCATGGCATGCGCGTCAGGTATCGAAAGGGATCGGAGTACAGTACAATGACTGAAAAGTACGGATTAGTCGGGTTTCTGAAGAAGTACCGGATGTTTCTCATTTTCGTCCTCATGTTTGTTGCAATGACGATCATATCGGACGTGTTCCTGACGCGTATCAACCTCCTGAACATGTTGCGACAAATTTCCATCAACGGCATTATTGCTGTTGGCATGACCTTTGTCATTATCACCGGCGGCATTGATCTTTCCGTTGGGGCCATTCTTGCACTCGCTTCCATTATCGCCTGCGACTTTGCACATCCCGATTCCTACCCCCTTATAGTACCCATCCTCATTGCCGTTCTGATCGGTGGTTTTATCAGTCTGATGAACGGAGTAATTGTAGCCAAGGGCAATGTTCCCGCATTTATCGTCACAATGGGCATAATGACGATATGCCGAGGTCTTACACTTCTTTATAACCGGGGAACGGCCGTCCTGAACTTCACCAAGGAATTCGGGAAGATCGGCGGCGGCGTGGTATTGGGAATACCGGTGCCGATCATTATTCTGGCTGTAGTCGTTGTCTTTTTCGCCTTCGTACTTAATAACACTCGCTTCGGACGGTACGTATATGCTATCGGCGGCAATAAACTATCGGCCCGCGCGAGCGGCATCAATACAGACCGCATTACCATCTCGGTGTACGTTTTGGTGGGCGTTCTCTGTGGCATAGCGGGTATTGTCCTATCCTCCCGCGTCATGGCTGCCACGGTCATCGCCGGGACAGGTTACGAACTGAATGCAATCGCGGCGGTTGTTATTGGCGGAACCAGCTTGTCCGGCGGTCTGGGAACTATCGGCGGAACAGTGGTGGGCGCGCTCATTATCGGACTTTTGAAAAATGGGCTGGATCTCATGAACGTTTCTTCCTACTTTCAGGAAGTCATTCAGGGCGCCATCATAATAGGCGCGGTTTTTATAGACCAATACACCAATTCAAAGCGAAAACAATAGTACAGTGCAATTTTTGCGACGGTGGATCGTATTGTTGTGGATTTTCATAATTTCGACTTTTTATTTAGGAGAAAGACGATGAAGAAGTTTCTGCAATCATTATGCGGCACCCTCCTGTTCCTGGCATTCTATTGCGCTTTCGGGAACGCGGGCGAAGGGCTCACTTTCGCCTGGTCATCGCCAAACATGAGTAACCAGTTCCAGGTAACACTTAGAGATTGCGTGAAGAAGTATTGCGAAGAAGCAGGAATCCGAATGCTCGAAGCAGACGCCCGAGGCGACGCTCCAAACTAGGTCTCCCAGGTGGAAAATTTCATCGCGCGGCAGGTCGATGTTATTCTTCTCTCCCCAACCGACACCAATGCCTGCGCCCCAGCCGTCGTCGCGGCCAATGAAGCTGGCATTCCCATCATGATAATCAATGCCTCTATCGTCAATGTCAATGAAGCCGTATGCTACGTCGGCTGTAACGATATCTCCGCCGGCGAAATGGAAATGGAGTACATAGCCGAAAAAATGGGTGGGAAGGGCAATATCGTTATTCTGCAGGGTCCAGACGGCAATTCCGCAGCGGTGCAGCGGACGATAGGTATTCACAACGTTCTTGAGAAGTATCCCGATATCAAAGTTCTCGCCCAGCAACCGGCCAACTGGGATATCGCGCTAGCCATGTCCACCGTCGAAAACTGGTTACAGATAATGGATATCAACGCCGTCGTCTCTGAGAATGATGAAATGGCTCTTGGAGCGGTCAAGGCAATTGAAGGCCAGGACGCGCAGGACCGGGGAATATTGGTCATTGGCGTCGATGCTATCGAAGACGGCCTTAAAGCAGTGAAATCAGGTGCAATGGCGGCGACTGTTCTTCAGGACGCGGATGCGATTGCCAAAAAGTGCATCGAAGTCGCGACAGAAGTCGCTGCAGGTAAGAAGGTGGAAAAGGAGTACGAAATTCCATATAAGATTATCGACGAAACCAACATCGACGAATATCTGAAGTAGAAGATCGATGCAATTGTCAGTGAAAGTTTGCGCCGCCACACGCGGCTGTAACGTGCCAAACCGAAAGGAAAGATCATGAAAGCGTTGGTTGTGCAAAAGCCTGGCGTCCTTGAAGTATGCGATGTTAAAGAACCGCCGATGGGCGACTACGACGCCCGCTGTCAAATGTTGTATGGCGGCACCTGCACCGGAACTGATCTTGCGGTTATAGACAACGAGCTTGCCTGGGGCAATGTTTACCCTTCCATTATCGGGCACGAGGGCATCGGCCGGGTTATCGAAGTTGGTAAGAAAGTCCGCAATTACAAGGTCGGCGATTTGATCTCCCGCGTATATACTCGTGAATACGACGGCATGGGTTTGAGCTGGGGGCGATGTGCGAGTTTGGTCTCGCCTGCGATCACGGCGCCATGCTGCAGGACGGTATCGACCGTAAGCAGTGGGATATGTTCCGCATCAATAAGGTCATTCCCGAAGGCATAATCGATGACAAGGGCGCGGTAATGATCATCACTTGGCGAGAAAATCTGAGCTGGGTTAACCGCATGGGCGTCAAAGCGGGCGACCGAGTGATGGTCGCGGGATCAGGGGCGAACGGCATTTCCATAGCCGCAATGTGCGCCATTAAAGGAGCGGAAGTAACCATGGTTGGCACAGCATCACGCAAGGACAATGCCGCAAAATCCGGTACATCCCAATACATCGACTACCGTGACGAAGGTGCGGTAAAAGATTTGGTCGATAACAATTCCCGCGCATTCGATTTCATCATAGACGCCGTCGGTAAGAAGGAATCGCTCACTCCCTATATGGCGATTCTTAAAGAGGGCGGCACCGCCGCCGTTTACGGTATGGACGACTATTATCACTATACATTCAACCCTATTCTCGGGCCAACCAGCTTCCGCTGGTATAACGCGATTTACGATGAAGCCGAGACGCACGAAGAGGTCATGGATCTTATTCGGGCCAAGAAACTCGATGCTGCCAACTGGATCGATATGGCGGCTAATTACACATGGGAGAATGCGACCGAGGCGTACCGTGATGTGCGCACTAAAAAAGCAATCAAGACGGCTCTGAAGCTTTCCCGGTGAAAATCCCCTAGCTGTTTTTTCAGTAAACGAACGGATACTATAATGGAAAAGGTAATTTTGGGAAGGACCGGCCTTACGGTCACTAAACTCGCTCTCGGCGGATTGTTTATCTCTGAAATGGGCGGAGCGTTCGAAGAATCAAAGGCGACGACCCTTCACGCTCTTGAGAAGGGCATCAACTACATCGACACCGCACCCAGTTATTGGAACAGCGAAACAGTTCTCGGCAAAATTCTCCGCGAGTGGAAGGGCGAAAGGCCGGTGATTTCCACCAAGATCGGTTCGCCGGCACCATTCGACCCAAAGTCCAAAAAAGATATTTTCGACTCGGTACAGCGCAGCATGAAACGGCTCGGGGTGGATTTTATCGACATTCTTATGGTGCACGAACCGGAGCGACGCCATCATTTTGACTGGTGGGACGACGAACTGACCCGCAGCGGTCCCGTCAACGATGCTCTCGAGGAAATGAAGCAGAAGGGCATGATCGGGTACACCGGTCTGGGGGCACCACGGCGCATGAACTGGCCATGGCCTGCGATACCGGAAAATTCGACATGGTCTTGACTACCTTCAACTATAGCCTTTTGTGGCGTGAAGCCGAGTACGAAGTCCTCCCCGATGCCAAAAAGCATAACATGGGGGTTGTAGCAGGCACTCCGCTTCAGCAAGGCGCGCTTGCCGTTCGCCATGATGACGAAATAAACAACGGCGCGCCTTGGATCAGTCGTCCGCGCCGGGAACAATTCAAGGCCTTGTATAAATTGCTCGACGAGTCAGGCATGAGCATAATCGAGATGGCTATCCGGTTTGTTGCATCCAGTCCGATGGTGGACGTTGTTCTCGCCGGAGCTCGTTCGGTTCGTGAGTTTGACGAGAACTACGCCGTAATGGAAAAAGGCCCGTTGCCCGCCGATATTCTTAAGCGGCTTGATGATATCTACGCCATGGTTCCGTTCCGGCCGACCTATGAGCAATTTGCCATACCGTTCGGCAATGAACACAAAGGAATCGGGTTATTTTGGTAAACCTGCCGGAAAAAATCCTCTTCTGCGGGATGTCTTCCGCCGGGGAGGACAATGCGGTTGACGGTGGGTCTTCGCGTCTCCTTGATGCAAACCGAAAGGGTTCTATACCTATGTCGAAGCTGGATATACTGATTTGAATTGGAATCGTTTTCGCATTAAGGTATAGTGATGACATGGCTAAAAAAAGAAATACACCAAATAAGACGGGTAACACAATAACCATCAAGGATCTCGCTAGGGAAACGGGTGTGTCCCAGGCAACGGTCGGTCGCGTGTTGGGCGGCTATGGTCGGACTTCGGCGAGCACCAAAGAGCTGGTTATGGCCGCCGCTCGCGAAATGAATTACCAGCCCAATTCCTTTGCTCAGGGCCTTAAAGGTAAGTCCACACGTACCCTTGGTCTTATGATCGCGAATGTGGTCAACCCGTTTTTCTCGATCATCGTACGTGCGGTGGAGGATGCCTGCATCAATAACGATTACAGTCTTATGGTTTGCAACATCGACGAGGACCAGGAGAAGGAACGGCGATATCTACGCCTGCTCCGCAGCAAGCGTGTGGACGGTCTGCTTACCTGCTCAGCCTATTCAGACAAAAAACAGATGAAGAAAGAGGTGGCTCGGCTTTACGAAGAGGAAATACCCACCGTCTTTGTCGATCGCCGCGTAGAGGGGCTTTCCTGCCCTTCTATACAAACCGATAGTTATACCGGTTCCATGATGGCGGTAAATCACCTTATCAAACTTGGTCATAAAAGGATTGGCGTCGTATCTCACGCACCAAACGTCGACACCATCCAAAAGAGAATTCTTGGGTATAAACAGGCTCTTGTGGATAACGGCATCAAGTTCGATCCGGAATTAATTGTGTCGAACAACGCGAAGTCGGCCAGCGATGGTTTTGAATCAACCATAACGCTTTTACACATGCGCAATCGACCCACCGCCATTCTCACCACCAATTCACTTGTCACATATGGCGCATTGCAGGCGATAAAGAGAAACGGCGCCCGAATTCCCGATGATATCGCTTTTATTGGCTGGGACGACTTTGAATTAGCAACCGCCATGACGCCCGAAATCACTGTCGTGACGCAACCCATATACTCTTTGGGAAATATGGCTGCAAACAAGCTCTTCGATATGCTTAAAGGCGGTTCCAACCGGAAGTCGGTTATTCTCTCTCCCCAATTGTTGGTCAGGGAGTCCTGTGGTGCGACGAAGTTCGCAGCGACGAACCAGGACTGATCGATAGTCATGCATGTTTTTACCGCAACCTGTGATAACGTTCGCACTGCCCCCGCTTGAATCAAGCCGAACTTCAACTCACAATATTATCTGGAGGTATGAAATGGATAGAATTATCGGAGTCAATAGTGGTTCCTCATTTGACGGTATTGACGTAATTCTGGGAGAAACAGAAGTCGCACCCGATGGATTTCCGAAGCCTCTTAAGTTCCTCAAGGGAGGCTCCTATCAGTGGCCGAAAAAAGTGCAGGAATTGATTTTGCCCGCCTTCGAAAACAAGGTGGATATGATAGGCTTGAACCGTCTTACTTATATCGCGGGAGCCGCTATTGCAGAGGCGATCCGCACATTCATGCGCGAAAATTCCTTGGATAACAAAGACATTTTTTGCGTCGGCCTCGATGGACAGACCATTTACCAGGAACAGGCCAAATACGATATCATAAACTCAATGACGGAAGCGGATAAAGATGACTGGGTCGGCCGCTGGCTTAACGGCCCGTACCCGGCTGGTTATCAGATCGGTGATACATCGGTAATAGCCGGACTCATTGATATCACCACCGTCACCAATTTCCGTCAAGCCGACCATGCCCAGGGCGGCGCGGCGGCGCCACTCATGCAATACTTCGATTACACTCTTTTCCGCAACGCTGGTGAGCCGATACTCTCACTTAACATTGGTGGAATTGCTAACGTTCATCTTACCGAAAAGGATCGGAACAAGATGTTTGCCTTTGACACCGGACCGGGCAATCTTGTGTCGGACAGCATGGCGAAGCGCCTACTTAACCAGCCATGCGATTACGATGGAAAGGTCGCTCTCCAAGGTAAGGTTCACGACCCGCTTCTGCAGGAGTTCATGAACCATGATTTCTTCAAGCGTCCCGTTCCCCGCTCAGGCTGGAAACTCGACTTCGACGCCAACTACTGCAACAAAATCATGGATAAGTATAGTGACGTCTCGAAAGAGGATCTTCTTGCGACCGCTTGCCGCTTCACTGGCGAAGCCATTGTCCGCAGCCTGAACGATTATATACCCTCAGAAGTATTGAGAACAGTCAAAGTGATGTATGCCAGCGGTGGTGGAGTCCGAAACAAAGCTATAATGAAATACATTCAGGAAAAGTTACCATCCAACATAAGGTTGGCGTTGTCGGATGAAATCGGCATTCCTCCCGAATACAAGGAAGCCTGCAAGTTCGCCACTCTAGCGTATTCCACCTTGAATTTCATAGCCGACAATATTCCTGCTGCCGATCATGCTTCACGCTATACCCTATTGGGTAAAATTGCCTACGCACCATGGAAAGCCAAGTGCGCGGAGTAAGTACGAGACGAGAAAAATGCTCCATATCGACCCTCCGATTTCCCGGAGGGTCGGCTCTTATTTACAGCACTCTAAGCGTTCATAGGGACTGGAACCATAGATTACGAAAAACTGTTTTCCACAACCGGCGAACTGGCGATATTTCTATGCAGGCCGAATGAGGAGCAGAAAGGATTCTGGCTAAAAAGCTGGCTGAGGATAAAAAGAAAACCGGCGTGGAGATTTCATGTTAATCCCGTGGGGGAAACATCAGGTAACGAAAAGGGTGCCGATTGTTTCGTCCTCCTGAGGCCTACCACAGTCCTTTGGCACGCAAACAAGTCGATACCCCACTAAATAAAGGTGTTGTTTTCGGCAACGTAACGACGCTTCATCCGGAGAAGCTCAAAATACCAAGAAAACATCGTAGCACCGAAGTAATACCATAGCTATGACATCAATTCATACGCGGTATTTTTCACCGGCGCGGTGAGGGTTCCCATCGCTCGTTCCAAAAGTACTTCGTGATGGCCGAGTTCTTCTTCGCGGTAGCCAAAAGTCGTCCGGATAACCGTCGCGACGAATTGGGCGCTTCTGTCCATCGCCACAGGCAGGCTGTCGCCCTGCAGCAGGCTGCCGGTCAGGACGCTGGCGAAGATGTCGCCGGTGCCGTGGTAGCTGGTGGGAACGTGAATGCGTTCGGTCAGCCAGAAACGCTTATCCACCCGGTCGTACGCCACCACGGTGCTCTTGCCCGGGCGGGTGACCACCGGGGCGCTGGTGATGACCGCCATCTCGGGACCCAGGTCGGTGAGCGCCTTCAGCCAGTCCTTCGTTTCCGCCTCGGTGATGCTGGCGGGCGTCTCGCGCCCGAGCATAAAGGCGGCTTCGGTCAGGTTGGGCGTAATCACCTTGGCGGCGGCCGACAAGCGCTTCATCTCGCCCACCATTTCCGGCGGCATGGTCGGATAGAGTTTGCCGTGGTCGGCCATAACCGGATCGACGACCACCACCGTTTCGGGATGGCTGAAATCACGCAAGAAATCCCGCACCATGCCGGCCTGGCGGGCCGAACCGAGAAAACCGCTATATATGGCGTCGAAGGAAATATTCAGTTCCTTCCAGTGGTTTATTATCTTAGGCAGTTCGTTCGTCAAGTCCAGTATGGTAAAATTCGGAAACAGCGTGTGGGTCGAGAGCACCGCCGTCGGCAGCGGGCAAACCTCGAACCCCATCGTCGAAAGAATGGGGATGACGACGGTCAGGGAACAGCGCCCGTACCCGCAGATATCGTGGATAGCCGCCACCCTGGGCAATGGATTTCTCATAATAGTCCCCTTCTCTTTTGCAGGTTATACCGACCGCGTACAATTCCTGTGCGGTAATACGCATAAAAAACCCCGGACCAACGCCCGGGGGTCGTCCGTCCGCCATCCTATTTTATAATGGCGACAGCCTCGACTTCAACCAGCGCGTCTTTAGGGAGCCGTGCCACTTCAACACACGACCGCGCCGGAGCGCCGTCGGTCCCGAAAAACTCGGCGTAGACTTCGTTGAAGGCGGCGAAGTTGTTCATGTCGGAGAGAAAGCAGGTCGTTTTCACGACATCCTTCAGGGTCGCGCCGCCTGCTTCGAGAATCTTCTGCAGGTTGAGGAGCGACTGCCGTGTCTGCGATTTGATGTCGGTGCCGGTAAAATCCATGGTCTTCGGATCAAGGGGCAGTTGGCCGGACGTGTACATGAATCCGGGGACGGCAATCGCTTGGGAATAAGGACCAATCGCCTTGGGAGCAGCTTCGGTATTGATGATAGGCACGGTGTTTTCCTTTTGCAGTGGAAGATACGGAGGACACCGGGACATGGCAAATAAACCCGGCGTCCCCCGCATGGCAGATTGATATGGTTCGCTTACTTCGCCTTGAGCTGCTTGACGATTTCGTTGCCGCGGTCGCTGCCGATGCCT
>JAJQBO010000143.1 GCA_021203245.1 Planctomycetaceae bacterium
CAACTCGAATCCGTTTTAATTGCCTAAGTCATTATTTGATAAGATAGAAAAAGGCTAAACATGAGAGGCGCGCCCAGCCCGGGCGCGCCTTTTTTATACGTTCCGTAAATCGCAAAGGCCCTACAGAATCCGTATCGATTCCTTGTCGCCGCTGCGCACTTCCGGCGAGGCGGTAAGCCTGACCGACGCCACCGGGACGTTCTCCATCGGCGCGCCGAACTTGGCCTGGGCGTCGTAATTGAGGATAACCGATTCGTAGGTGGGCGGGATATGGCGGCGGAAATCGCGGACCGCCTGGTAGTAGCCGATGACCAGCATCGCCACCGCGCCGGTCCACGCGACCGGATTGACGATGCACACGCCCCAGAATCCCCACCAGTTCACAAAGGTGAAGGTGGCGACGATGCGCACCACCACCTCGGCCCCGGCGGCCGCGGTGGGCATAATGTTGCGTCCCATGCCCTGCAACAGGTTGCGGAAGATGAACAACAGCCCCAGCATAAAGTAGAACAGCGAGGTGGTGTTGAGGTACAAAACCGCCTCCCGCACGACGTCCGGTTCATTCAGGCCGATGCCGAAGAGGGAGAGGAGCCAGCGGCCGGTGAGGACCATCGCCAGACAGCCGGCGAGGCTCATGCCGACGGCGACGAAGGAGCATTTCTTCGCGCCCTCGCGGATGCGGGCGTACTTGCGGGCGCCGAAGTTCTGCGCCGTAAAGGTGGCGACGGCGATGCCCAGGGACAACAGCGGCTAGGTCGCGAGCTGGTCGATTTTCACTGCAGCCGAAAAGGCCTTGATGGAATCGGTGCCAAGCCGGTTGACGCCGATCTGCAGGACGATAGTGCCGACGGCGATGATGGCCATCTGCGCGCCCATGGACAGGCCGATGGCGAGGTGTTTCCAGGCGAAGGCCGCTTCCAGCCGCCAGTCCTCGCGCCGGAGCCGCATGATGGGAAAGCGCTTCAGGCTGTAAAGGAGGCAGAGCAGGACCGAAAACGCCTGCGCCGTGATGGTGGCCCAGCCGGCGCCGGCGACGCCCATGTGGAAATAGACGATAAGGACGTAGTCGAGGATGATGTTGACGATGCAGGCCAGCACCAGGAACAACAGCGGCGTCAGGCTGTCGCCGAGCGCGCGGAGTATGCCGGAAAAGAGGTTGAAAAACACGGTGGCTATGGTGCCGGCGTAGATGACGATTATGTAGCGGTAGGCGTCGTCGATGATGTCCGCCGGCGTGTCCATCAGTCTGAACAGCGGGTAGGCCGTGTGGACGCTCAGCGCCGTCACGACTACGGTGACCGCCACCGACAGGACGATGGCGGTGGCGATGGAACGTCTGACCCCGTCGGTATCGCCCGCGCCGTAGCGCTGGGCGGTGATGACGGTAAAGCCGCTCGTCAGGCCGAAGGAAAAGCCCACGACGAGAAACGCAATAGCCCCGGTCGCGCCGATGGCGGCGAGGGCGGTCGTGCTGATGGTGCGGCCGACGATAATCATGTCTGCCATGTTGTAGAACTGTTGAAACACGTTGCCGATTAACAACGGTACGGCGAAAAGCAGCGTCTGCCTGAGCGGACTGCCTTTCGTCAAATCCTTTGCTTGACCAAACATCGTTCTTCCTTTGCGTGCCCGCCCGGGGTTGGGGGACGGCAGCCATTGTGCACAACCGCCGCGCGGATGCAAGGCGCGTGCGCCCCCCGATTCGGAAAAAATCCTCCCACTTGAAACAGACCGGTTTTCGTGTATCGTAGGAGGGCCGACCCGGTTTCGGGCGAGGGCGGGGCGGGCGGAGTCCCGACATGTTCAAGGTGAAGGTTTTTCTCCTGACCCTGGCCAAAAAGATGTGGCCCAAGGTGACCCTCTTCGCGTTCCTGGCGGTGTTGTCGGCGTTTTTGGCGGTCTGGCTTCGAGACCGCATTCCAGACGACTTCGCCTATTCCGTCGACGCCGAGACGATAGCCTCCATCCTCAACATCCTCGCCTCGAGCATGCTGGCCGTCACCACCTTTTCCCTCACCGTCATGGTCCAGGCCTATTCCTCCGCGACCACCACGGTCACGCCGCGCGCGACGCAGCTGGTGGTGGAGGACCACACCGCCCACAACATCCTGGCGACCTTCCTCGGCACCTTCGTCTTCAGCCTGATGGGCATCATCGCCCTCAACGCCGGCATCTACCAGGCGAAGGGCAGAATCGTCCTGTTTGTCATGACCATCCTGGTGGTGGTGATTATCCTGGTCATGCTGATCCGCTGGATCGAGCACCTGACCAAGATCGGCCGCGTCGCCGAGACGACCCGGCAGGTGCAGGCGGCGGCGGAAAAGGCGTTCGAAAATCGTACCTGCGCGCCCTGTCTTGGCTGCAACCGCCTGGACATCGACCGGGAGGACGTTGAGCATCTCGAACCCGTCTACGGCAGCGAGTACGGCTATGTCCGATTTATCGACATCGACGGCATCGCCAAACTGGCGAAGGAACGCCAATGCGACATTTATATCATGGCCGTGCCGGGGAAATACGTGTATCCGCAGTTGCCGCTGCTGCGACTGAGTGAGGCGCTGCCCGAACGCACCTGCAAGGCGCTTGCCGCCGAGTTCACCATAGCCGACGAACGCGCCTTTGAGCAGGACCCCCGTTTCGGCCTGTGCGTTCTGGCCGAAATCGCCCAACGGTCCCTGCCGCCGACGATGGCGGATTCCGGGACGGCACTGGATGTGCTGGGGCGGATCACCTCGGTCCTGGCCGGGTACGCGGACGCGAAGGACGACGAGGTCGTGCACGAGCGCGTATGGGTTCCGGCGCTGGCGGTGGAAGATTTGTTCATGGACGCCTTCAACGCCATTTCGCGCGAGGCGGCGGGAATGTTCGAGGTGCAGGCCAAGCTGCACAAGTGCCTGTACAGCCTGGCCCAGACCGGAGACCCGGACTTCCGCAGGTGCGCCGAACAGTTTTCCCGGCTCGCCATCCAGCGGACAGACAGCCATCCCACCCTGATGGAGTGGGAAAAAATGGCGCTCCGCGCCCTCGCGTTGTAGCAGTGGTGCCGGAGCAGGCGCGGCCGCGCGATTAAAGCCGATCTTCCTGCTTGTGCTTTTGGCTAAGCCGGGGTATCAAATCGGTATGAATAAACTTGGCTATCTCGGACAAATCGGACTCATCCTGGCTCTCGCCTACTGCGGGCACCTTGCCGTCGCCGGACTGTCGGTGCCGCTGCCGTCCAGCGTGGTCGGGCTGCTGCTGCTGGCCGGTCTGCGGCTCGGTGTGGTGCACGAAGCGTGGATTGGCGACGCCGCCCATTTTCTCAGCGCCAACATGGCGTTTTTCTTCCTGCCGTCGGCGGTGGAAATCCTTGAAAACTACGACCGCATCCACCCGGTCCTCGTCAGGCTCCTGGCGGTGTGCGTCATCAGCACGGTCGTCACCTTTCTGGCCGCCTATTGGGCGGTCCGCATGCTCCAGGGGCTGGTGAAGAAGGGCGGCCGCGAATGACCGACCTCCTCTTTTCCCAGCCGTCCTTCGGCATTGCCCTGAGTATCGGCGCGTACGCGGTCGGCGTCTGGGTCAAGAAAAAGACCGGCTCGGCCCTGGCCAATCCGCTCCTCATCGCGACGATTCTCATCATCGCCCTCATCGCATGGACCCCGATAACCCTCGACCACTACCGGCTCGGCGGCGCGATGATCACCATGTTCATCGTACCGGCGACGGTGGTTCTGGCCATACAGATCGATCATCAATGGACCGCCCTGCGGGCGAACCTGTTGCCGGTGCTGGGCGGGTGCGTCATCGGGTCCCTGGCGTCGATCGGTTCGGTGTGGCTGTTGTGCCGCCTGTTCGGCATCGACCCCGCCTTTACCGCGTCGCTTCTTCCCAAATCGGTCACCACCGCCATTTCCATAGAATTGTCGGAAAGGACGGGCGGGTTGCCGTCCCTGACCGTCTCCGCCGTCATCCTGACCGGCATCACCAGCGCCATCCTTTCGCCTCTAATCATTCGCCTGCTGCGGCTCAAGGACCGCATCGCCGCCGGCATCGCCATCGGCGCGTCCGGCCACGCCATCGGCACCGCCAGGGCTCTGGAATTGGGCGAGACCGAGGGCGCCTTTAGCGGCATCGCCCTCGGCCTCTCGGGGGTGGTGACCAGCGTCATCTATTCGCTTGCGCTCCTCGTGTAGACGGCGCGCCCGTTCCGGACAGTTATAAAAGCTCGTCCTCGTCGCGGAGAGCGCAGAATTCGCCGCACATGGAGCAGACGCCTTCATTCTGCGGCGCTGCCTTCGACCGGCTGGCCCGGGCGGCCTTTCCGTCGATGGCGAGGGAGAACTGCGCCTCCCAGTCCCGCGCCTTGCGGGCCCTGCTCATGGCGTCGTCCCAAGCGCGCGCGCCAGGCAGGCCGTTGGCGATATCGGCGGCATGGGCGGCGATGCGGCTGGCGATGACCCCCTGGCGCACATCCTCCGCGTCGGGGAGACGCAGGTGCTCGGCCGGCGTCACGTAACAGAGGAAATCCGCCCCGCAGGTCGCGGCGATCGCGCCGCCGATCGCCCCGACGATGTGGTCGTAGCCGGGGGCGACGTCGGTGACAAGGGGACCGAGCACGTAGAACGGCGCGTTATCGCAGGCCAGCTTTTCCAGCCGCATCTGGGCCTGAATCTGGTCGAGCGGCACATGGCCCGGCCCTTCGATAAACACCTGGACGCCCCGCGCCCGCGCCCGCCTGGCCAAATCGCCCAGGGTATAAAGTTCGTGGATTTGCGCCCGATCGCCCGCGTCGGCCAAGGCGCCAGGCCGGAGCGCGTCGCCAAGGGACAGGGCGACGTCCCGCGAGCGGCAGATGTCGATGACCTCGTCGAAATGGCTGTAGAGCGGGTTTTCCCTGTTGTTCGCCACCATCCACCGGGCGAGAAGCGATCCGCCCCGGCTGGTGATGCCGCAGATGCGCCCGTTCTCGCGCACATAGTCGACGGCCGCGCGGGTGATGCCGCAGTGGATGGTGACGAAATCGACGCCGTCCTCGACGTGCAGCCGCACCGCGCCCAGCATGTCCGCTTCGGTCATGTGCCGAAACGCCTGCCCGCGCGAACTCGCGGCAAAGGCGGCCTCGTACATCGGCACGCTGCCGAGCGGCACGGGGCACGCTTCGCGGATGCGCCGGCGAATCGCCCTGATGTCGCCGCCGACCGACAGGTCCATGACCGCGTCCGCCCCCGCCTCGATCGCGACGGCCAGCTTTTCCAGTTCATCTCCCGCGTCGGAGCGGTCGGGGCTGGTGCCGATGTTGGCGTTCACCTTGACCCGGCAGCCCGCGCCGATGGCCATCGGTTTGGCGAGGCTGTTGCCGGCGGCCCACGGCACGACGGCGCGGCCGGAACGCACCGCCTCGGTCAGGCGCTCGGGCGGCATGTTTTCCGCCGCGGCGGCGGCGGTGAGGCGGGCGTCGTTGCCTCCGGACAGGAGCGTCTCACAAAGCGTCATCGAAAAATCCTTTCGTCTGTCGCGCAGGCAATTTGGCCATCCAACAAAAAAAGGCGTTCTCCCGCCGATGGGAGAACGCCTTGACTCGTTGCGTGTCAAATGCTCCCTACGCTGGTTTTAACCAACAGGTTCAAAGGGTCAGGTTGTCAGCCTTCTCAACTCCGAAGAGTTCCCCTGCATATGTATGTTTTTTCTACCGCCTCCACAGTATACGGGACGCCTCGGGAATGACAATACGGATTCCGAAAGATTTTCTATTCCGGCTCGGTGGGCGGCATCGGGAACGGCGACGGTATCTGCCGACACTGCTCGCGCAGGACGCGGGCCAATGCGTCGTGCTTGCGCAAGGCTTCCCAGCCCTTGGGGCTGAGGCCGTAGACGCCCGGCCGCACCGTCTCGAACCAGCCGTCCCGGTTCCGGCGCAGGATGCTGCCGGTCAGCGACGACGCGCCGGTGAGGGCGAGGAGATGCTTTGAGGACGGCCCGAAGCGTTCGATGGCGACGGCGATGCGGAGCGCTTTTTCGCGTATGCCGTTCATGCTTTCCCAGCCGGGGCTGCCGCCCAGGTTCACGTCGACGGTCCGCGCCGCCATTTCATCCAGGTAGGAACGGGTGAGGTTTTTACGGATCGGGTGGGCCATGCGGCGGGGATGGAGCAACGGTTCGACGCGGGGGCGCTCGCCCGGGTAGACGATAATCAGGCCGGCGTCGAGGCGTCGCATGAGCCGCACCTGCTCGCGCCACTTTTTTCCGTCAAAGTCCCGTGGCGCAGGAACGGCGCCGTACACCAGCGCCGACGCTTCCTGCCGCCGGATAATCTGGAGGATCAGGTCCAGGGTGACGGCCCGTTTTATCTCGATCAGGATCAGGCGTCCGTCGCGGCTCGCCGCGATGTCGCAGCTGCGCACTTCGGCGTGGACGTCGTAGCCCTGGTCCACCAGCCAGGCCTTGAGGTGGGGATATAGGTCGGTTTCTTTCGGCAGTGCCATGGCGCGTCGGTCCGCTTGCGGGAAAAGAGGGAATCCGCTGTATATGTATCCGGATTTCCCCATTCCCTCGGAGGACGTTGCGGCTTGCGCCCGGGCGAGGGTGCAGATATAAACGCGGATAAGGAGCCGCCATGAACGCACCGGATCCGCGCCTGCTCGAATCCATCGTCTCCGCCTTTTCCCGAATCGACGCGGTAAAGGCGTTGGTGCTTTCCGGTTCAATCCTGACGCCATATGGCGACGAGCGGTCTGATTACGATTTCTACGTGTATGCGGACAGCGACATAGACGTGGAAAAACGCAGCGAAATAGCGAAGCGATTTGCCGCCGCTTTCGCCGTCGATAACCATTTTTACGAAACAGACGACGAATGGCTGTTGCCGGATTCGGGCAGGCAGGTTGAATTCATTTACCGGAGCCGGCGCTGGATAGAGGAAGCGATACGGCGGGTGTGGGTCGACGGGGAGGCGTCGCTCGGCTATACCACCTGTCTCGTGTTCAACATCCGGAACTCCCGCATCCTCTACGATCCCGAGTCATGGTTCGGGGCGCTCCAGGAACTGACGCGCCGTCCGTATCCCCGACGGCTGGTCGAATCCGTCGTCGCCAAAAACATCCCCATGCTCTACGGCAGGTTGAACGGGTCGTTCCGCGAGCAGATCATGAACGCGATCGCGCGGGACGATGTGGTCGCGGTAAACCACCGCATCAGCGTCTTTCTGTCCAGCTATTTCGATGTCCTCTTTGCCCTGAACGCCGTCCTCTACCCGGGCGAAAAAACACCTCGTTCGGTATGCCCTCGACACCTGCCGCATCCTGCCGGCTGCGTTCGCCACTGAAGTGGCAAGCCTCATCACCGCGCCACTGCGGCGAAAACCTGCCCACCTCGACCATCTCGTGCACGAACTCGCCCGGCTCCTCCCGGAAAACGGCTCGCTCCCGTCCTGCATGCGGGCGGGGGAGAATGAACCTCATGCCTGAAGCGGGCTCGCTTACGCCAGGAACGCCTGGAAAAGTTCCAGGGCGCGGGTTTTCTCGTCGTCCGTCAGGTCGAGCAGGGGCGGACGGACGCCGCCGACCGGCAATCCCTGCACGGTCATCAGGAACTTCAACACGGCGAAGAAGCTGAAATGCATCATGGCTTCGACCAAGTCGTTGACCGTATGTTGAATCCGCATCGCTTCCCCCGGGTTGTTTTCCGCCAATAGGCGATCCATGGCGACGAAACGATCCGGAATAAGGTTCAGCGTGCTGCCGATACAGCCTTCGGCTCCCATGAGCTGGGCCGGGCAGAACACTTCGTCGTGACCGGCCAGCATGACGCTATCGGGGAATGTGTTTTTCAATCGCTCGAGATCATACAGGTTCTGCGACGTGTGTTTGATGCCCGCCACCATGCCGGAGGCGAAAAGCGCGGCGCAGTTCTTTTTCGTCAGGGCGACGCCGGTGAATTGCGGGATGTTGTAGAGGAGCACCTTCAGGCCGGACGCTGCGGCGATGTCCAGGTAGTAGGCGGTGATCTCCGCCTCCGAGTGCTTGTAATAGAAGGGCGGCACCGACGACACCGCCGCGACGCCCACGGACGCGGCATGCCTGCACAGGCGTTTGAGATCATGCGGATTCAGAACGCCCACGTGGGCGATAACAGGCAGGCCGCCCGCCTCCTCCATGACTGTTTCAAGGATTTTTTCCCGCTCTTCCACCGTGAGCGAGAACGTCTCGGCGGTGGAGCCGCCGACATAAAACCCGGTGACGCCCCGCGCCCTGGTAACGCGAACAACATCCCGCAATACGCCGTATCCGACTGCCAGGGCGGCGTCGAAAGGGGTGATCAGGGCCGGGTACAATCCCCGTATATCCATGCGCGTCTCCCGTACTCTGGTAGGCGGAATCCGGCCGGGGCTGCGTGCCGCCGGCCGGATTCACGGGGATAATTATTGGCCGGCGCGGTGTTGTTCCAGCGCTTCAATGTAGCTGTCGATCAGGCTGCCGTCTATTTGGGTGCGGAGGAACGCTTCGCAGGGCGGGCGGATGGTGTCGTGCCAGAGCTTCTTTTCCTCGGCGGTGGGGACATAGACCTGCATGCCGGATTCACCCAGCTTCTGCGTCAGGACGGATTCAAGCGTCTCCACCACCTTCTTCGATGCTGCCATGGCGGCGACGTTGGCGTCGTCCACGACCTGACGAAGGTCTGCCGCAAGGCTGTTGTAGAACTGAGCGTTGATGACGAAAGTAAGGATGCCGGGGACGTGTTCATCGAGGATGAGATGGTCCTGCACTTCGTACGTCTTGTCCTGCCAGATGGAGAGGACGGCGTTCTCGTGGCCGTCGACGACGCCGTTTTTCATGGCGGTGTACATTTCCGATCCGGCGAGGATGATGGGGTTGGCGGAGAGCGCTTCGATCATCTTGACATACATGGGGCTGTCCATGACGCGTATCGAGAGGCCCATCATGTCGGCGGGGACCTTCAGAGGACGGCCCTTGGTGGTGAAGTCGCGGAAGCCCTTGCACAGGCCGCCCAGGACGCGGGTGTTGGCCTTTTTTTCCAGGTCGTCGAAGATGTTCTTTCGTGCCCAGTCGCTGTTGAACATGGCGACGACTTCGTCCTTGTCCCGAAGCATGCCGGGAAGGCTGAATAGCATGGTGTCGCGGTTGTAGGGCGCCCACAGGGCGATTTCGTACTGTCCCATTTCCACCGACCCCATGGCGATTGCGCCGACGGTGTCGCTGGCGCTGCCAAGCGCGTCCGACTGGTAGATCTCGACCTCAATCCGCCCGGCGGAGTTCTTTTCCACCTCCTGTTTGAAGATATGACCATACATGATTTCCATCGAATCCTCGGGCGCGAGGTTGCCCGGCGAATAGCCCATCTTGATTTTGTATTCGGCGGCGGCGTGAGCCGATCCGGCGACCAGACACAAAGCCATGAGAATAGCAGCCAGTTTCTTTCCCGACATGATGCGGCCTCCTATGCGAAAACAAAGATGCGGGTGCCTCGCCGCCCTACAGGTTGGGCAGGAAGGTGACGATTTGCGGAATATAGGTGACGATGATCAGGGTGGCTGTCGCGACGATGACAAAGGGGACGATGGCGCGGTAGAGTATGGACAGGCCAATCTTGCCGACGTTGGAGATGACGAACAGTATCATGCCGACCGGCGGGGTGATGTTGCCGATCATCAGGTTGAGGCAGACCACTATGCCGAAATGGATTTCGTCGATGCCGTACTGGCGGGCGATGGGGAGAAGGATGGGGACCATGAGAAGAAGCGCCGGCGCGCCGTCCAGCAACATGCCGATAATCAGCAGCAGAACGTTCATGAACATCAGAAAGGTGGTGGGCGAATGGATGTACTCGAGGCAGAACGCGACCATCTTCGGCGTTATCTGCAGGGTGGTGATGGCCCAGCCCATGGAGGTAGAGATGGCGATAATGAACAGCACATTGGCGGTGGCCTTGGCCGAGCGGATGCAGCAGCGGGCGAACGAGGCGAGGGTGAGGTTCTTCCGCAGCGTCGCCACGATAACGGCGTAGACGACGGCGATGGCGCTCGATTCGGTGGCGGTACAGATGCCGAAGCTGATGGTGGAGACGATGATGATCGGCAGGATAAGTGCGGGCATCGTTTCCCACGTGCACCTGAGGATGTAGGACGGCGACGCCGCAGTCGGGTTGTACGGATACTTGCGCTGTATGGAGACGTTGTAGCTGTAGACCATGTACATGAGGCCCAACAGGACGCCGGGGAGAATGCCGCCCAGGAACATTTTGCCGATAGACACGGTGCCGACGCAGGTGGCGTAGATGATCATGATGTTCGACGGCGGAATGATGGGGCCGATGATGGCGGAGGCGGCGGTAACGGCGCAGGAGAAATCCTTCGGATAGCCGCCCCGGCGCATCATCTCGATTTCGATTGGGCCGAGGCCGGAAGCGTCGGCGATGGCGGAACCGGAAATGCCGGCGAAAAGCATGCTGCCCAGGATGTTGACGTGCGCGAGCCCGCCCCGGATATGGCCGACAAGACTTTCGCAAAAGCGCACAATCGATCCGGTGATGCCGCCTACCGACATGACGTCGGCGGCGAGGATGAACAGGAGAATGCACATAAAGGTGTAGACGTCGATGCCGTTGTACATTTTCTGCGGGATGATGGAATAATCGCCGTTCAGGAGGGTAAAACTGATGGCGGTGAGCGCGCCGATGGCAAAGCAGACCGGCGTGCCGATAAGCATGATGACGATGAACAGTACCAGGATCAACAGCGCCATGGTGGTTACTCCCAAAAGTGTAGTCGACGCGCTTTATGCCTGCGGCAGTTCGTCCTCGACCGATTCGGCCGGTTCCTCGTGTTCGGGGAAGCCGCGGGCGCGGCCGGCTGCAAATGGCACCAGTTCGCCGGAAAGCACGCCGACCAGTTCGGTCAACCATTCGTATGCCATAAGCATGCTGCCTATGACCGGCGGCGAGTAGAGGATGCGGCCGGGAATGTCCAGCATGGAACTGGACATGAAGGCGCGCGCGTTCATGATGCGGATGCCGTAGTAGATGCCGATATACAGCACGATCGCCATAAGCACGCGAGTGAGCAGGTAGAGGAACATGCGCCCCTTGGGGCCGAGGTATTTATAGATCAGATCGACCTGGGCCATCGATCCTTCACGCACGCAGATGCCGATGGTGCAGTAGCAGATGAGGATCATCAGCCAGCGGGACAGTTCGTCCGTAAAGCTGAAGGAATAGTCGGAAATTTTGACGACGATGTACCGGTTCACCACCTGGAGGAAGACGGTGGCGGTGCACGCGACAACCATCACGATGATCAGGTAGACCAAACACTTCGATACCAGATTCGACAGGCTGTTCAAGCGGAAATAGAGTGATCGGAGCATACGGCGATTCCTCCTGTGAAACGGGTTGCGCGCTTCACCATGCGGCAAGGCGGGCCGGGTTTCATCAGCCCTCGAAGCGCCCGCCCGGAGCGGGGAGAACGACGACGTTGTCGAAGCGGGTGAGCGGATGATCGGGTTCCGCTTCGGTCAGGCAGAATCCGACGCCCGCCAGCGCGCCGTTGCCGAGCGCCGCTTCGACCGCGGATACGGGCAGCGCGTCCGGAACCGTGGCGACGAGGATGGCGCCCTCGGGCAGCTGAGCCAGATCGTCTGCGGTGAGCGCGGTGAACGGGGCGGATGCGTCCACGAGTGCCAGGTAGTGGCTGGTGCGGAATAACTCGTCTCTCCCGACAAACCGGACGCCGTCACGTTCGGCCCCGTCTTCGTCCGCATTCGAATCGCAGACGACGCATTCCAGGCCGAAGGCACGGGCCAGGTCCGATACCTGCCGTGCCACCGGACCGAAGCCGACGAGGCCGAGTCGCCGGCCCGGCAGTTCGTGGAAGACGGTCCGCACCCAGCGCCCCTGTTTAGTGAGGTTGCTGAGGCGGGGGATTTCCCGGGCCAGGGAGAGAAGCATGGCGAGGGCGGATTCGGCAGCGACGCGCGCAGTGGAGTCGGTTGCGGCGACCATAGAGCGACCTTTCAGAATGCAGTCATGCCTGGCGGTTTTTGGGTTCGCGGCCGGCGAACACATCGAGAATGATGTCGGCGGTGGCCAGGCCGTTGGCTTCCATGTTTTCGTAGGCATCGCCGGCGATGTGCGGCGTGCAGATATAGTTGTCGAAGTGGAACAGGCTGGTATCGGCCGGCGGCGGTTCCACTTCGAACACGTCGGACGCCATGCCTGCCAGCTTGCCGCGCGCCAAAGCCCGGCAGGCGGCCGCCTCGTCGACGATCATGCCTCTCGCCGTGTTGACGAGATACGCGCCGTCCCGCATCATGCCGAGGGTCGTGTCGTTGATGAGATGGGTCGTCTCGGGCAGGTGCGGCACGTGGACAAAGAGAAAATCGTTATGCCGCAGGATGTCCTCCATGTCCGTTATCGCGACGTTCAAACGCGCCGCCGCGTCGCGGTTGGGATAGGGATCGTAGGCCGAAACCTTCATCCCCATGCCGACCAGCTTTTCCGCCACCTTGCGGCCGATAGCGCCGAAGCCGAGCAGACCCGCCTCCCGTCCCGCATAGGAGCGGAACGTCCGCCTCGGCAGTTCTCCCCGGCGCATGGCGGAGCTCCGTTGCGGGATGGAGCGGGTCAGGGCCAGGAACAGCGCCAGCGTTTGCTCGGAGACGGTGTTGGCGTTCAGGCCGGCGCAGTTGGCGACGACGACATCGTGGCGTTTGGCCGCTTGGAGGTCGAAGTTGTTCAACCCGACCCCGAACTTGGCGATAACCTTGAGCCGGGGTGCCGCCTGATACGACGCCTCGTCCCACAGTTCGTTGTCCGCCACACCGCATCGACGTCGGCGAGGGCGGGGTGCAGTTCTTCCGGCCGGAAGATGCGGCCGTGGGGGTTGAAGCAGAGGTCGAACCCGGCCGCGCGCAACCGGTCGACGCCGCCTGTGCAGTATTTGTCGTAGTTGACCAGGCAGACGAGCACTTTTTTCACGACAGACCCTCCTGAAAATCACCCGTTACCACGCCGCCCAGCCGCCGTCGACAGCCAGTTGCGTGCCGGTCATGTAGAGGGAGGCGTCGGCAAGGAGGAAGACGACGGCGCCGTTGTACTCGTCCGCCCTGGCCATGCGGCCGATAGGTATTCGGTCGGTATAGTTTTTCACGAACTCCGCGTCCTGGTCGGGGCGGCCGACGCCGGACGGCACCAGCAGATTGACCCGTACGCCCCGCTTGGCCCAATAGGTGCCAAGGTAGTGGGTGAGGTTGGTCAGGCCGGATTTGGAAGCCGAATAGGCGACCGGTTTGATGAACGGGACGCCGGTCTTTTCCTTCTTGTAGGCGTAGATGTCCTGGACGGGCGAGAGCAGGCCGTAGATGGAACCGACGTTGATGATGGAGCCGCGTCCCGCCTCCGCCATGGCGGAGCCAAACACCTGGCACGCGAGAAACGTGCCGGTGAGGTTGACCTCGACCACGTCGCGGAAGACCGATTCGGGGAACTGTTCGAACGGGCCGCTCACTTCCGGCGGAGCGCTGGGCTGGGTATCGATGCCGGCGTTGTTGACCAGTCCGTAGGGGGTGCCGAAACGTTCCATGATGGCGGCCAGGGCGGTTTGCAGTTCGGTTTTTTTGGTGATATCCGCCTTGAACAGGGCGAAGGAGTCGCTGTCGACGGGGAAACGGTCGGCTATGGCGGCCGTGTCCGGAATCCTGCGGTTGACGACAGCGACCTTTGCGCCGCGGCTGTGCAGCTCGACGACGATTTCCCGGCCGATCTGTCCGAGGCCGCCGGTGACGACGATGACCCTGTCCGTGAGATCGAAAAGCTTGTCCATTGCGGTGAGCCTTTATCAATGGGGCGGGCGTGCCGCCACGCAGGTGTCGAATAGAATGGAACGCGTCAGAGTACCCTTGCTTCGACCGCGGCGTCCATGATGGCGGCACAGGCGCGGTTGAGGTTAAGCATGTCCGAGCCCATGATGAGCATGTCGACGCCGGCGTCGAGGGCGGTTTTGAGGCTGTCGGCGGTGGGCGGGATGACGGGGGCCATGACCTTGATGCCGCGCTTGTGGGACTTTTCGACGATCTCCTGCAGCGCCTTCTGGATTTCCGGCTCGGCCAGGTTGTAGAACGTCTTCATGCATTTCGAGAGGGCGAAGTCGGCGGGGCCGAAGTTGATGACGTCGAGGCCGGGGACGTCCAGGATGGCGTCAATGTCGTCCATGAACTCGTAGTCCTCGGCCATGGGGATGACGAGGCAGTCGTCGGCGTCGGCAAGGTAGTCGTCGTAGTTGAATCCCTTGGCGGCGAATTGGGCGGCCCTGACGGTGGCGTCGATGCCGCGGCGGCCCTTTGGCGGGAATTTCGCCCATTTGACGCAGTCCTTGGCGTCCTGGAGGGTACGGACATGGGGGATGATGACGCCGTCGGCGCCCATTTCCAGGGCTTTGCGGATTTCGATATCGTCGACCTTGGTGACGCGGACCAGGGGCGAGACGCCGGAGAGTTTTGCAGCCATGACGAGCTTTTCCATGTCGGTGTCGATCCCCATGGCGGTGTGTTCTGCGTCGATGAAGGCGAAGTCGAGACCCCATCGGCCGATGATGTCGATGACGGCGGGCGATCCGGAATAGATGGTCATGCCGAGGACGGGGCGTTTCGCCATTTTTTCTTTGATGGCTTTCATGCGATGGTCTCCGATTGATTGTATGGACAGCAGACAGTTTAATGTAACGCTCTAGAAATTAAGGTCAAGGGACGTCTTTTACTGCTCGATTGTGAAAGGAGAAGTTCGTTTGTCTTTGGGAAGAATGCGCTGTCGGGCATCCGTTTTTGGTTTCTCTGGACGGATCGGCGGTATTTCTCGTACGACTGCTCGGTATAACCGTGATGCAGCATTTCGGCCTCTGATCGAGGCCTGAAAAGGGTTGTACACGGTTTTGTAGAAAATGCTGATCCAGGCGGAGATTTGTCGTCATGCCGCTTGTGTTTGCCTGATGATAGGACAATACCGCACGGTTTCCCTCTAGTCAACCGACAATTTTGATTTTTCTCGGGTGAATGAATCCGGCGCGGCGGATTGCTCAATAATACACTATAGATGGAAAAATTGCTTTATGCTTGGAATTTTTCGCAAATACCTGTGGACGAGAAAATTCTCGTTGACCAATTCATTCCGCAGGGTAATATTTACTGATATCAGACAACCTTGTGGATTTCACCTATGAAACCTATTGTACGCGTTTCCCAGACGGATGTCGTTGTCGAGCAAATTAAACGCTTTCTTCTCTCCGACCGTATTCAGGAAGGGGAGAAGTTGCCGACTGAAAAAGAATTGTGCGAAACGCTGAAGGTCGGCCGTTCAACCGTCCGCGAAGCCATCCGCGCGCTGCAGGTGATGGGGTATGTGAAGATTTATCCCGGGCGCGGCGCTTTTCTGGCGGCAAAGGAATTGAACAATCCAAGTCCCTCCACCGCGACGTGGCTTGCCACCAACAAGGTTCAGATCGAGGATATCGTCGAGGTGCGGATCGGGCTGGAGACGATGGCGGTGCGCCTGGCAGTCCCGCGCGCGAGCGAAGCCGACCTGAACGCCCTCGACCGGGTGCGGCTGGATTACGAGGAGGCATTGTTTAATTCGGAGTACGAACGGCTGGGCAAGCTGGACGAACTTTTCCACCAGACCATGGTCGAAGCGGCGAAGAATCCCATTCTTACGTCCATCAATAAAAACATCGGCGTCGCCTTTGCCGAATTCCGCAACAATTCCTTCAGTATCAAGGAACACGCCGCCAACGCGGTTTTGCCCCACCGCGACATTCTCAACGCCATGCGCTCCCGCGACGCCGAACTTGCGCAGGTGTTTGTTTTGCGCCACCTCGAAAAGATTCGCGAAGACCGCGACAATGCCATCAAAAAAGGCGAAAGCGTACGGTTGCACCGGCCCGTCCTGCAGCAGCACTAATCCAGCGCGGCAATAAAAAAACCGCAACCCTTTGGGGTTGCGGTGGATACTTGGGGCGAAAAATGGGATTCGAACCCACGACCTTCTGAGCCACAGTCAGACGCTCTAACCAACTGAGCTATTTTCGCCATGCGAGCGAAACAGTATAGCGATATGCGGGTGGGACGCAAGTTTTTTCGTACGATTTAGCGAGATCCGACGGGTTGCCTCTAACGGCGGTTCAGCATCATGCCGCTGGACATGCCGGTGCGGTTGCGCCAGGACTCGACTTCGCGCTGGATGGCGGTGTTGTCCGGGTTGGCCATCATCAGGCTGTCGCCGATGCGCATCGCTTCCTCGTAGCGGCCGTTCGCGGCCAGGGCTATGCCCATCAGGTAGTCGCCCGCCTGATCGCCGGGGGAGGACTGGCGGTAGTCCTGCGCGGCCTGGAGCGCGCCGGCGGCGTTGCGGCCCCACTTGGCCCAGAAATTCACATACATGTAGCGGAGTTCCTGATCGTTCAGGCGGGACGACCATTCGCCGCCCCAGGCGCGTTCGGCTTCGTCGAGGTTGCCGCCAAGCGCCCAGGCCCACGCCTCGAGGGCGGAGATGCCGGCGTTGCGGCCGCTGCCGTCGTCGTAGAGCGCGCCGGCTGCCCGCTGGGTGGCGGCGTAATTGCGGATGCGCATCGCCAACTGTTGGGCGGCCTGCTGGTTGACGGGAAGCTGTTTGCCGACCGCCATCTTCAAGGCGTCGACCGCGCCGGTCGGCGCCGCATTGACGTTGCCGATTGCCATGGAGATGCCCCGGGCGTCGGGCGCGAGGACGTAGAAGCGCGGCACGGCGGCGTGAACGAGACGCAACGACTCGAGGAAGGCGCGGTCGTCAAGGTTGCCTTCGTGACAGCGGATGGGGACGAACAGGGTGTTGACGAAGTCGGCGAAGACCGGGTCGTGGAGATGGTTGAGTTTGAACGATTCGCAGGGCGGGCAGTTGCTGCCTTCGACAAAAATGTAAATCAGTTTGCCTTCTGCTCCGGCCCTGGCCATGGCTGCCTGCAGATCGGCCGGTTGCCAATTGACTTCGGCGGAGCGGGCGACGGAAGCAAGTCCAAAAACCAGAAGCACGACCACAGCCGAAGAACGGATAACGCGCATATGGATTCCCCTTAAATCTGATATAACCTTCCGGCTCCTGCCGGAACGGGCGCCCCCTCACAAGTCCCATTGCAACCGACTCCACCATCTTACACAGGGTGGTAGTCAATACAACTTTTTTCGGAACATTATGCACCACAGGCGACAAGAAACCCGGGTGGCGGTTAGGCGTTATGGATATAAATAAAAATGGACGCGTCTCCAGACCAGGGCGGAAACGCCACATCCGATACTGTCCATGTCACGGGTTTGACAGGCGCACTGATTCGGCAAAAAAAGCGACGGCCCGGGGTGCGGGCCGTCGCGTGACTACGGTGTGTATGGTATGGAAACGCGCCGAATTAGAAGGTTATCGTTTCACTATTTCCAGTCATGTCCGCCAGTACCGCTTCCGCGTCCTGGACATAGAACATGGCCGGCTTGGGGCCGCCTGCCGGGTTGCCGTAGATGTCCCGGAGCATTGGCGCCTTGTCGAAAGATTTTTCCAGCAGTTCGGAAGTGGTGTGGAAAACCGCCTTGCCGCTCAGCCGCAACCACTGGCCCGTTTCGTTGGAAACGCTGATCTCGAACTTGGGGTTGGCGACGAGCTGGTTATAGACCTTCTTGCCTTCGCCAGTGAAGAAGTACAATTTGCCGCTGTCGACGATGTGGAAGCCGAAAGGCCTGACGCGGGGCTGGTCGCCTTCGACAGTGGCGAGCTGGAACACGGGGTTGGCGTCGAGGAAGTCGATGACCTTTTGCATGCGTTTCTCCTTATGTGGAAGAAAACTCCATTCTCTATTCAAACCCATGGCCGCGTTACCGTCAAGCGTCCTGTCCCATATCGCCGGTCAGCTTCGGCTTGCGCGCCGCCGCCGTTTCATCCAGCCGGCCGACCTTGGTCAGGGCGGGGGCGGCGTGGAGAACATCCGGCTCGCCCGCTGCCTCCTGGGCTATCCGGCGCATCGCGGCGATGAAGCCGTCCAGCTCCTCCTTCGATTCCGTCTCAGTCGGTTCAATCATGATAGCGCCGTTCACGACGAGGGGAAAATAAATTGTCGGCGGATGATAGCCGAGATCGATAAGCCGCTTGGCGATGTCGAGGGTCGAGATCTTGAACTCGCGCTGTTTGGCGTCCGTGAACACGCACTCGTGCATGCAGCGGCCGGCAAAGGGCAGGTCGTAGGCGTCCTTGAGTTTTTCCTGGACGTAATTGGCGGCCAGGACGGCAAACCCGCTCGCCTGGGGAAGGTCCTTCCCGAGACTGAGGAGATAGGCGTAGGCCCGAAGAAAGATGCCGAACTGGCCGTGGAATGCGTGCAGCCGGCCGATGGACAGGGGGAGGTCGTCGTTCCAGGCGAACGACCCGTCGGCGGTTTTGACCACCCGGGGGCCGGGAAGATACGGGACCAGCCGCTCGCCCACCGCCACCGGGCCGGAGCCGGGGCCGCCGCCGCCGTGGGGCGTGGACATGGATTTGTGCAGGTTGTAGTGGATGACGTCGACGCCCATCTTGTCCATGTCGACCCGGCCCATAACCGCATTCAGATTGGCGCCGTCGCCGTAGACAAGCGCGCCCCGTTCGTGCAGCATGCGGCTGATCTCGGGCAGGTTGGATTCGAAAATGCCGAGGGTGTTCGGGTTCGTGACCATGATGGCGGCTACGTCGTCGTCCAGCAGATCGGCCACGGCCGGGACTTCAATCCTGCCGTCCGGGCCGAGCGGCACCTTGACCTCGCTGAAGCCGCACATGGCGGCGGTGGCGGGATTGGTGCCGTGGGCGGTATCGGGCACAAGCACCTTGGTCTTGCCGGTCTTGTGGTGGCGGTGGTAGGCGGCGATCATCAGCATGCCGCACAACTCGCCGTGCGCCCCGGCGGCCGGCTGGAGGCTGGCCTCGCGCAGGCCGACGACATCGGCCAGCAGCCGTTCCGTTTCGTGGATAAGCCGCAGCGCTCCCTGCGACGCCTCGGCCGGCAGCAACGGGTGGGCGCGGGTAAAGCCGGGCAGGGCGGCCAGGGCTTCGTGCACCTTGGGGTTGTATTTCATGGTGCAACTGCCCAGGGGATACATGCCGGTGTCGACGCCGAAATTCCAGGTCGATAAGCGGGTGTAATGCCGGACGACCTCGAGTTCGGACAGATCGGGCCAGTCCGGCCCGTCGCCGGCGACGTCCTGCGGCATGGGACTGGACGGCACGCCGGGGTTCGGCACGCTGATGGCGGAGCGGCCGGTGCGGCCGCGTTCCCACAGGGGCGGTTCGTTGAGGATGAGTCCGGACGCGCCGACCGGTTCTGGTGCTGCGTCTAGCATGCGAGTCCTTTCCTGACGAGTTCGAGGAGCCGGTCGAGATCCGCCTTGTTGCTGACCTCGGTGACGCCGAACAGCCATGCCCCGTCGTACTCGGGATAGTACCGGGACAACGGCAACCCGGCGAGAATCCTGTCCCGCTTGAGTCCTTCGTAGACCCGATCAAAACCGGCCGGGGCGCGCAGGGCGAATTCGTTGAACGTGGGGGCGTCGGTCAGGGCCGTGAAGCCTGCCGCCAGCAGCCCGGCCTTGAGATATTCGGCCACATCGCGGTTGACCTGGGTGATGCGGCGGAAGCCGGAGCCGCCCGCCGCCGCCATGTAGACAGCCGCCGTCAGGGCGGCGTGGCCGGCGTTGGAGCAGATGTTCGACACCGCCTTGCCGCGGCGGATATGTTGCTCGCGGGTGGAGAGGGTGAGGACGTAGCCGCGCTGGCCCCGGTTGTCCACCGTCTCGCCGACAAGCCGCCCCGGAATCTGGCGCATGAATTCGGCTTTCGCGGCCATGATGCCGAGGCCGGGCCCGCCGAACGACTGCCCAAGCCCGAAGCCCTGTCCCTCGCCGAAGGCGATGTCGGCCCCGCATCGTCCTGGAGACTTCACCAGCCCGAGCGCGAACGGTTCGGTAAACCCGGCGGCAAGAAGGCCGCCGGCCGCGTGGACCGCTCCGGCCGCGGCGGCGAGATCCTCGACCACGCCGAGGAAGTTCGGCGATTGCACGACCAGGACCGCCGGTTTGTCCAGACCGGCCAGTCCCGAGACATCGGTGCGGCCGTCCGGAAGGGCGGGGAGTTCGAGAATGTCGACGTCTTCGGCCGGGGCGAGGTAGGTTTTCAACACCTCGCGGTAATGGGGATGGACCAGGCGGCTGACCGCGACGGCGCGGCGCTTGGTCACCCGCTGCGCCATCAGGACCGATTCCGCCATGGCGGTCGAGCCGTCGTACATGCTGGCGTTGGCGACGGCGAGGCCGGTAAGGCGGCTCACCAGCGTCTGGTATTCGAAGATGGCCTGGAGCGTGCCCTGGCTCATTTCCGGCTGGTACGGGGTATAGGCGGTGAGGAACTCGGACCGCCCCGCCAGCGCGGGGACGACCGCCGGCACATGGTGGGCCTGCGACCCGGCCCCGAGATAGACCTGCCAGTCGCCGCCGCCGGCCGAGGCGAGTTCATCAAAGCGGCGGCGGAGATCCCATTCGTCCAGGGGATCGGGCAGGGCGGGCGGCGCGTCGAAGCGGGACGACGATGGCACGGCGGCGAACAGGTCGTCGTTGGACGCCGCGCCGACCGCGTCCAGCATTTCGCGGACGTCTTCTTCGGTATGGGGGAAATAGCGCATCAGCCGTTGTCCTTCACATGCTGGAGGTAGGTGTCGGCATCCATGAGCGCGTCAAGCCCGGCCGCGTCGGCGGGGGCGATTTCCACCAGCCAGCCTTCGCCATAGGGGTCGCGGTTGACCAGGCCCGGATCGTCGGCGAGCGCGTCGTTGACGGCGACGATTTTACCCGCCACCGGCAGGAACAGGGTGCTGACCGACTTGATGGACTCGAGCGAGCCGAATTCGCCGCCCACGCCGATGTCGGCCCCGACCTCGGGAAACTCGACATAGGTGAGGTCGCCCAACTGGTCCTGGGCGAAGTCGGAGATGCCGACCCGGAACGGGGCGGCCGCGGCGATCCATTCGTGATCCTTGGCGTATTTCAGGTCGGCCGGGATGTTCAGTTCGTCGAAAGCTTTCATGTGATCTCCTGTTCGATGTATTTTCAGGTGGCTATTATGAACCACGAACGGTTGCCATACCTTTTCGTCACCCCGGCGTGCAGACCTGCGCCGGGGGAATAAACAGGTAGTTTTGCCGGGGCAGCCGGACAAACGGTGGCTACAGGCTCCATCGCGACGCGAGATCGAGCTGGAGCATACCGCGTCCCCGACTGCTCCGGCACAACTTCCCGCCCCTCGCCCGGTTCACCGCTTCACCGCCGGGGTGACAAACGTCATGCCGTCTTCCACTCCAGCTTCTTTCTCGCCGTCCGGTCGGGACGAATGTCGTCCGCGACCTCGACCGTGATGGCGCGCCGCGCATCCTTGAGCGTCAGCTTTGTGCCGGCGGGATAGGCCCTGTCGACCCGGATGAAGCCGCAGGCGAGGCCGCGCGGATTCCAGCCTTCGGGTTTCCCCGCGCTGGCCCACGACACTACCCGCCCGTCCACCCTGCCGATAGCCATGTCGGAGACAATGGTGGTGACGGTGCCGATTTCCCGGTCGCCGTCCAGCACCACCGCGTCGTGGGGTTCGACCCGGCGCGGATCAGAGCCGACAAAGGGCAGCGTCGCGGTCGCATCGGCGGCGAGGAGCGCGTCGGCTCCGTGGAATTTTTTCGTAAAGGAACCGTCGGCCGCCAGCGGCAGCGCAAACGGCCATGGGTGATTGATAAACGGCCAGGGGCCGATGTCCTGGTGGCTGAGCGGCAGAACCGCACCGGTCCGGAGGGAGTCGCGGGCCGCAAGGCCGCATGGCACGAGGCCGTCGCCCGAGCCCGCGCCCAGGAGCGACCGGAACAGGCCGGGGGCCTTGTCCTCGGGCAGGAACAGTTCGAACCCCATCTCGCCCGTGTAGCCGGTGCGCGACAACAGAATGGGCGTACCGTCGGCGAGGCGCACGTCACTTTGGGAAAGATCGAAACTGCCCTTGAACGAGAAGTACGGAAATTTGGCGAAGAGGGCGTCCGCATCTGCCAAAAATGGGGCCAACAGTTTTGGCGCTGCCGGGCCCTGGATGTCGAATTTTGCCAGCCGGGGCTGGAGGGGACGGATATTGACATCGGCCGCGCCGGGGAGCGACTTCAGGTGATCGCATATCCGCTGTCCCATGGATGCGTTCAGGACGACGGCAAAACCGTCTGCCTGCGGGTAGACGATGGCGTCGTCGAGACAGTGGCCCTGTTCGTCCAGGAACGCGCCATAGGCGCAGCGGCCCGGCTGGAGGCCGGCAATGTCACGCGTAAAGGCGTAGTTAAGGAACGCTGCCGCGTTGCCGCCCATTACCGTAATGACGTCCATGTGGCTGGTATCAAATAACCCTGCCGCCTGCACGACTGCCAGGTGCTCTTTCACCGCGCCGGCCCGGTACCACAGCGGCATGTCCCAGCCGCCGAAGGGGGCCATGGTCGCGCCGAGCTCGCGGTGGAGCGAATCGAGGGGAGTGTGGAGGATGCCGCCGTCAGCCGTCATGGTACGCCTTTCCGTAAAAACCGCCGCAATGAATCATGTAATCATAAACAGAGTCGCCGTGGTGGAAAGTAGAAAACCGTCCGGCTATTCCCCCTCACGCGACTCCAGCCTGCCGGAGATGTGCCGCCATTCCTTTTTATCGCCGCCGCCCATCAGTTTGGAGGCGGAGGTGTACATGCCCACCACGCAGATGGCGGCGAAAATGAGAAAGCCGGTGTGCATGGCCGGGAGGTAGCGGTTCGCCGTCTCCAGGCTGAGTTCCAGGTCGCCCATATAATGGTGGACGATGAGCGAGGTGGTGGCGATGGACAAGGACTGGCCAAGTTGCCTGGCGGTGCCGGTGGTGGCGGAGGCGAGGCCGGACAGTTTGCTCGACACCGACCCCATGATGATGTTGACGTTCGGCGACGAGAACACGGCGAAGCCAACCCCCATCATGACCAGAATAAGGGTGACGTGGAGGAGAGGCGTCGACGCGTCCAGCCATGCCAGCAGGAACAGCCCGACGGCAATCAGGCCCATCCCCGAGGTGGTGAGG
>JAJQBO010000019.1 GCA_021203245.1 Planctomycetaceae bacterium
GGTGCAGCGTGGACCAGCGCGCACGCGTGTGGTTGTGCCGGGGCAAGGGCGAATGACCCTCTGCTCCAATGTGATTCGGGATTCCCTGCCGCCCACATCCAGCCCATCTGCCCCGGCGCAACTTCCCGACCTTCCGTCCGTTTCCCTCACCCGGCCACCCGATGCGCCCCCTCAACCCTCCCTGTTTTCCTCAAGGGCGAGGTAGTACGTGGCGAACTGCTTGTCGACCTTCATAACGTGTTCGCGCAACCACTCGAACACCACCTTATTCAACTCGAGGATGGCGGACAGATCGCCATTCGACTTGTCGAACTTGGCCTTCAATTCCTGGAAGGTCTGGATAAAGTTCACATGCAGTTTGCGGTGCTCGGACGCCTGCGGGTACCGGCTTCTCAGGTGGATGGATTCCTCGTCGTTGAAATGCTTGACGACATAATCGGCCAGAAAGCGCAGCACGTTGGGGATACGGTCCTTGTTCCCGCGGTCCCGGAGGATGTCGATCTGGCGGAACAGTTCCCGGTGCTGTTCGTCGATGAGCGGGATGCCGCAGAGCATGGCGTCGGACCAGGACGAGGCGGTGACCCGGGTGACTGACTTGATGGCAGGCGACGGCTCCTTCTTGGTGCGGATTCCGGTCGCCTCCTGGTAAAAGGACTGGCTCGATTCGGGGATCCACGGCCGGTGGGGCAGCCGCAGGCTGCGCTTCTTTTCGCCGGGCAGCGCGTGGTAGAACTCGGCGAATTGCTTGTCCGAACTGAGAATATGGCTGTTCAGCCATTCGACGATGGCGTGGTTCATTTCCATCAGGGTGGACAGGTTGTGGCCGGAAGCGGTGTAGTCGGTGCGCATTTTGCCGATATGGCGGGCAAAACCCTGGTGCTGGCGCTGATGCTCGAGGGCGCGGGGATAGCGCGTCTGCTGGTGAAGGCTCTGCTCGTCGGAAAAATGCTCGTTCGTGTACGTCTCCAGGAACTCGAGCGTCTCGGGAATGCGGGCTATATTGCCGTGCATGGTGCCGAGCTTTTCGATGTGCTCAAACAGCGCCTTGTGCTGGGCGTCGATGTGCGGTATCTGGCACTGGAAGACAGGGCTCCATAGCATACTGGACTCCTTGGTGGGCAAACGGTGGCGAGTGGTTCGGAACTTTCGCGGTACAATCCTACGTTTTCGCCGCGTCCGCCTGATCCACCGCTTTCCGGATAATCTCCGGAAGGGGCTGGGCCGGTTCTTCGCCGCTCAGGACAAAGCCGGACAGCGCGATCTTCATGCCATCTTCGAAGGAAAGGTTCAGCGGCTTGACCATGCTGCGCGGCACGATGATGGTGTTGCCGCCCATCTGGTAGCAAAACGGCAGGATGACCACCACCTCGTCAGCGCCGCCGAGCTGGCCGCTGCGAAAGGTGTCCATGGTGTCGCGGGTCACATAGCCGAGGCACTTGATGTGCTCCGTCAGGGTGACGATGACCATGTAGTTGTTCTGGTTCAGCTTTTTGTTCGGGTTGAAGAAGTCGAGGATTTCCTTGATGCTCGAGTATACCTGCTTGACGCCGGGGATGTGCGACAGCAGGCTTTCGCCCCACGACATCATGGTACGGCCGATATAAAACTCGAGGAAAAAGCCGATTGCGGCAAGCAGGAAAAACATGAACGCCAGGCCGAGGCCGTAGAAATAGCACCCGGTATCGTTCGAGCGCATCCCCAGCCACGACCGAAGCGGCGCGCCGAAGACGCTTTCCGCCAGCGCGGCAATCCACCACGTCACATACAGCGTTATGCTGATGGGCAGAAATGCGAGCAATCCATTGATGAACCAGCGTGACAATCTCTTCATGCGTTCCCCTTCACCCGCGGTGAATCAAACCCAGACGGCGAAGGGCGTCCACAAGCGGGACGCCCTCGTTCACCGTCGGAAATTACGGCGTTTCAGAAAACGAAACCTTCGGGAATCACCGAGTCCTTGACCACGATGATGATGCCGTCGCGGACATGGAAGCGTCCTTCCGGGTCGTCGTATTCCTGGTGTCCCTTGCGGTTGACCAGTTGCACATAGCGGCCGATGGAGGCGTTCTTGTCGATGATGCACCGCTTCAGGTAGGCGCCTTCGTTGATGCCGATGCGCGGTGCGGTGTCGTTGCCGTGCTGATAGAAATCCGCGCCCATGACCAGGGATTCCTCAATGACCGAGCCGTGCCGTACCCGGCTGCGGCTGCCGAGGATGGAGTCCCGCACCGTCGCGCCCTCGATGATGGTGCCGTCGCACAGGACCGCCGCCTCGATGGAGGCGCGGTTCATCTTCGCGCCCGGGAGGTAGCGGGTGTTCGTGTAGATGGGGCGGCTGGGATCGAAGAGGTTGAAGCGCGGCACCGGCGCCACCAGGTCCATGTTCGCCTCGTAAAAGGCGCGGATGGTTCCGATGTCGGCCCAATAGTCGTCGAAGCAGTACGCCTGCATCCGGTGCGTTTCAATCGCCTGGGGGATGATCTCCTTGCCGAAGTCGGTGCGGGCCGGATCGTCCTGCAACAGGCTGGTCAGGGTGGACGGGTCGAAGATGTAGATGCCCATGCTGGCGAGGAAGGGGCGCTTGGCCGCTTCTTCCGGCGACAGGCCGAAGATGGTGGTGTCTGTCTCCATCTCCGCCAGCGCTTCCTCGGTTTTCGGTTTTTCGACAAACTTGATGATACGGCCTGTTTCGTCCACCTTCAGGAGGCCGAGTTCGGGGGCGTCCTGTTTGGTGACCGGGATGACGGCGATGGAGATATCGGCGTGGGATTTGATGTGGGCGTCGCGGAAGAGGCGGTAGTTCATGCGGTAGAGGTGGTCGCCGGAGAGGATGAGGACCAACCCCACGTACCCGTACTTATACCCGAGGTGCGGCAGCGTCTTCCGCACCGCGTCGGCGGTGCCCTGGAACCACTCGTTCGATTCGGCCGTCTGTTCGGCGGCCAGGACCTGCACAAAGCCCTTGGAGAACTGGTCGAAACGATAGGCGTTGGAAATATGATTGTTGAGGGAGGCGGACTGATACATCGTCAACACGTACATCTGGGTAATGCCCGAATTGATGCAGTTGGAGATGGGGATGTCGATGAGGCGATACTTGCCGGCAATGGAGACCGCCGGCTTGGAGCGTTCCTTGGTCAGGGGAAACAGTCGCGAGCCTTTGCCGCCGCCAAGGATAACCGCAACCATGTTTTCCATCGTAGTCTCCCTTCAAGTGTTTGTGGACGATATATCGATTGCCGTGCTATACGCCGTGTTTGGGTATTCCGTCCGTCGGGTCGATGTCGTCGGCCTCGTCGTCCTCCAGCAGCGCCGAGTGTATGCCCCGTTTCTCGCCGCCCCACCAGCGCCGCGCCGCCGTCGCCAGGCCCAGCACCATGTACCCGTTAAAGGCGATGAAGAGGACCAGGCGCGGCTCCTGCCACATCACCGCCAACAGGAGGACGAGGAGCACCAATATGGTAAACGACTTTTTGCCGGAAAGATAGCGGTTAGTCACGTGGGTGAATGGAACGGTGCTGACCATCAGTAGCCCGGGCAGGAGCATGAACACGGACAGGATCCGCGCCTTGACCTGCACCGTGGTCACGCCGAAGAAGGGCGTCCCGGCGAGCCAGGTGCAAATCGCCTCGACAAAGCCGTAATCCCCTTCCGACAGCAGCACGGCGGAGACGACGCAGCCGGCGGCGGCCGGGCTCGGCAGGCCGGAGAAGATGTTCTTGTCGGCGGTCCCGGACTGGATGTTGTACCGGGCGAGCCGAAGCACGGCGCAGACGGCGAAAATCACCCCGAAGATAATCACCTGCGACCACCAGGCATAGGTGACGGGCATGACCGCGAGGGAGATGGTGTTGACGATGATTGCGGGCGCGATGCCGAAGGTGGTGACGTCGGCGAGGGAGTCCAGTTCCGTCCCGAAGGCGCTGTCCGCGCCCATGTGCCGCGCCACCTTGCCGTCAAGCATGTCGAACAGCATGCCCAGGAAGATGATGACGCAGGCCCAATGGAACAGCGACCCGGCGCGAGCCTGGTTGCCCCTGACGGAGAGGATGGCCATGGCGTTGCGGGTCGCCTTGTCTTCATACTGGATGATCTCGTCGCCGGGCATGCTGATGGCGCTGGCGTTGTTCTTTTCCTCCAGGGTCACGGCGCGGGTGGAAAAGAACAGCGCGTTCAGGCACAGCGCGATGGACAGGAACCCGCAGGCGAAATTCCCGAGGGTGATGAGGGACGGCAGAATGTGCACCCGCCGGAACAGACGGCGGTGGCTGACACGGGGATGGTTCATTGCGTGTCCTTTTGGGGCTGGGAGGCGGCGGTTCCGTCGCCGGCCGGGAGTATCCGGGCGATGACCGTTTCGCCTGCCTTGACCGTATCCCCCACCTTGACCAGCCATTCGACCGAGGCGTCCTTGGCCATGAACAGCGTGGTTCTGGAGCCGAATTTGATCATGCCGTATTTCTCGCCCCGGCGCATTTCCATGCCTTTTTCCACCGGGCAGATAATCCGCCTGGCGATTGCACCCGTCGACTGGCGCACCACCATCTTGGACGGCATGCCGATTTCGGTCGGCACAAAGCCGACGTCCTGGTTCTGGTTTTTCGCCAACGACTCCTCCGTCCGCGCATCGAAGAACGCGCCCGGCCGGAAGCGGAGGAACTCGACCCTGCCCGCCGCCGGCGCCCGGTTCAGGTGCACGTCGAAGATGGACAGGAAGATGGAAAACCGCAGCGCCTGTCCGCCGATATAATCCGGTTCGTCCGCCTCGTCGACGTGGGTTACGGTTCCGTCGGCCGGGCTGACGATGAGGCCGGGTTTGGTCGGCACGGCGCGATCGGGGTCGCGGAAAAACCACAGCACCCAGGCGAACACCGCCGCCAGCAGCACAACCGGTATGAGGTACAGGTACGAATCATAGCGCCTGAAGAGGGAAATGAAAATAATCGCGCCGACGCAGAAGACGGCCGCGCTCAGACCCACTTCCCTGGCGCCCAAAGGTGTCAATCGCATAGTGTCTCGCAAGGGGAACGAGGCGGCAGCGGCCGCCGGTGAGTGAGAAGGTTACACGTAGGAGGCATTGACCGCCTCGGCGTATTTTACCATAAAATCCAGAGACTTGGCATCGCCGTTCTGCACCGCCTTGACCAGGTTTTCGGCGGCGACGCCGATGTTTTCGAAGCCGAACATCGCGCCGGTGCCGCGCACGTGGTTGGCGACGGACATCACCGGCTTCCATTCGCCGTTTCTGGCGTGGTCCAGGAGGTCCTCGACTTCGGCCTTGCGGGAAGCCAGGTAGTTTGCGCGCATTTCCTGGGACGGGGAAAAGGTGGGCGGGTCGAGGACTATCCGCGTGCTGTCGCGGTGATTGTGGTTGTTAGCGTTCATGCGTTCCCATTTTGTGCCAAACATGCCTGGTCCCGTGTAGTCGGCCTGGTTGCCGGCCTCACACCGGGTAGTATAGATGCATGGCGCGCCTTTTTCAAGCGCAATCGCTCTGTCTCGCGTTTACGCGATGCCGCCGGGCGCTTTCGCTCGTTTTTCCTTGACAGGACCCCCGTGTACAAGGATAGTGGAGACTTCGCTTATCGACGTTTTCGACCAATCCCGACATTGAGCGGTTTCAAAGACGCAAGCCTGGCGTGATGTACCGTGGCGCGGCCCACTCGTTGTGCCGCCGGACAGTGAACAAGGAAGAATCATGAATCGTGATGAAATCCCCGGTCCCAGCATTTTCCATCCAGCCAGCTCGACAGACTATCTGCCGGTCCCGCAGCTTCAGGCCCTGCAGCTCATGCGCCTGAAGGAGACGGTGGAACTCGCCTACCACAACCAGCAGGACGGCCTCCTGAAAATGCGCATGGACGAGCGCGGCATCAAGCCGGGCGACGTCAAGTCGCTGGACGACCTGCGCCGCCTTCCCTTCACGGTCAAGGCAGACCTCCGCGACACCTATCCCTACGGCCTCTTCACCGTGCCCAGGGAGGAAGTCGTCCGCATCCACGCTTCGTCCGGCACCACGGGCAAGCCGATCGTCGTCGGCTATACGCAATCGGATATCGACGTCTGGTCCGACGCCATGCGCCGTTCCATGCTGGCGTGCGGATTGAGCGAACACGACATTATCCAGGTCTCGTACGGGTACGGCCTGTTCACGGGCGGTCTTGGCGCGCACTACGGCGGCGAGGCGCTTGGCGCGACCGTCGTCCCGACGTCGGGCGGCAACACCGAGCGGCAGATCATGGTCATGCAGGACTTCGGCGTCACCGCCATCTGCTGCACGCCGAGCTATTTCACCCATATCGCCGAGAAGGCGGCCGAGTCGGGGGTCGACGTCCGCAAGACCAAGCTCCGCGTCGGCGTCTTCGGCGCCGAACCGTGGACCGAGTCCATGCGCCACAGGATCCAGGAAGACACCGGCGTGCGCGCCTACGACATCTACGGCCTGTCGGAGATCATCGGTCCCGGCGTCGCCATCGAATGCCGCGAGCAATCCGGCCTGCACGTGTTCGAGGATTATTTCTATCCGGAAATCATCGACCCCGAGACGGGCGAGATCCTCCCCGACGGCGAGGAAGGCGAACTTGTCCTCACCACCCTGGTCAAGCGGGCCATGCCGATGATCCGCTACCGCACCCGCGACATCACCTCCATCATGACCGAGCCCTGCCCCTGCGGCCGCACCCTCCGCCGCATCCGCCGCATCGGCCGCCGTTCCGACGACATGATGATCATCCGCGGCGTCAACGTCTTTCCGTCGCAGATCGAATCCGCCCTCATGCGCATCAAGGGCCTGTCGCCGCACTACCAGATCATCGTCACCCGGGAATCCGGCCTCGACCAGATGGAAGTGCAGATCGAGGTCACGCCCGAACTCCTCGGCGACCGCATCCGCGAGCTGGAGGATTTGCAGAAAACCATCGGCCACGCGATATACTCCACCGTCGGCATCAATGCCAAGGTGCAACTGGTCGAACCCAAGTCCATCGCCCGCAGCGAAGGCAAGGCCAAGCGGGTTATCGACAAGCGGGGAATTTAACGTATCGAAGACGAGCGGCTTTTTCATTTACACGACACGCATCCGGAGACGACAATGAAACTCCAGCAGATCGCCATCTTTATGGAAAACAAGCCCGGCCACCTGCGCACCATCTGCCGCACCCTCGCGGACGCCGGCGTCAACATCACCACCCTTTCCCTCGCCGATACCCAGCAGTACGGCATTCTCCGCCTCCTCACGGACGACAGCGCCAAGGCGCAGAAATCTCTCACCGAGGCCGGGTTTGTCGTCAACGTGACCGAGGTCCTGGCGGTTGAGGTCGACGACACGCCGGGCGGCCTGTTGCGCATTCTCGACATCATCGGCGAGAACGAGATCAACATCGAATACATGTACGCTTTCAGCCACCACCGCGAGCACATGGCCGTCATGGTCTTCCGTTTCGACAATCCGGACAAGGCCATTACCTGCCTCCAGAACCACGACATCAAGGTTCTGCCGGCCATCGACATCCTGAAAGGCTCGTGGTAGGCGCGCCGACACAACGACGCCATCGTTTTTCCGCACCCGTCCCGCCGGGCCTTCCCGGCGGCGTCGGTTTTGATAGGGGACTTGCCATGAAGACCGTTACGCCGCAAAACCGCATCCTCGACGCCGAGGAATCGATGCCCAGGGAGGAAATGCGCTCCCTGCAGTTGTCGCGCCTGCAAAAGATCATCGACTATGTGAAACGCGTGCCCTATTACGCGGAAAAGCTGGCCGGCGTCAACGGCGCGGACATCACCAGCCTCGACCAGCTTTCGTCCCTCCCCTTTACCACCAAGCAGGACCTCCGGGACGGCTACCCCTACGGCTTTATGGCCATACCAAAGGACGAGATCGCCCGCATCCACGGCTCCAGCGGCACGACCGGCCGCCTGACGTTCGTCCCCTATTCCCACACCGATCTCAAAAACTGGACCCGCCTCGTCTCCCGGTTCCTCGTCGCCGGCGGTCTCCAGCCCGGCAACCTGGTGCAGATCAGCTTCGGCTACGGCCTGTTCACGGGCGGCTTCGGCCTGCATTACGGCGTCGAGGCGACGGGCGCGGCGGTTGTCCCCGCGGCCAGCGGCAACACGGAGCGCCAGATCGCCATCCTGCGGGATTTGCAGCCCGACGCCATCGTCTGCACCCCCAGTTACGCCCTCACCCTCGGCGAAGCCATCCGCGCCTCTGGGATCAAGAGGGAAGACCTTAACCTCAAACTCGGCTTTTTCGGCGGCGAACCCTGGTCCGACGAGATGCGCAACCGCATCGAGGACGATATGGGCATTTTCGCCACAGACAACTACGGCCTGTCCGAGGTGATCGGCCCCGGCGCTGCCGGGGAATGCATCGAACGAAACGGCCAGCATTTTTCCGAAGACCATTTCCTCGTCGAATGCCTCGACCCCGACACCCTGCAGCCGGTTCCGCAAGGGGAGAAGGGCGAACTCGTCATCACCACCCTGACGAAGGAGGGGATGCCGGTCATCCGCTACCGCACCCGCGATATTTCCAGCCTGCATTATGAACCCTGCCCCTGCGGCAGGACGGGAGTCCGCATGAGCCGCGTCACCGGCCGGTCCGACGATATGCTGGTCATTCGCGGCGTCAACGTCTACCCGACTCAGATCGAGGAAGCCCTGCTCCGCGTCCGCGAGGCCGCGCCCCACTACATGATCGACGTCGACCGCCCCGACACCCTGGACAGGGCGACGGTGCGGGTGGAAATCCTCCCCGAGATGTTCTCCGCCTCCATGAAGGAGATGGTGAACTTGCGGGAAAAGATCCAGAAAGCCATCAATTCCGTCACCGGCATTCGCATGGAAGTGGAATTGGTTGCCCCGCAAACCCTCGAGCGGTTCCAGGGCAAAGCAAAGCGGGTGACCGACCGGCGGCCGAAATAAGGAATAAGGAAAATTTTTCTGGTATTATCAGTTTTGTTCAGATAAAATAATTCGCATGCGGAACCGCACCGTGCTGCCGTGCACGCTAACAATGGAGATACCATGTTCCGGACCGTCCTGCTGGCTTTCGCCATCACCATTGCCGCCTCTTGCGGCCATGCTCTCGACCTCTCCCTTGGCGCAGCCATGACCGCGGGCACGTCGCCCTATAAGAAGCACGACGCCACCTATCTGCCCGCGCCCCTGGTCCGGTACGAAGGCGACCATTTTTATGTGAAAAACGCCAGCGTCGGCGCGTACCTCTTCAAGAACGACAACCACAAGATTGGCCTGGGCGTCTCCTACTTCGGCCTCTATTTCAACAACGACGACACCGACTACGAACCCGCCAAGCAGTTGGACGACCGCCGCTCCACCCTGATGGCAGACATCAACTACGAAGCCATCACCAAGTTTGGCCTCGCCAGGCTCAAGGTCTCCCGGGACATCCTCGGCTACAGCGACGGCTTCACCGTCGATGCCGGCTTCCATGTGCCGTTTATCAGGGAGTGCTACACTATCATGCCGGGCGTCGGCGTGCTGTGGAGCAGCCGCAAGCAGTCGGATTACTACTTCGGCATCCGCCGCCACGAGTCGGAGCGCAGCGGCCTCAACGAATACTCCGCCAAGGCGAACTTCTCCCCCTATGTCAAACTGGAAGGCAAGTTCGACTTTACCCCGAAGTGGAGCGCTGTCGCCGGCGTCTACGCCAATTTCCTCTCCGCCACCGTCAAGAACAGCCCCATGACCGGCCGCTCGGTCACTATCGCGGGTGCGCTGGGGGTGCAGTACCAGTTCTAAAGTGTGACGACAAAGCAGTCCCGTTGATGCGCGCACCCCGGTGCGCGCTTTTTATGTCTGGCCTGTATCTTCACCAAGTCGCCTCTCTTCTCCCCCAAACGTCACCCCGGCGTGCAACATGGACCAGCGGGCACGCGTGTTGCTGTGCCGGGGCAAGGGCGAATGACCCTCTGCTCCAACGCGACTTCAGGTATTCGTCCAGGTCGAGCTCGCCTGCCCCGGCACCAACTTCCCGCTCACGATGCAGCGGACGTTTTCCCGCCGGGGTGACGTATTTTGGGAAAATTACGCGTAGTGGTGAGGCAAGCACCGCAACCACCTCCAGCGTCAACCCCGGCAAGCGGACATCCATCGGGGCGAAAAACGTGCGGTTCGGCCTGGGTCTATCCGGAAACAGTCGCTACACCAGACTCACGTGGCGGTATTCCATAAATCATTGAAATGAACCCAAGTGATCCGCACAATACTCTTATACACCACCATCTCCTCTCTGCTCCAAACCTCCCGGGCGGACTTGCGTTTTTTCGCGGGATGGATACACTGATATCAACCATAATCGGAAGCGACCCGCTCCGTGAGAAAGGATTCTGTACATGCGCATTACCCACGGGAAACGGCTCTGGCTGGCGTGTTGTATCCTGGCCGGCGCCGCCGGTCTCACCGCCCTCCCCCGCACCGCCACGGCGGGCGAAGACAACCCCTTTCCCTATCGCCCCAGCCCGGCGCTCCCCAGCCCGGACGATCTCGTCTCCTTTGACGATCCCGCCATCGCCACCCTGGAGGAAATGCGGATAGACATCGCTGGGGCGAACCAGAGCGCGTTCCCCCTCTACCATGACGCGCCGCCGCCCGAAGCGCCTGTCGGCGACGCATCCGCCCAGCCCGTTGCCGTTCCGAGTCAGGCCTATGCGGACGCGACGCCGCTGCCGCCGCCGGCCTTGCCGTCCACGACGCCGTTGGGCGACTTCCCCGCCGCATCCGGTACCGGTGTTGGTACCGCAGACCTGGCGGCTCTCCCGGCTTTTCCGGCTGGCCCGAGCGGCTCGCCGTTGCCGCCGCCTCCCCTGCCGGAACTTCCCGTGACGCAGATTGAACCGAGCCTGCCCAAGCCGGATATCGAGCAGGTGCGGGCCGACTTCAACGAGTTGAAGGGCTATTGCGAATCCGACAGCCTCGGCAGCGCCGCCGAAGTGTATGCCCGCATGCCCGATTTCGGCGAGGACGAGGAACTGAACCGATTGCGCGCCGACGCTGCGAACCTGCTTATCCTCGGTTTGTCCCGCACCGACAACCTCGCAGCGGCCAGGCGGATTTACGACTCCGTCCCCGCCACCGTTCCCGGCTACGACGCCAGCCTCGCCAAGGCCCGGGGCGTCATCAACCTCGCCACCTACTATGTCCGCGCCGAACGCTACAACGACGCATTCGAAGTGTTGATGGACATCGGGGCCATCCGCAACCGCTCCGCCCTCAACAACGAACTGTTCCGTCTCATGGCCAGGATGATTCCCTACCTCGACAACGCCGAAGAGACGGAAAAGGCAACCGCCGTTTTCGATTTGCTCCTGAGCGAAGTGGCGTCGCCGGGCGGGGCCGCCCTGTTTTCCGAAAATATCCAGGGCGTCATCAAGTACTACCTCCACTATGTCGACAAGACGGAATCGCCGATTCGCCGCCGCAAGCGCCTCGATTTTCTTGAGCACGCCTTTGCCGCCATGGAGCGCCTCGATGCGAACCCGGACGTGCACCTGACGAGGAAAAACCTCGGGGCCGCGCTGGCCGAACGCTATGCAGGCAATCCCGAACGCGCCGCCCGTTTCTTTGTGGAGGGTTAGTCCATGGCGAAGCGTCAACGCATCTGCGTCATCGGACTGGGCCAGTTCGGGCGTCACCTGGCTGTGGAGCTGGCCAAGGACGCCGAAGTCCTCGCCATCGACAAGAACCAGGCCGTCATCAACGAGGTCGGCGATCTCGTCCAGCGCGCCTACTGCCTCGACAGCCGCGATTTCGCCAGCCTCTCGACCGTGGTCGGCGACGATTTCGACGAAGCGGTGGTGGGGATGTCCGAGAATATGGAGGCGTCCATCCTCACCGTGCTGCACCTGAAGCGGCTGCGGCTCCCGCATATCCATGCCAAGGCGACCAGCCGCGATCATGCCGAGATCCTTAAGGCCATCGGCGCGGATTCCATCGTCTTTCCGGAGCGGGAGACCGCCTCGCGGCTCGCCACCCAACTTATCAACCGGAACCTGCTGGACTTTATCCCGCTGTCGGAAAACTACATGGTCATGCAGATCACCCCGCCCGATTGGGCGCTCGGGAAAACCCTTCTGCAGCTTGACCTCAGGAAGCGCTTCGACATCTTCGTCATCGCTGTCAAGGAACACGTGCCTGAACGCACCGCCTTCCTGCCCGGCCCCGATTTCGTGGTCAAGGATTCCGACGCGCTCCTGATTATCGGCAAGAAGGACAGCCTCGAAACGCTGGAAGCCTCAAAGGATCCGTTTGGGAAAAAGTAAACCGTCCACGTTCGAGGCCAGCCCGTGACCCTTTTCCGCGCCAAAACCATACAGAACCGCATGTCCCCCAGCCTCATGGTCTTCATGTGGTTCGGCGGCGTCATCCTGCTGGGCACCATACTTCTCTGGCTGCCCTTTTCGCACCAGTCCAATACCATAGACTTGGACTTTTCCGCCGCCCTGTTCACGGCCGTCTCCGCCGCCTGCGTCACCGGCCTGAGCGTCGTCAACGTCCACGACACGTACACCGCCTTCGGGCAGGCGGTCATCTTTCTCCTGATGGAGATGGGCGGCATGGGCATCATGACGTTTGCCAGCCTCGGCTTCCGCATTCTCGGCCGCCGGCTTTCCCTTACCCAGCAGGCGGCGACCACCGACGCCATCTACCAGAACGACGCAGCCACCGAGTTTAAACGCACCTTTCTGCAAATTCTCAAGGTCACCCTCGCCGTCCAGGCGATCGGCGCGGTGGTTATGGGTATTTCGCTGGTTCCGCAGCACTGACATACGGGCGAGCGCGGCTTCCTGATCTGGTCGGCGGCGTTCCATTCCGTATCGGCGTTTTGCAACAGCGGGTTTACCCTGTACCGGGACGACCTCTATGGGCTGGTCGACAATATCCCCTTCCTGGTCGCACTGCTGTGCCTCGTCACCCTTGGCGGCCTTGGCCACAGCGTCCTGCACGAGCTGTATCGCCTGCCCGGTTTCATCCGCAACCATGTGAAAAAACCGCACTGGATATCGCTCCATACCCGGGTCGTCCTCAGCATGACCCTGCTCCTGATCGTGCTGGGCATCCTTCTCATCTGGGCCTTGGGAACCGGTTCCGAGGGGAACGGCCTCTGGCACGCCGTATTTGAGACGGTGAGCGGCCGGACCGCCGGCTTCAGTATTTCCCGGGCGTCCCTGTTGCCGCTTCCTTCCATCATCGTCATGTTTTTCCTGATGTTCGTCGGCGGCTCGCCCGGTTCCTGCGCCGGCGGCATCAAGACGACCAGCCTGGCGATTTGGATTGCCCGGATTAAGGCCAATCTCCGCAACGACACCAACGTCAATATGTTTGGCTACACCATCGCGCCCGAGTTGGTCAGCCGCGCCCGCATTCTGATGGCGATTACGATGATTTGGAATGTGGTCGGCGTGTTTATCATGACCATCATCCACCCGGATGTCCGGCTGGAGGTGTTGATCTTCGAATAAATATCGGCATTCGGCACGGTGGGCTTGTCGATGGATTTCACCCCGAGCCTGACGACGGCCTCGCGGCTGTGGATAAGCATTTCCATGTTTGTCGGCCGCCTTGGCCCCCTGAGTATCGCCCTCTGGGTCGTTCCGTCGGCCAAGGTCAGCATCCACCACCCCATCGGCCGGGTGATGGTGGGGTAATCCTCATGTCACCATGGGTGAAGACTTCTTCTCCTGTCCGACACAAATTCCGTAGCAGAGGTCAGCCCGCTTGCCCGGCACAACCGCCCGCCAATTTCCCGGTTTTATATTTCCCCGCCGGGGTGACGGTTAGGGAAAGGCGTTGTGGTTATGATGCAAAGACGCGTCTGTGCAGCGGGAACGCCGCGCTCCCCTAAAACCGTCACCCCGGCGTCTGGACGGTGAACCGGGAGAAGAACGTGAGGTTGTGCCGGGGCAAGGTACCCTATCTCAGCTATGGGGTAATAATTACACAGTTGTGGACAAGAATGGGGAAAGCGTCCACCAAACTCACGCCCCGTTCATCACGTGGCAATGCCCAAACCAATCGACCTTTTCGCCAAGCTTCAACCCGCCATACTGGCCGTCAAATCCGGGCTGGAACGAGAAGTCGCCTTCATGCACCTGCAAAACAGCCTTGACCACCCGTTCCGGCACGACGGCTGTCAGAAGCGTGTCGATTTCCTGTGCCGACAGCTCCCATAGATCCGCCTCGGTGCCGATTTTTCCGATAACGGCGTCATAGATTGAACAGACCTTCGCCCCCGACACGCTCTTGAGGCCGAGCCCGGCGGCAATGACCTCCACCAGCGGAATCAGCGTCTTCAGCGGCTGCGCCGGCTTGACCGTCGCGAGGTGCCGCGTCTCGCCCGGAGCCGATTGAACCCGCGAAATGTAGAGCAAACGATCCAGAACGCCCACGGTCAATTTTTTGCCGCATATCGGACACAGGCCGTCGTCCGGGGCCTGGTCGGGGGAATAATAGCAGAACGACGCGCCGTGGCGTTCCAGCCCGGCCCGGTGGCCGGTCAGGAAATAGCGGCCCTCGGCCGGGTTGAACTCGGCGCTGTAACGGATGCGGCGGTTCCTGAGGGCGGCGACGATGGCGTCGTAGGACGGCGTGTCGATGTCGAGGGCGGTAAATTCCCGCCCCACCCGGTTCAGCGCGCCGGAGTGGCAATCGGAATTCGAAACAAGCGTCTTGCCGTCCAGTTCGGGAAGGAGGGCGAGGAGCAAGGGATCGGCGGACAGACCTGTTTCCACGGTGGAAATTTCGTCCGCGAACTGGCCAAACACGTCCCGGAGGCTGTCGACCGGGTGATCGGATCCATAAATCCCCTGCGGCGTCATGACATGGGCGGGGATTACCATCACCGCCGGGTCGATGCGCCGCAGCGCGCAGCATTTATCTTCAACATCGCCGACGTCTTCGCATTTCACAAACGGGCGGCCCATGTCGATTTTCACGCCCCAGCTTCGCAGCAGGGCGATTGCCGCATCCACAGCCGCCAAGCTTGGAAAAAGAAGGACCACGTGGGTGCCTTTGCGCCCGCCCGAGGGGACGGGCGAGGTGATGATGATTTCCGTCTGCAGGACAAACCGGGCCGGCTCCTGGTTCGGGGCGGCTTCCCGCAGGGCGAAGAGGCCGGGCTCCCGTTCTTCGAGCCGGGCGGCGTATTTTTCCCGCCAGGCTGGCTGGATGCAGTCGCCGACGCCGAAGGCGTTGATACCCTTCTTGTGCATGGTATCGGCGACCGTTTCCAACGAAATATTGCCCACGCCGCCGGCATAGCCGCTGTGGCTGTGCAAATCGACCACATATCGCATTTCGGGATTCCTTATCAGGGATGGATGGTGGCTGTACCGAACTGACGCAGTGATTTCCGGATCAGAGGACGGGGCCGTGGACCCCGGCCGAACCGCCCGTTTTGCGCCCGGTTCACGGTGCAGACGCCGGGGTGACGAAAAGGGGAATTGCGCCGTTTGGGTGAAAACACGCTAACCTCTCCCATACGTCACCCCGGCGTGCGGACATTGACCAGCGGAGTAAGCAGGCGGTTCGGCCGGGGTCCACGGGAATAAACGGACAAGGCACCGAACTCATGCGGTTCTCCGCTTCGGTCACGATCTTTTTCACAGAGCGTTACGGGCTACTGTCATACACATCGAGCGACCTTGTTTTGGACAAGAACGATTACCTACAACTCAGCGACGCCGGCGCGCCTCGGTGCGTTTGACGCCTTCGAGCGCTTCCTCGAGCAGGAACGGTTCTTCGCCGGTGAGGTGTTCGTGGTAGCGGAAGGCCCATTGGGAACGGCGGTAGGCTGCCTGGGCCTCGGCTTTCCTGCCCTCGCTTTCGAGCGCTTCCGCTTCCTCGAGGGAGCGCTCGCCTATCTCCACCAGGCTCTGGTTCGCGCCCTTGTCAGGTTCCGGCATGTCGGCGCAGCCGGCCAGGAGGCAGGCCGCCAACAGCCCAACCGCCAGGACCGGCACGCGGGCCCGGGAGCGGCGGGTGGCGTCAGGGTATCCGCTGGCGGTATCCATAGAGGATTTATTGTAGGTATTGCGGGACGAAAAACAAGCCGCCACGCGCGTCCGGGCCGATTACTCCGCTTCCCGCAGCATGGAGCGGGTCACCCGGTGCGGAATCCGCTGGGTTCCGGCCGCCTTTTTCTTCCGTTCCGACGCCTGGTCGCGCCGGAACGGCTCGGCCACGTAGTGCATGACCGGCACCAGGCTCATGTTCGGATCGCCCGATCCGTCGTAGAAGTTGCAGATGACCGGCACACCCAGTTCCTTCTCCAGTTGCGGAAAGATGGAGGTGGTGATGGTTCCGGGCATGCAGAACATGGGGCTGGCGTTGACGATGGCCTTAGCCCCGTCCTTTTTCACAAACAGGGCGGCGCGACCGAGGGTCAGGACCGCCTCGCCCTCGAACTGCCACGGCAGGTAGTGCATGCCCTCTTCCAGCACCTGGTCGATGGGGTGTTCGTGGCGGTCGTGCAGGACCGGCGAAGCGAGGTCGTAGTAATTGTGTTCAATCCGGTTGAAGAAATAGCGCGTCTCCAGCCAGATGCGGGCGCGTTCGATAATGGCCTTAGGGCCGCGTTCCTGTTCCTTGACCAGGAGGTGGCGGAGGTGATTGGTGTAGAAGATCCATTCGCTGATCGGCGCGAGCCAGGCTTCGCCGCCCAATTCCTCGATGCGGCGTCAGACGTCGTTGTTGAGGAACGGGTCGCAGCGGACGTAGATTTCCCCGACAACGCCCACCAGCGGGCGGGCGGCGGTGTATCGCGGCAGGGCCTGGAGGTCGCGGGCGCAGTCGGCCACGCATTTTTCCACCGTCTTCTTGTCGCCGGCGGAAAAGGCTTCCTCCATCTTGACGGTGTAGTATTCAACCGTGTTCTCGACCGAGCCCTTGTCGATTTCGTAGGGCCTGACGCGGTGGACGAATTTCCGCATGATGTCGCAGGTGACGAGGGCGTGGTAGAGGAGCATGCGCGCGTCGGTGTCGATGCCTTCATAGGCGTTTTCGGCCGACGGCGACATGATCTGCACGTTGTCCCAGCCCTTGCGGGCGAAGATCATCTTGTTCAGTTTGGCGTACTGGCCGAAGCGGCACGGGCCGCAGGCGGTGGGCATGAAGAAGATGACCTGGTCCGGGTCGACGCCGTCCCGCTCCATTGCGGCGAGGAGCGCTCCGGTGGTCGACGGACACGGCACGCACTCGCCGCCCCCGGTGTTCTTCAGGCCCATGGCGAGGGTGGTGGCGTCCTCGGTCAGGGCGCGGGCGTCATAGCCGATGCTGCGGAACGCGGCGGCGAAAAAACGGGCCCCCCACGGTTCCATGGGCGGGATATACATGACCTTGCCGTTGCCTGGGCCGGAAATGCGCGATTCTTCAAGACGTGCCATACCACTCCCCTCGCTTTATTTCGCTACCGTACAGAGCTGCGGATTCACGTGCCAGCGGAGCACGCCGCCGCCGAATCCCAAGCATTCCAAGTGTATACATGCCACCGCCGCCTTGCCCATGGCCACGCACGGCTCCCGCGCGCCCAGGAGATACGAGGCGAGGTCGCCGACGTCGGGGACATGCCCGACCAGCAGCAGGCCGTTGCCGCTTCCGTATTCATGCACCAGGGCCGCGCCGTCTTCCGGGCGCATGCCGCTGGCGAGGCGGTCATCCTGCAGGACGTCGAGGCCGCCCAGCGCCTCCGCCACCAGGGTGGCGGTCTCCATCGCCCTGACGTATGGGCTGGACACCACGGCGGGGGCGATACCCAATGCGGCCAACCACCCGCCCATCCGCGTTGCTTCGTCGCGGCCGGCGGAGGACAGTGCCCGCGCCGCGTCGTCGCGGCCGCTGACTGCATCGGCATGGCGCATGATGTAGAGGTACATGGGCGGATTCCTGCATAGAAAGAGGCGGCAGGAAACGTTCCTGCCGCCGCGTTCAATTATAACCCGGACCAGCCATATATCAAGGAAAGAAAAGCAACTTTCCTCGAATGACGCCGTGCGGCTACGCGCGGGCCTGGATGCCCGTGTCCTTCAGCTTGCGCATGGCGGTGGGATAGTCGTGGAATTCGTCGTTCAGGCGGAAGATGGGCAGGGTGTCCAGCATGGTGTGGGCTGCCATCACGTCGGCGGAGTCGTCGGTGCGCCATCCCTCGTGGTGGTTGGTATAGTACTCGATATTGTGTTCGGTAAAGGGCAAGCCCATCAGCTTGAGTTTGGATTTGGCCGCATCGCACTTGCCGCAGCCGGGCTTTGAATAGACGTGAATGGTCATACAACAAACTCCTCTTCTCTCCAGTCCCCGTAAAAACAATCACCAGACATAAAAAGTCCACCGCCCGTGCAGAATGGGACGACACGGGAGGATAGTATTCCACCGGCTCAGCTTTGTTTTGGCCCGAGGTATGAAGCGGGTCTCCATCCAAGGCCAGGTATGTGGACGACGCATGGCGTCGCCATAAATACTGTCAGGATTTTGCCGCAGTTATGCGTTCTTGTCCCAACGCAATACATTCTACGGAAAAGATTGACCGCGTCAAGATCAAAAAGCAAATATAGTAAAATGGATATGGGCAGACACTATATATTGTGGATTGAGGGAGAAGCAACCAGCAACGCGCGGTTGCTAACCCATTGCCCAACAAGGTAAACCTGTCAACTTGCATCGTACGGGGGATTATCACGTATTGAATATTTTTTATGAATATTTCATGATACGCATTGTTTTTTCTGATTATTTTTCACCAGTTCAACGAGTTTTTCGTTAGCGGAAACATCGATACCGAGCTGGCGTCCAACTTCGACAATTTTTCCGTTAAGTTCTGTTATTTCAGTATGTTGTCTGTTTTTCAAAAAATCCTGCCGCATCGAGAACGCCACCTCGGGTGCGCGTGCCGCCTGCCAGGCCATGATGCGCCGGGCCACGAGGCTCGGCATCTTCAGGAGAAGTCTCAATTTTGATACGGGAAATCCCGGCAGATCAACAGGATCCAACTTTAACCGATACATTGCGGCAAAACCTTCGGCAAGGGCGCGCAGGGCAAGGTCGCCGTATTTGCCGTCAGCCAGTATGGCTGCGCTGCCGAGCCCGGTGACGGAGTTCAGGGCGTTGAACGCGGTATTCAGCATCAATTTCGACCACTTCAAGCGGCTGCTGGCCCGTTTGCCGCCGACCCAGCGGCACTCCATCCCGGTCCGGGTCATGATGTTCTGCCAAACCGACCGGGCTATTGCCTCGTCGCCCCGGTGCAGCGCCGCGCCGAGGCCGCCCCGGTCGTCCGCCCACACGACATGGCCCGGGTCTGTCAGTTCAAGGCTGGCGCAGATGGACGCCGCGACGATGGTATTGTCTGGAAAAAGGCCGGCGATGACGTCCTCGTTGCCGACGCCGTTTTGCAGGCTGGCGACGACGGTGGAAGCGGGAATCTTCCCGACCAGCGGCGACAGCGCCTGGACGGTATCGAAGCTTTTCACCGCGACGACGACCAGATCCGGCGGACCGGGCAATTCGCCCGGCGAGTCGGCGAATTGGAGACATGGCGAAGCGGTGCGGCTGCCGAGGCCGCAGTGGAGGGTGAATCCATCTTTCCGCACGCTGTCCAGGTACTTCGGCTTGACCAGCATGCCGGTCCGCACGGCGCCGTCGGCCAGAAGCGAGGCGACTGCGCCCCCTACCGCGCCGCCGCCGACCACCCACACGGTGCCGACCGGGTTGCGGAACGCCGCCGTCGCCGCTTCGGCGCGGCGCGCCATGGCGTCGGCGAGGTGCTCGGGCCGCTCGAAAACAAGGCTGTGGGCGGCGTTGGGGATGGTCTCGACCACCGCCCCCGCCCGGCGGCAGAGGGCTGCGGTGGCGTCGTTGTCGATGATGGCGTCGTCGCCGGCCAGAAGGCACAGGGTGGGCGGGAGGAGCCGCCGCCCGGCCGAGCCGGCGATAAAGCGCCGCATCTTCAGGGTCTCGAAGCAAAACGAACTCGTCACCTGCCGCACCCGCAACGGGTCTTTCTCGATAAAGCGCTGCCAGTGGGGGTCGTGGGAGAAGTGTTCGGGGCTGAAGAGCGGTTCGACCAGGCTGTCGGCCCTGCCCTTCAGGAAATCGAAGCCCAGCCGGCATTTGTCCCGGAACGAGAGGTCGCGGCGCGCGGCCAGCCCGGGCGAGATAAGGGTCAGGGAATCGAACAGCCAGCCCCGGCGCAAGCCCAGGTAGAGGGTTGCCATGCCGCCCCACGACATGCTCGCCAGATGGACTGCGCCGTATTTCGCCCGCGTCAGCGTGGCGAGGCGGACGGTATTTTCGACAAAGTCGCGGTAGGAGGCGAGGTGGCCGCGCGTGCCGGGGCTGCCGCCCCAGCCGGGCCGGTCGTAGGCGACGACGGCGTAATTGCGGCTGACCAGGCGCGAGGCCAGGTCGACGAACCATTCGGAATGGCTCTCCATCCCGTGCAGCAGGAGAAACGCGCCCTTCGGCGTTTCGTTCGGTTTCATCTCCCTGACGAACAACCCGTCGGCGGCGATGGTGTCGTGGCCCAAGGCAGGGTCTCCTAAGCGTTCCCGCCCGCGACCGAGTATGCCTCGTCGCATTCGCGGTAATACGCAACCAGCTTCCCCGCCACCGATTCGGCGCTGAAATCCTTTTCGATCATTTCGCGCGCCTGTTTTGCCATTTCGAGCCGTTCCGAGGTGTTTTTAAGAAGCCGCCAGATAGCCTCGGCCAGCGCCTCGGCGTCGGCGGCCGGCACCATGACGCCGGTCACCCCGTCCTCGATCAGGTCGTACAATCCGCCCACGCCCGTCGCCACCACAGGGACGCCCGTCGCCATGGCCTGCATGACAGACATGCCGAGGCCCTCCTGCAGCGACGGTTCGACCAGCAGGTCGAGCTGGTTAAGCTGGCCCGACACGGTGTGGGGCGTAAAGGTCACCCGCCGCGTCACCTGCAGTTCGTCGGCAAGGCCCCGCAGCATGACCCGGTCCGGCCCGTCCCCGAGGATGACGAATTCGGCGTCCAGCCCGCGCTCGAGCAGGATCTTGACCGCCTGCAAAAACACCCGCTGGCCCTTTTTCTTCGACAGGTGGCCGAGGGTGCCGATGACCGGGCAATGCCATGCGCCAGGCACGTCCCGTTCCGAAAACGAGGGACGCGGATAGCGGGACAGGTCGAGCCCGTTATGGATGACGCGGATGTGGTTCTGGGTGAGGCCGGCGACATTGATGATACGCTCGCGAATAGCCCTGGACACCGCCACCACCCCCTGGCCCTTGAACCCGGACATGGCGCGGATTTCCGTTTCCTCGAGCCGGTTGCAGGTGACGAGAAGCGGCAGCCCCAGCTTGTGCGCGATGCGTTCGGCCCGCTTGTAGAGGTCGCCGGACAGGGCATGGATGAGGTTGACGCCGAGGGACTCGGCTTCCCGCAGGGCAGCGCCGCCGAACAACGCCGCTCCCATATGGGGAAAAATCCGCACCGGGCAATTGACAGCCGCAAAGTCGGGCGCGTTTTCGCCGTCGTGGAGGGCGAAAATCTCCGGCTTGCAGCCGATGCGCACCATGCCGGCGGCAAGGTTGCGGTTGGCCACGGACATGCCCGAATGGTTCGGCGATTCCATGATCCACAATGGTTTGATTTCGTGAGCCACGATATTTGCCCCTCGTTATCTCAGCAATTTTCTCAGGGAAAAGGTTTCGGCAACCGCATACGGTTAGCGCTTGCTACTCTTTCCACGACCCGACGCGCCGGGTTTGCCTGTGCGCGCGCCTTTTTTCGATATTTCCGATTTGGCCGATTTACCCGGCTTCCCGCGCGCCGGCGCGGCGGGAGCCTTGGCCTTGGCGGCGGCGAGAGGATGACTGACCGCCGCGGCCGGACGCGGACGCGGCGCGGCAGGCTTTTTCGCCGCCGGCGCGGCTTCGGGTGCGGCCGCTTTGGAGGAAATTCGCGACGGCCGCACCGGCCGGAGCGGCCTGGACGGCTTTGCCGTTTCGTCTTCGCGCTGCTTGCCTGCGGCTGCGGCGCGGCCGCGTTTCGACATCGCCCCGACCGTCACCCGCTTCTTCCAGTCGTCCTCCACCACTTTGCCCCTGCCCCGTTTCGGCGCGTCGGCCTGGGCGGCTTTCGGACGGCGTGGCGCGATGGCAGCCGGGTCCGGCTTGCCCCGGCGCGGCGCGGCGGTGCGGCGCGGACGGCCTCGCGGCCCGGTGGGTTTGCGGCCCTTGGCCGAACCGGCTGGGAAGGCTTCCGCCTCGGCGGCGGTGTCGATGCCCGCCATTCCTTTCTGGAGGATGGAGATTTCACGAGGCGTCAGCGGGCGGGTCGCGCCCCGTTTCATGCCGGTCAACTGCAGCGGGCCGACCTGGGTCCGGAGCAGTTTCTTCACCTCGTGCCCGAGCGCGGCAAAGATGCGCCGCACCTCGCGGTTGATCCCTTCCGCCACCGAGATCAGCGCAACCGTGTTGTCGTTGTCGTAGCGGACCAGTTCGACCCGGGACGGCTTGATAAGGACCGGCCCCAGGCGGATGCCCTTTTCCGCCAGCGTGCGGAGAGTGTCTTCCGGCACCCGGCCTTCGGCGACGACGCGGTAGGTCTTTTCGATGCCGTGGGCGGGGTGGGTGAGGTAATTGGCCAGGGCCCCGTCGTTCGTCAGGACGATAAGCCCTTCCGACTCCTTGTCGAGCCGGCCGACGGGATAGACCCGTTCCCGGATGTCGGGGAGACAGTCCATGACCGTCTTCCGGCCGAGATCGTCCGACACGGTGGTGGTGACGCCCTTGACCTTGTAATGGATATAGTAGGCCGGGCGCTCCTGCCGCAGCACCTTGCCGTTTACCTTGATGCGGTCGCGGGCGGGGTCGATTTTGACGCCTGGTTCGCGGACGACCTCGCCGTTCACCTCCACCTGGCCGGCTGTGATGAGTTCCTCGCACTTGCGGCGCGAATCGACGCCGCAGCGGGCCATGTATTTCTGTAACCGTTCCTCTTGCATTTCAGCCCCTGCCAGTCAAGTCCAAAATGTGGTGTAAAATACCTCCAGACAATTTATACAGGGAT